>NZ_CP123961.1:1800000-1960000 GCF_036327415.1 Bartonella grahamii subsp. shimonis
TTTCTTACTTTGTCTCATTTTTCATCAATTAATTTACCTGACGACGTAAAAATGCTGGTATTTCCAACTGATCTTCTTCACTTATAAAAGTACGCTGATCTTGTGGTACCTGAGGGTGCAACTCACCAGAACGACGTGGAACATAAACAGAAGCATCTTGAGAAAGTGCCTGAGAATTTTTATTGTAAACATGAGACTCTTGCTGCTGAGATGATCTCACAGCAGGCTCCAGCCTCGCTTCTGGCTCTGCTTCTTCACGATGTGTTAAGCTCTGTTTCAAACGCTGCCAAAGATTACGAGGACCTTGATCAGTCACCGATGCTCTTTGACTTTGTCCATGAGCAACAGGAGGAAAATCCTTTAACTCAGGCATACGCATTGGAGCGCGCGCTTGCATTTGTTGCATTTGTTTTGGTTGCACTGGCTTTTCTTTTTGCTTCACAACCCCTGTCGTCTCATCAAGAACATGCGCTGTTGCCTCCATACTCACGGGAGCCGTCATAGTCTGTTGAAAACCACGGCTTACTTGCATACGGGGCATATTTGATCTCTGTTCCTGAACAGTATTTGAACCATACGCAACAGCATTCGTCGCATTTCGTGTCGTCATTGCTTCTGCAGGATGCGCAAAAATTTGACTTTTGGGACGAAACTGTTCTCCGGTTGATTTACCCTTCTCTATTTCAAGTGATTCGATCACTTCTACCATTGACTCAGAACGCAGTGGCGATGACTGAACATGAAAAGAACTGTGTGACGTTCCAGGATCACTCTTGCGCATTGAAGAAGCAGGCCTTTGAAGCTGAGAATGAGAAGACTGAACCACATCACTAACTTCACGATCAATACCGGTGGCAACCACAGAAACACGAATAACACCTTCCAATGACTCATCATCAATAGCGCCAAAAATTACATTCGCATCAGCATCCACTTCTTCACGAATACGATTAGCAGCTTCATCAACCTCAAAGAGAGTCATATCACGACCGCCCGTAATAGAAATCAGTAAACCACGCGCCCCACGCATAGAGGTGTCATCCAACAATGGGTTTGCAATAGCGGCTTCAGCTGCAGCCAAAGCACGCCCTTCACCAGATGCCTCACCCGTTCCCATCATGGCTCGACCCATTTCGTGCATAACAGAACGAACATCAGCAAAATCAAGGTTAATCAAACCCTCTTTAATCATCAAATCCGTAATGGAAGCAACACCAGAATAAAGCACTTGGTCAGCCATAGCAAAAGCATCAGCAAACGTTGTCTTATCATTTGCAATACGGAAAAGATTTTGATTGGGA
Source organism: Bartonella grahamii subsp. shimonis (assembly GCF_036327415.1). NCBI lineage: Bacteria > Pseudomonadati > Pseudomonadota > Alphaproteobacteria > Hyphomicrobiales > Bartonellaceae > Bartonella > Bartonella grahamii. Next base: position 1,801,302 of record NZ_CP123961.1, read on the forward strand.
ATAACAATCAATGTATCGACAGACTTTTGTAATTCTTCAATACCTGCCTCTGCCGTTTTCATACGACGTGCGCCTTCAAACTGAAACGGCTTTGTCACAACACCAACAGTCAAAATACCTTTTTCACGCGCTGCGCGAGCAACAACGGGCGCAGCCCCTGTTCCAGTTCCTCCCCCCATACCAGCCGTAATGAAAACCATATGAGAATCTGCAAGATGATCAATAATTTCATCAATACATTCCTCTGCCGCCGCTTGTCCAACTTCCGGTAAAGCACCAGCACCCAAACCTTCTGTCACAGCTGCTCCAAGTTGGATAACACGTTCAGCCTTTGACATAGCCAAAGCCTGTGCATCCGTATTTGCAACAACAAAGTCAACTCCCTGAAGACCAGCATTTATCATATTATTCACGGCATTCCCGCCACCACCTCCAACACCAAAAACGGTAATGCGTGGCTTCAATTCCGCGATATCTGGCCGATGCAGATTAATCGTCATTTTCTTTTCCTTCTCATAAGACACCGCAAGCCAAAGCGATGAAATTTATCCAACTAGACTTAACTAAAAACTCTCACGCAACCACTGACCAACACGCTGAAAATACCCACGCGTGCCCATCGATAAATGATTTCCTGCCACCTGCATTGTTTTTTCTTCAAAACCCACCAATTGCGGATAAATTAACAACCCAACAGCAGATGTAAACGCCGCCCCTTTTGCAAGAGAAGGAAGCCTCGAAATACCTAAAGGCCGCCCGATACGAACATTTCTTCCTAATATAGTACGCGCCATTTCTGGCAATCCTGTTAACTGGCTTGCTCCCCCAGTCAAAATAACACGTTTACCAATGATGTGACCAAAACCAGAACGATTTAAACAATCACGGACCATTTCTAAAATTTCTTCAACACGCGCACGAATGATACGCCCAAGAACCGCGCGAGGATATTGACTTTCACGCTGTTCATTCCCAATTTCGGCTACATTAATCATTTGCCGCTCATCAGCACTTGTTAAAAAAGCTGAACCATAAACAACTTTTAAACGTTCCGCCTCTGTTAGAGACATAGAAAATCCGCGCGCAACATCAAGAGTGACATGATGCCCCCCAACAGCAAGAGCATCCGCATGGACAAATTTTCCCTCAAAAAACACTGAAAATGTTGTTGTTCCACCACCAAAATCAATACATGCAGCCCCTAAATGCGCCTCATCATTCATCAAGACAGCAAGACCACTTGCAAAGGGAGTAGCAACCATTGCCTCAACACTCAAATGTGCACGATTAATACAAGTTTCTAAATTACGCAAAGAGGCTGTTTCTGCTGTTACCACATGCACATCAACACCAAATGTTTCCCCTGCCATTCCGATAGGATCAGAAATTCCTTTATCTCCATCCAATACATAAGAAACTGGAACTGAGTGCATAACATGACGTTCAGCATCAAAAGCTTTACGCGAAACATCTGAAAAGACCATACGCATATCACGCTTGGTAACTTCACGACCATTCAAATGGACCTTTCCATTAATCAAAGCACTTTGTAACCGACTTGAGGAAAAATTCACAATCACTGAATCTACCACCAAACCAGCCATTTTTTCTGCCGCATCAACAGCCAAGCGTATTGACTGTTCTGCTGCAAACATATCCATGACAACACCGGATTTAATACCACGTGAACGCTGCACTCCAAAGCCTAGAATCTCCATAGAATGTGTACGACCATGTAAATAGTGCGCATGCTTCAAAGGACGCAAACAGGCAATAAGACAAACAATCTTACTTGAACCGACATCAAGAACCGTTAAAAAACGTGTTTTACGCCCCCCCCGATGATGTGATCTAAGCAACATCATGGGTTTCCTGCCTTTCGTGCCTTTAAAATACGTTCTTCTTCTGCTATAGTAGCATGATAACGCTCCAACGTTTCATCTGATAAAGAAACAGTAATTCGATCAGCAAGACGTAAATCAACACTGAGAATATCGCGCGATAAAAGATCTTGCATTGCACCGGATGAAACAAGAGGGGAAAGCCTTTCAATTGCACCATTTTCAGGCAACATAACGCGCATTCCATTATCCAAAACAAGATCCCAACGTCGATTACCTATCCGCACAAAAGCACGAATACGATCATATACTTCCGGATAGACTGACAGCGCTTGAATAAATCCTTTAGCAGCATTTTGCGCACCCTGCCCAACCACAAGAGGCAGATCCCGAACAATTTCTCCTTTAAAAGGTACAATGACGCGCCCCGTATTATCGACAATATCCATTATGCTATCATGTTGCCAAATGGCATAAGGTTCACGCTCAACGATGGAAATGCGCATTCTATTGGGATAAATCTTTTGAACATTTGCTGATTGAACCCAAGCCTGTTTTTCCAAAAGAGAACGTGCTTTTTCAACATCAAATGTGAATATAGAAGGCGCAACATCAAGTTTTAAAATTTTAAAAATATCCCGCTTTGCCAAGCGCTTATTACCGCTTATATCAACATGAGTGACCACAAAACTACTACCCGATATAATCGTGTTTACGATCACAGCCATCTGACCACTTGATGAAAGTCCATAAAAAGCTGTAACAAAGAAAAACCATATAACAGCAAAAGAACCGAAATGACGTGGAATATGAATATTGACAAAAACAAACTCAAACATAAACCGAAGAAAACGACGATAAAGACGTGGCAAAGCCGGCACTAAAAGCACCTCCATCGGAACATTTGTTTTATTCACATTCAACGCATACATGATGCGTCCTCCACCATCCATTGAACAATATCGCTGTAAGTACGACCGCTCACTTTTGCAATATCAGGAAGAAGGGACGTCGATGTCATACCGGGTTGCGTATTAATTTCAAGCCAAACCAATTCTCCCGTTTTCTCATCAAAACGAAAATCAGAACGGCTAACACCTCGACACCCTATCGCCTGATGGGCTGCTAAAGACATTCTTTGCACACTTTGGTAAATATTTAGTGAAAGTTGTGCAGGACAAATGTGAAGAGAACCACCCGTTTTATATTTTGAGTCATAATCGTAGAATGGAAAGTCTTTATCGGGAAGAATTTCACACACATCCAGCACTTCATTCCCCAAAACAGCACAGGTCAATTCACGACCAGGAATATATTTTTCAATCATCACCTCATCGGCATATCCCCACTCATCTCCCCCAATATTATGCGGCGGTGCAGCTTCATTTTCCTGAACAATGACAACACCAAAACTTGAGCCTTCACACACAGGTTTAATTACATAAGGAGGCTCCATGGGATGCGTTCGACCCAAAGCAAAGCGGCTCATAATACGAGAAGGAGCAACACAAACCCCAACATTTGCAACAATAATTTTTGCACGCCCCTTATCCATTGCCAAAGCGGATGCCATCACGCCAGAATGGGTATAAGGAATTTTTAAATATTCAAGAATCCCCTGAATCCGACCATCTTCACCAAATGGACCATGCAATGCATTGAAGGCAATATCGGGCTGCAACTGTTCAAGAACAGAAGCAATATGAGCATCAACATCCACGCGGCTCACACGATACCCCTGCACCTCTAAAACATCCGCACAAGCCGCCCCTGAAGATAAACTTACAGACCGTTCAGAAGAAAAACCTCCCATTAATACAGCTATATGTTTATCTTTCATAATAAATCACCCTCTTTCGCATACTATATGTAGTCTATATAGAACATATAAGCACCACATACAGGAAAAACAAAGTTTATCTTTGCGAATCAATAACCTAGCATTTTGTATAATGAATCAGACTCAAAAGCCTGATGCAAGAGATTCTTTGTTAATTTATTGATTCTTAATAGAAATTTTTCATTATCTCTTTGAAATGACTCAATTTTTTATTTGCACTTTTTAGTGAACAATAAATCAATCAAATGGATCAAAAGAAGAAACACTTCGACCACGCTCAAATTGGCCTATACGTTCTATTTCCCATTGTAAAAGGTGGGCTGAATTTGCAAAAACACGCGCACGCACTGTTTCTCCCAATGCTTCAAGATCATATCCTGTTGCTTGCCCTGTATTAATCATAAAATTACAGTGCATCTCACTCATTTGAGCACCACCAATTCGTAAACCACGACACCCTGCTTCATCAATCACGCGCCACGCAGATCCATTCTCAGGATTTTTGAAAGTCGATCCCCCTGTCTTTTCACGAATAGGTTGCACTGTTTCTCTGTGGAGGGCAACTTCATCCATAGAAGCACGAATATCATCTTTATTACCGAGTTCACCTTCCAATAAAGCTGCCGTAAAAATAAAATCTTTATGAATATCACAATGGCGATAGGAATAACGCATATCTTTCAAACTCAAAATATGACGTTGTCCTTTACGATCCAGCGCATAGACCTCAACAACACGCGCTGCGGTTTCAACACCATTCGCACCCGCGTTCATTTTGAGAGCTCCTCCCAGACCACCGGGAATACCATGATAAAAATGAAAACCTGCAATTTCTGCCTTTAAAGCGGCAGCAGCTAAATGTTTAGCCGCCGTACCAGCACCAACTAAAAATCCTTTTGGAGAAACTTGCTGTACTTGCCCAAAATTTTTTGGTGAAAGACGAATCACAACACCAGGAACGCCCCCATCACGCACCAGAAGATTAGAACCGATACCTACAATTGTTACAGGAACAAATTCAGGCAAATTTTGAAGAAAGAGAGCCAAATCTTCTTCATCAACAGGCTGATAAAAAAGTTCTGCCAACCCACCTGTACGAAACCACGTTACCTTACGCATCTCAACATTAGGTGTAAGTTTACCTTTTACGCCACCTAACAGCGGTTGCAATTGCGCCAATAGCGCCTTACCATCAATGTTCTGAAAATTTATCATGACCATCCAGTAACGCTAACTGATGCGGCAATGAACAAGCCCATTGTGTGATATTGCCAGCACCAAGAAAAACAACATAATCCTCTGCCTGAGCAAATTTTGAGACAAGAGACACGACATCTTCCAGACCATGTATCAAGCGCACATCACGATGACCCGACATTTTAATATGCTCTACCAATTCTTGAGAACCAAATCCTATAATAGGCTCTTCACCAGCCGCATAAACGGGCGTAATCAACACTGTATCTGCATCATTAAAACAAGCAGCAAAATCATCAAATAAATGATATAAACGTGAATAACGATGGGGTTGTGCAATCGCAATAACACGCCCTTTTGCACTCTCACGTGCTGCACGCAAAACAGCCTTTATTTCAACAGGATGATGTCCATAATCATCAAATATTTCAATACCCCGCCAACTTCCTGTTCGCGTAAAACGCCGCTTTACTCCGCCAAATTCTGCTAACCCCCTTTTTATAGCTTCATTTGAAATGCCAAGTTCATGCGCAATAGCAATCGCCGCCGTTGCATTCGCAACATTATGCTGTCCTGCCATAGGCAAAAGCAAATTTTTCAACTCAATCTTTCTTCCTGTTTTGCGTGAGCGAACAAGAACATCAAAATGCGTTTTTTGACCATCCATCAAAAGATTAAGAAAACGAACATCCGCTTGTGGATTTGCACCATAAGTGATCACCCAACGATCATCAATACGACCCGCCAATGCCTGAACTTCTGGATGATCAAGGCACAAAACAGCAAAACCATAAAAAGGAACATTTTCTACGAATTGCCGAAACGCCTCACGCACAGCATCAAAGCTTCCATAATGATCCAAATGCTCAGCATCAATATTGGTAATAACAGCAATATCAGCAGGCAACTTTAAAAATGTACCATCACTTTCATCAGCCTCAACAATCATCCAATCACCATCTCCTGTACGAGAATTCGTACCATAAGCATTAATAATACCGCCATTAACCACCACTGGATCAAAATGACCAGCATCAAGAAGGGCTGCAACCATTGATGTAGTCGTTGTTTTACCATGCGTACCACCTACCGCAATTGCGCGCCGAAACCGCATCAGCTCCGCCAGCATTTCTGCACGTCTGACAAGCGGCAAATGTCTTTCCTTTGCAGCAATATACTCAGGATTTGTTTTTTTAACGGCAGTAGAAAAAACAACAACCTCTGCATTCCCTAAATTTTCAGAACAATGACCTATATAAACGTTAATTCCTTTTCTCCGCAAACGTTCAACATTTGCACTATCAACTTGATCTGACCCTTGAACTTTATAGCCAAGATTATAAAAAACCTCCGCAATTCCACTCATACCGATTCCCCCGATTCCGATAAAATGGATAACGCCTATATCAAGTGGCATTTTCATTAAAAAGCTCCTCTTTTATATCTGACAACAATCGCCCTGCAATCAAGGATTCAGCCATATCAGCAAGGTAACGGGTTGCATGAGGTTGACCAACTTTTTTTGCAGCAAGCGCTTGTTTTTCCAATAAATGGGGCGCACAATAAGCATGCATTAAAAGAGAAGAAAGCTTTTGTGCATTTAAATCTTTTTCTGATACAATTTGCGCACCACCTACACGAGCAAGCAGAGCTGCATTGGCAGCCTGATCATGATCTAAAGCATGGGGATAGGGAATAAGTAAAGCAGGTCTACCAATCACCGCTATCTCACAAACGGACGAAGCCCCAGCGCGCGATAAAATAAAATGGGCATGTGCCATACGTTCAGCCATATCATCAAAGAAAGGAGCAACCTCTGCTTGTACACCCATATCACGATAAATTTTGATCAACCCTCCTGCTTCACCTCGGACTTGCTGCACAATTCGTAAACGTTTACGGTTCTTATCATCAAGTAAAGCAATAGCTTCTGGAACAATATGTGAAAAAGCAGAAGCCCCTTGGCTACCTCCAAAAATCAAAAAATTAAATGGCTTTTCCCCCTCTGAAGAATGATAAGGAATTTTGGCCGCCTTCAACACAGCCTCACGGACAGGATTCCCCGTCAAAAGTATTTTATGAGCATAAGCGCCATTTGGCGATAACAAACCGCCAGCGATTGCACGCACAAAAATTGCCAACATCCGATTGGCACGTCCCATAACAGCATTTTGTTCATGAATAAATGTTACACGCCTCGTTAAGGCCGCAATAAAAAGAGGAGGAAAGCTCGGATACCCCCCAAACCCTCCAACAAGAACAGGACGTAATTTATAAAACAACACCAACGATTGACCCATACCCCTTAACAAAGACCAAAACGTCTTTATCAAAGCAAAAGGATGGCGACGTATAAATGTTGCCGATGAAACGATATGAGTATGCTCTTCATCAAAGCACCGAACAAAAGATCGTGCTCTTTCATCTGTTATTAAATGAACATCATATCCACGCTGCCTTAATTCAACAGAAAGAGCTTCAGCAGGAAAAAGATGTCCACCTGTACCACCAGCCACTAAAACAATAACTTTTTTATCATTCATAAGGGGTATCCAAGACAGAAGAGGAAGAAAAAGCTGAAAGGCGTGCTTCTGGCCAACGACGTGTTAAACTGAGCAAAATACCCATTGAAAACGCAATCGCCACCATCGAAGAACCGCCATAAGAAATAAAAGGCAATGTCATGCCTTTTGGAGGAATTAAGTGAAGGTTAACGGCCATATTAATAGCTGACTGAAAGCCTATCATCATTGCTATGCCAGCAATACCAAGACGTATAAAGGAATCACGTGTATTCATGGCTATATACAATGAACGCATAACGATAAATCCAAAAAGCATCATAATTAATAAACAAAGAATAATACCATATTCTTCAGCAGCAACGGAAAACACAAAATCTGTATGGCTATCAGGAATGATACGTTTTACTGTTCCCTCTCCGGGACCTTGCCCAAACCAACCACCATTCAAAATAGCCTCACGCCCTACGTCCACTTGAAAAGTATCTCCTTCACCTGTCAAAAAACCATTGATACGCTCGCGCACATGATGCAGAAAAAGATAAGCTAAAATAATTCCTACAACGCCTAAAATAAGAAAGAGAAAAATAATGGTAAGAGGTACACCAGCAATAAAAAACAGCCCCCCCCATGTTGCACTTATTAAAACTGTTTGTCCAATATCAGGCTGCAAAACCAGAAGCACACAACAAATGCCATAAAGTACAATCGCTAACGTATAACCCCAAATTCCCCTTTTGCGTATCTGTTCCGAAAAAAGCCAAGCGGACATAACTACAAAAGCTGGCTTCATAAACTCTGAAGCCTGTACAGAAAACCCAAAGAGCAGAATCCACCGCCGTGCTCCCTTTAATTCTGGTCCCCAAAATAAGGTTGCAACCATAAGAGCAAGTGTTACAATGAGCAAAAGAGCACATAAACGACGAATATTAGAAAGCGAAAAAAAAGAAATGGTAACCATCATAAAAAATGCTGAAATGCTGAAAATGATATGCCACCGAACAAAATAAAAACTATCAGCAATTCCGATTTTTTTTGCAATAGTGGGACTGGCAGCAAAAGACAGCATAATACCAATTCCCATTAAAATTAAACAAGCAGCAAAGATAGAGCGATCAATCGTCCACCACCAATTAGCAATCGGATCCCTATCTGCACGCGTAACCATGATATCCACCTTATCCATTTTATAAATTGTCTCAAAGTGATATGGTTCCCCAGCCTGTTTAACAAACACTTTAAAAACTAAATTACACAAAAAAAGATTCTGGATTCTTAACGCAAAAATATTTTTTATAACTGATGCTTTTTTTATGGTAACTGCATCACAAAAGAGACAAATGCTTCGCCTCGCATTTCATAATTTTTAAATTGATCATAACTTGCACAAGCAGGTGACAAAAGAATCGTCACCTCTTTTGCCTTACAACCCATTGCGTCAACAGCTGCTTCACGCACCGCATTTTTCAAAGTTAAACTCATAGAAAAGGGAAAAGCAGATCCAATAGTGCGAGCAAATTCTTCCGCCGCGCTCCCAATCAAATAGGCTTTACGAATTTTAGGAAAAAATTCTCTAAGAGACTCTATTCCTCCCTTTTTTGCCTGTCCCCCAACAATCCAAAAAATATCATTAAAGGTGGAAAGCGCAGGAGCTGTTGCATCTGCATTAGTCGCCTTGCTGTCATTGATAAACAAAATCGCCCCCATTTTACGCACCTGCTGCATACGATGATCAAGCCCTTTGTAACTTGCTAAATGCTCATTCATAGAGGGATCGGTTATTTTTAAAGCTTGCAACGTTGCTAATGCCATAAGGGCATTTTGCGCATTATGACGTCCGCGCAAAGCAGTCATAGACGCTAGATCTGCAAGCATATGACACTGTCCTTGACAAACAGAAAAGAGCTTTGTCCCATCTGCATAAAAACCATTTTCAACAAAATGATCCTTGGAAACTGCCCAAATTTTCTTCCCTTCATGAAGTAACTGTTGATATAAAACCTGACAAGCTTCATCATCAACTGAAATAAAAGCCTGAGAAGCCTGAGCAATCAGATACCTTTTGGTTTGCACATAACAGGCAAAACTCTCATGTCGATCAATATGATCAGGTGTCAAATTCAATAAAAGTCCAATGGTCGGCTGAAGAGAGGGAGTAAGATCAATTTGAAACGATGAACACTCAATCACATAGATACGTTTTTTAACAAATGGTTTAAGCGTCAATATTGCCTTTCCGATATTTCCCCCCATCTGCACGTCATAACCCATTTTTTCCAACAAATGCGCAAGTAAAGCCGTTGTGGTTGACTTCCCATTCGTCCCCGTAATCGCAATGAAAGGAACATCTTGATCACAAAAACCATAATGCTGTAAAAAATGATGGCGCGCCCGAGAAAATAATTCAATATCACCGATAATTTCTATATTTTTTTTTCGTGCTTTTTCAACAACCCAATGCGGTCGAGGATAATTTAAAGGAACTCCAGGAGCTAAAATCAATGCAACAAATTCTGACCAATCTTCATAACGCAGATCTCGCGTTAGAATATTGTGCCGAAAAGCCATTTGCACGCTTGAAGGACTATCATCCCACGCCACCACTTCTGCGCCGCCACGCATCAATGCTTGTGCCGTTGCTAGTCCAGACTTCCCTAATCCAAATAGAGCAACTTTTTGTCCTTTATAACACGCAACAGAAATCAAAATCTCACCGCAATTTAAGTGTTGAAAGACCAATAAGAGCAAGAACAATTGAAATAATCCAAAAGCGTATCACAACTTGGCTCTCAGTCCAGCCTTTTTTCTCAAAATGATGATGTATCGGTGCCATAAGAAACACGCGTTTTCTTGTTAATTTGAAATAACCAACCTGAATAACGACTGAAAAAGCTTCCACAACAAAAAGCCCACCAATAAGAGCCAAAACAATTTCGTGCTTCGTAGCGACCGCAACAGTCCCCAATAATCCTCCAAGAGCCAACGAACCAGTATCTCCCATAAAAATAGCTGCAGGTGGTGCATTAAACCATAAAAAACCAAGCCCGGCTCCAACAACAGCTCCCAATAAAACAGCCAACTCACCTGTTCCCGATACATAATGGATTTGGAGATAATCAGCAAAATTCATATTACCAGAAAGATAAGCAATCAGAGCAAAAGATAAGGCTGCAACCATCACAGGAACAATAGCAAGCCCATCAAGTCCATCCGTCAAATTAACTGCATTACCCGTCGCGACAATGACAAAAGCAGAAAAAGGAATAAAAAACCAGCCCAAATTGATAAGATAATCTTTCAAAAAAGGCAAAGCGAATCCAGATGAGCCAATTTTCAGTATGACAAAAGCAGCAATTGCCGCAACAGAAAACTCCAAGCTTAGCCGTGCTTTCCCAGAAAATCCTTTGTCTGTTTGTTTTGTGACCTTAAGATAATCGTCATAAAATCCAATTGCCCCAAAAAAAAGCATAACCAATAGCGATACCCAAAAATAAATATTCGATAAATTACACCACAAAAATGCTGATACTACAATGCCGGTTAAAATCATCAATCCACCCATTGTAGGTGTTCCAGCCTTTTTAAAATGTGTTTGAGGACCATCGGCACGAATCGGTTGCCCCTTACCCTGCCGCAATTTAAGAGAAGCAATGATGCTAGGTCCAAACAAAAAGACGATAAGCCCCGAAGTAAGCATAGCCGCTATCGTGCGAAAAGTAATATAACGAAATACATTCACACCTGGAAGCCAATCACTAAAAGAAGAAAAAAACAGCATCATGGTACAAAAAACCTCTTAAAACTATGAAGAAACCGCTTTATAGCGTTCAAGCAATGCAGACACAATATTTGATGAACAAAGGCTATTGGATGATTTAACCATAAGCAGATCTCCAGAAGAAATTTCTGCTAAAAGAAGCGACAAAATTTTCTCAATATTTTCAGCATAATGAACCTTAACACCAGCAGACAAATCACTGACTAAAGATTTCATCGCCTCACCAAATAGAAAAACTGGATTAGCACCGGAAAGACGTATTGGCTTTATTAAATCACGATGAAGCTTTTCACTATACTCCCCTAACTCTAGCATATCCCCTAAAACAGCGATTCGCCGCCCCTCTTTCCCTATCGGTCCTGTAGCAAGAAGCTCAAGTGCAGCACGCATAGAAGCAGGATTTGCATTATAGCTTTCATCAATGAGATAAAATTCACCCCCATTTGATAAAGACAGTCGATAACGAATACCTCGCCCCTTTTGAGAAGAAAAATAGCGAAAAGAAAGAAAAACAGGCTCTAACTCGACCCCCATAGCATCACAAGCAGCAGTAACCCCTAAACTATTTTGCACAATATGGCGTCCGGGAGCGCCAATTTGAATCTCCGTATCCCGCCCCCTAATACGTACAATCATAGAAGAACGATCAGTTAGAAGACGTATATCTCGCGCTTGATAATCAGCATTTTTAGTCTCACCAAAGCTTAAGATCTTTCTTACACCGCATTGCTTTGCTTTTTGAACGAGATAAGAAAAAAAATCACTATCCGCATTTAAAATAGCAATTCCTTTCTCATCTAATCCTTCAAAAATTTCAGCTTTTGCCTCTGCTATTTCTTCAAGATTTTTGAAAAAACCCATATGCCCTGCACAAATATGCGTAATGAGAGCAACATGCGGACAAACCAGCTTGACCAGAGGGCGAATTTCATCTTTATGATTCATGCCAATTTCAAAGATACCATAATCACTCTCCATCGGCATCCGCGCTAAACTAAGCGGAACCCCCCAGCAATTGTTTAAAGAAGCAAGATTCGCATGAACATTCCCAGCCGTTGCAAGTACTTGTTTCAAAGCTTCTTTTGTTGTTGTTTTTCCCACCGATCCTGTTATCGCGATAATTTTAGCTCTTGAACGTTTGCGTGCAGCTTTCCCAAGTTTTTCTAGGGCTTGCAAAACATCAGGAACAACAACAAGTGGAGCCGATATCTTTTTCATATCCCTCAAACGATGTTCCGCAACAATAAGAACACCTGCACCTCGTGCATAAGCTTGCGCAGCAAAATCATGACCATCAAGATGATGCCCCTTTATGCAGAAAAAAATATCACCTTCCGCAAGAGTACGGCTATCAATGGAAACCCCAGAAAAAGTTTCTGGCATACTTCCCACTACGACACCATCAATAGCTGCAACAAGTGCTTTCTTATCCCATAAAGCTGTCATTTCTTTCGGTCCTCTAGAGCTTCTATCGCTTTCAGACGATCTGAAAAAGGATAAGTTGTCTGCCCTATAATTTGGCCTTCCTCATGACCTTTTCCAGCAATGATTAATGTATCACCAGCTTTCAAAAGCTCCACCGCGTAAGAAATAGCCTCACCACGATCTGCTATCTCTATTGCTGTTGGCACTGCCTGTAAAATATCCTTGCGTATTTTTTCTGGTATTTCTGTGCGAGGATTATCATCCGTTACAATAACAATATCCGCTTTATCCGCCGCAATTTTTCCCATCAAAGGTCTTTTTCCTTGATCACGATCTCCTCCACAACCAAAAACAACAATCAAACGCCCTTGCGTAAAGGGACGAACAGAAAGCAAAACCTGTTCCAAAGCTTCTGGTTTATGGGCATAATCAATATAAACAGGCGCATTATTTTCTGTCTTTCCGACAAATTCTAACCGCCCAGGTGCCCCTTGCAAAGTTTCAAGCGCAGAAAAAACTTTACGAGGTGAAACACCCGTTGCAATTGCTAACCCCGCTGCCATAAGCGCATTGGCTACCTGAAAATCTCCAGCTAAAGGCAAATCAAATGTATAAATATTGTTTTGCACACGACACTCAATACACTGTTTTGAGCGTTGATGTTCGACACGATTAATCGTGATAAATTGCCCCTTACGACCAATTGTCAAGACACGACGGCGCGCTTGTGTAACAACATCAATAACCTTTTGTGAATAGACATCATCAGCAAAAATCAAAGCAGGAGCAGATACAGGCAAAAGTGTATCAAACAACCTCATTTTAGCCCGCAAATAATCCTCTACCCCCGTGTGATAATCCATGTGATCTCGCCCTAAATTGGTAAAAGCGCCAGCTGTTAAATGGACTCCATCAAGTCGTCCTTGGTCAAGCCCATGCGAAGAAGCTTCAAGAGCTGCATGAGTCACACCTTCATGAGAAATTTCACAAAGAAGACGGTGCAAGACGACCGGATCGGGTGTTGTGAGAGAACCATAAACATTCCGTTTAGGAGAAACAACACCTATCGTCCCTATACTCGCAGCACAAAATCCAACATGAGTCCAAATTTGCCGAATAAAAGAGACAACAGATGTTTTACCACTTGTACCAGTCACAGCAACGACCGTTTCAGGCTGAGAACCGTAAAAACGTGCAGCTGCCAACGCTAAGCTATGACGAACATTAGAAACACGCAAAACGGGAACAGATAAATCCTCAAGAACAGCATGACAATCTGTAACAATTGCTCGTGCACCACGCTTTATCGCATCATCTATATAGTGTCTTCCATCACTTTTTTTTCCTTGAACAGCGACAAAAACATAGCCTGGCAAGATTTGTCGAGAATCTGCACTGATTCCTGTTATTTTCATTGAAGAAAGATTCTGATCTTCAAAACATTCTGTAAAAACTGTTCCAAACAACATAACGATGCACCTTTATATTCATTTTACCGTTGTTTAACAAAACTTGAATTGCTCTTTTTACTTTAAAGCGGCTCATATTCTTTTTTAAAATCGGGTTTTACACCAAGAAAACTAGCTGTGCGACGAACAATATTAGCAAGCATTGGTCCAGCATTCATCCCCGCTGTTGCTGAACGCTGTCCCTCTGCAGGCTTTGGTTCATCAATAATTGTTAAAACAACATAAACAGGATCATCAATAGGAAAAGCAGCAAGAAAACTATTGAAATTTTTTGTTTTAGAATATTTTCCATTTTCAACTTTTTCAGCTGTTCCTGTCTTACCACCTACACGATAACCTTCCACCTTTGCATTACGTCCAGAACCAATATCACTATTTAATTTATAAAGGTAACGCATATTTTGACTTGTTTTAGCATGCAAAACCCGTTTTGCATGGTGCAAAGTTTGTTCTTTTGTACGTTTTAAAAATGTCGGAGCAATTAACCAACCACCATTCATTAAAGCAGCAGCCCCGACAGCTGTTTGCAAGGGTGTTGTTGCCATACCATGCCCAAAAGAAATCGTCATAGAATGGATATCCTTCCAATGATGTGGCACAATAGGATGGGCAACTTCAGGCAACTCTGTTATGAGACGATCCAGTAACCCAAGTTTTTGCAAAAAACTACGATGTTTATCAATCCCTATCGCCAATGCCTCTTTAGCAGAACCAATATTGGAAGAATAAATAAAAACCTCCCATAACGTTAAGGGACGATTTTTTCCATGAAAATCATGAATAACATACCCACTACTTGCTTTTATTGGCTTTGAAGCATCAATAATACTGTTTAAATGAAAAATATCGGAATCAAGAGCCATGGCGGTCGTAAAACTTTTAATGATCGATCCCATTTCAAAAGCTCCTGCCGTCATCCGATTGAGACGATCACTTTTTAAAGCTTCAATAGGATTTCCAGGATCAAAATCTGGTAGTGATGCCAAGGCCAAAACTTCCCCCGTATGTATATTTAAAATAACAGCTCCTGCAGCAATTGCCCTATAACGCTTCATAGCCTGAATAAGTTCATCATGAACAATTGCCTGAACACGCACATCAATCGAAAGCTGAACTTGTTTTAATGATTCTTCCATGGCAAGACCAGCAGCACGCAAAGCACTCAACCCCGCATCATCAATATATTTTTCCATACCTGCAATGCCCTGATTATCAACATTCACCATACCGAGAATATGGGAAGTTACAGGTCCATCAGGATAAAAACGACGAACTTCAGTTCGAAAACCAATTCCTGGAATACCAAGAGCCATAATTTGCGTCTTCTGCATGGGGGTTAACCCACGCTGGATCCAAGAAAAACCAGATTTTCCTTTTAAGCGCTTATAGGTTTCCTGCCAATTAAGATCAGGCAAGACTGTTGAGAGCAATTCAATTGTTTCATCCACATCAATAATGCGTCGTGGCTCAGCAAAAAGTGAATAAGTTTTAATATCTGTTGCCAATAAACGACCATTACGATCAACAATATCAGGTCGTGCCATCAATTGCAGAACGGCTGGCCCCTTTGCTTCTTCAATCTGTCCACCTTCCAACCCATAAGAAATAAGACAAGCCCCCATGATTCCATATAAAATTAAAAAGCAGAACAACGAAAAAAGTAAACGTGGACGACTAGAATAAGGACGACGAATAGAAACACTATGATTATTCAACGAATTCTTTAAGCGCTTTTTCTTCTGTGAGAATAAAAACGTTGATTTCATTATTGTGCGCCTTTTTGGACAACACCATTTATCTGAGAAGCCCGATTATTTGTCAAAATATCCTGATTATCTTCCAAGATATTTTGTTTAATCACTTCTTCAATTTGATCATGTATCCATACCGGAATGTCTTTAAACTCCACAATTTGACGCGGCTGTATAACCTCTAACCCAAGTTCTTTTTGATAACGTTTTGCAAGTTTTTGCATGCGTGAAGGCCTTATCATTACAGCCCACTCAGCACGAAGCAAACTTACCGTATTTTTTGCTGCAGCAATTTCATGCTCAAGATGACGAACTTCGTTCATTCGTTTTTGAACATCATATTTTACCTTATAAGTAAAACCTGCCATACAAATCATAATCATCACTAAAATCATATCAAATGTACGAAAAACTGTCATTTCTTACTGCCTTCAAAACTGGCAATCTCTGCTAAACCAAATAATTTCATATCTGCTGCAAGAGCCTCTGCTTCAGTTCGTACACCAATACGCAACCTTGCAGAACGTGAGCGTGGATTTTTCTGTAACTCCTCTTTAGTTGCCGTAATCCCCCCTTTAAACAAAGAAAAAAATGTTGCTGGAGCAGCTTTTATTTCAGGAAGATAGCGCGATCTCATACATTCTCCTGAACGAGAAGAAAAAAATCTTTTGACCATACGATCTTCAAGAGAATGAAAACTGACAACGCCCAAACGACCACCCGGTTTCAAAATGCATTCAGCAGCAAATAAGCCACGTGCAAGTTCACCAATTTCATCATTAACATATATACGAAGAGCCTGAAATACACGTGTTGCAGGATGAATACGATCTCCCGGCTTACGTCCTATCAACACTTCGATAGCATACGCCAAATCACCTGTACGCAAAAAAGGCTGAACAACACGACGCTTTTCAATCATCCGTGCAATTCGCCCCGCATAACGCTCTTCTCCCAATATTTTAAAGATTCGCGCTAAATCCCTTGCTTTTAAATGATTTACAACATCGCTAGCTGTAAAACCGGTCTGAGCCATTCGCATATCCAATGGTCCATCTTTTTGAAAAGAAAAACCTCTTTCTGCTTCATCAAGCTGCATTGAAGAAACACCAATATCCAAAATAACCGCATCAACCTTTTCTTCAACGACGCGATCAAGCTGTGAAAACGCCATATGAACCAAACGAAGTCGTGGAAAAAATTCTTCAACAAGCGATTGTCCCGCACCAATAGCATGAGGATCACGATCAAGAGCAATCACCTCCGCCCCTGCCTTTAGCAAAGCGCGCGTGTAACCACCAGCACCAAAGGTGCCATCAATCACTTTTGCTCCAACCAATGGCATAAGCCCAGCCAAAACTGGCTGCAACAACACTGGAATATGGCGTTCAGCTCTTTGATCCTGCTTTATCAAAATAATCCGTCTTGAAGTTATGCTGTCTCAAATCAACAGCTCTCTCATAGCAACTGATCTCAGAATAACCTAGCCTTCAACTTTCATATTAACCACAATGAACGAAAAAACTAAAGTTATCCCAAAACAGATCCTAATGCATTATACTTAAAGAAATGTTATAATTTTTTAAAACACTCTTTGCTCAAGTGTCCATTTCAAATACACAGGCTCGATAAAAGACCATATGTAATCGATCTTATAAAATATCGCGTATCATCATGAAATATCAGTCGGCCTATAAGCCGGGTTCTGTAGAGTAAAGCTTACGCTTTACATGGCAACCATTCATCTGGGACGGATGTTACCATCCGCCTCGTGCAACCTACCCGAATGACTCGCCCGGAAATCGGCTGCAAATTAAATCTTGCACGTCATTTCTATTTGGTCTTGCTCCCGGTGGGGTTTACCTTGCCACATTCATTACTGAATGCGCGGTGGGCTCTTACTCCACCCTTTCACCCTTACCTATAAAAATAGGCGGTTTACTTTCTGTGGCACTTTCCCTAGGGTCACCCCCGCCGGGTGTTACCCGGCACCGTCTTTCCATGGAGCCCGGACTTTCCTCACCTGCCGCATTTCAGCATTAGACAAGCGCGGCTGCCCAGCCGACTGACGTATTGATTTATAAAACATTTTCTGCTCCGTGAAAATAGCATTTTAAAATATTTTATAGAAAATCTGTCTAAAAAGATGTTTTTATTTTAATGAAGCCAGATAAGTTTTCACTTTTGCGCAATATTTTGCCGAAATAGAATTCATTTTTTTTGCAGCATGACCTGCGTTATATTTAAGGATTGTACCACACGTACTTCCACCACTGAGTTTATACGCCCGTGCCAAATAACGCATACCATATTCAAGATTGGTCGCAGGATCGTACAAATCTTGTACAGAACCACTAAAGCCCAACCCTCGTGCCGTAGAGGGTTTAATTTGCATCAAACCTATTTCGCCAGCAGCCCCCTTTATACCTGCCTTATAATTACTTTCAACTTTTACAACAGCATGTGCTAAATTAACGGGAACATTATATTTATTCGCAAGTTTCTGAATAAGAAACTCATAAGGGCGACCAGGAATCTTAGAAGCAACAGCCACTGAAGCTTCTCCTGGTTCTGCAACATTTAAAACACTATGAGTCCAACTTATATCAAATACAAAAAATACAGCACACGCTGTATTTAACAAGATTTTCAAAAATTGCATTTTCTTTCTCTTCACTCAAACATTCTCAAATTCTAGCCGCAAATAATTTGCAAATGTATTGTACAAAAAAAGAAAGCAAAAGAATGGCTTGGAAAAGGAAAGAGTAAGACAATTTCAAGATAAAACTCTGCAACAAAAGAAAATCTCTTTATACACAAATTATAGATTTCTCTATATCATAAAATAAAAAAATAAAGAGACTATAATTAATCTTATAGCGTATTAAATAAAATGATATAATCTATAAATTGCTGCTATCGCTATTGTATCACTCAATTTTTATATTAAAAAAATAGCATTTTAAACAGATGTAACATTTTTTACATAAGATTATTAATTTTTTTATCGAGATCAATCCCACAAAGCAAAAGAGACAAGAACATCTTTTTACCGAAGATCCTCAATATCAAAAAAGTTTCATAAAAAATATAAACCGTTATCAACGCTTCTCTCTAGTTAATAAACACCCACAGCACTCTTTATGTCCGATAAAACCTCAACAAATCACAAAGCAAATCCCTACCCCCATCATTGCGCATAAAAATTCATAAATATACTAAAACCATCATACTCTTTACCAACGCAAAATATTGCAACAGACCTTTAGCTCTCAAGATGCCTCAAAGAAGCTTTTTAATTCCTTTTTAAAAGAGCTTTTATCCACACAAGCCCCCCACTTGTAGTGTGCAAGAAACTGATTTTGATTTTTTCACCATGAATAAATTTAAAACGGGGGAATTTTACAATTCTTAAGATTCTCACTCAATATGAAAATGATAAATTATCATTATAAAACAATATTCTAAAAAATCTATATCCGTCTTTGTCCCTACAATAAAGCCTAGTAATTACTTTTATCTGTTTTTTGAAAAATGTTAGAAAACTCAATACCCCCAAAGCCTTTTTAAATAAAAATAGACCTCTCATCTTCATTCAAATATTTTTTCTTTGTCACAGACTATCACCTTATCAGCCTTGCTCCTCATTTTCAGAAATCCTACAAATGAATAAATATCCTAAAATCTGTAGAACAAAGGAAGCTTAAATCCTTTAAAAATTTTTTATTTTCTATATTAAATAAAAAATAATTGGCATGTAAAATGCGGCTAACGTGTTTTATTATAGTCAATACTGCTTTTGTCATTGTAGTTATTGATAATGCAATTAACTTGACCAATACCCTTGATAGGCTTGCTATCACTCCTGTAATAACTGCAACATTATTCTTATACTCCGATTGCTTACCTTTTGAATAAGATAATTTTTGATCTTACAAATTGATTATCTCCTCGCACTTTTCAAAACTTCACGAAAAGCTCTTGCTCCTTAAAATAAAACTCAAAAGCGCGACTAAAAAATATCTAAAAATAAGCATTAGCAAAGGCAGGACGAGAAATCGCTTTTGAAAGAGCCATAGCAATAATTTCACCGGATTTGTGAGCCTGCTCACGACTCTGACCACTTTTAAAAGCAAGCGCAATTACATCGCGACGCAGCTGCTCAATAAACAACTTTTGCTGTTGAGAATTCATCTTAGAAAGATGCATGATAATATCTGGAAAAAGCACGAAAAACCTCTCTAACAACAACTCCTCTGTTACATCAAACTGCTGAGAAGAAAAAGAAGAGCGACCGGAAAAAAACTGATGAACAACACCGCTTCGAGAAGCAAAAAAGACAGCGAAAAAAATAAAAAATACAAATAAAATAAAAATAATACGACGCGAAAAAGATTCCATTATCTCTTACCTAAAGACCACAGAATACAAACATAGACTCCTTTTATGATTCTCATTATAGCATTCAACAATGCCTCAATAAAGAAAAATAAAATTATTGAAAATTAATACGTCAACACTATCCGCCCAACAGGACCTGCCCCTCTGTGTATTTAGGTAGGCGAAACTAACAATAAACCTCAAACCTCCCCCTAATAACACCTTACAACACCCCCTAAAAAATTACAAAAAGCCTGACTGAGAAAATCCTCAGTCAGGCCAGACAATCTAGGGGATCCACGCGGGGGGGGGGGAGGAGGTTCCCCGATCGTCCTCTCACATCAACCACTAAGATAGCCGATGCAATATTCTTGCTATGGAATAAATTTCTTTAAACAACAAGAAATTCTTATCATCCTCTACGCAAAAAAATATAAAAGGGTTATAAATTGTTTAAAAATGTTTAAATTTAGGCAAAAAAAGTTCAAAATGACCCAATTTGAAGCAATTTTATTTCAAGAATCATCGATTAAAATCTACGACTATTATAATTTTTAAATAATTTCTTTCATAACTCCGATGATCATAATAAAAAAAAACGTAATTTCTACGTATCTACCCTATAAAAATTAAGCTATGTAAAAGTAGAATCACTTTTCCAACAGCAATCACTACAAAAAGAAAAACGTAGATCTTAAAAATCTTACACAAATAACCGTAAAAAGTGAAAAACATCTTCTTACAAAAAAGCTATGAATTAGCTAAATAAAAACAATAAATTAGAGAAATAAAATCTTCTATCTTTATAAAAAAATCTGTAAATGATCATTAAAATATCGTCACATCCCTCATGTAACAATCCATGAAGAATTTAAACAGCTTAATCTTATGAAAAAATGAGAACTCTGAAGGTATTTGTTTCGAATCACGCCCTATAATCATTCCAAATAAGGATAAACTATTTACAAAAACCAACAGTCTCTAATGCATTTTAACATAACAAACCGAGATCAATGCAAACATTTTCTCTTAATCTCTATCATTTAAATGATCCCGTAAAATAATACACACAGTAGTTTCTATGCTCAAAAATTATTATAGTCTGTTCTTCTAACTTAAACAATTCATTGATTTACAATCATAACGCATCATTTTACAATTTACATGAGAGATCTCAAGAATGTAAGGTTCCCTTATTTTAAATCTTCGTCTATTGAATCAATAAATAGTCATACTATCGCACATCACAAACAAGAAGAAGCATATGGATAAAAAGCATAAAAAGAGTCAAAATACCTTCTATGAACCATTTTAAAGCAAGATCTGCAGTAACATAAGAAACTGAAACATAAAACGATGATGCTGGCTTACAACTTTTACTTAA
Organism: Bartonella grahamii subsp. shimonis; assembly: GCF_036327415.1. Classification (NCBI taxonomy): domain Bacteria; kingdom Pseudomonadati; phylum Pseudomonadota; class Alphaproteobacteria; order Hyphomicrobiales; family Bartonellaceae; genus Bartonella; species Bartonella grahamii. The sequence goes on from NZ_CP123961.1 coordinate 1,822,889, forward strand.
ACTAAAGACGATGGTGCCCTATCAATTTTACGCTATACCCACGGACTGCGTCATAAGATGAGCGACAAGCAAAAAGAAAGAAAATCACTTTTGGCAATAAAAATGGATTTATTTAATAACCTTTTTAATAACCTTCATACTTCTCATGATAAAGAGATACGAAGCTTTAGTGTAACATCACGCTTTTCTTTCCTACTTTCAAGCCACGGACTATCCATAGATCATCGTCAATCTGATTTTTATGAATAATGCAAAACACATAGACGAACGCCCTATATGAATGCTTGTAGGAAGAAATAAACGTAAAGCTAGATGCGTTATTATAACCGTTGTTGTACAAAATGTTTTTAAAATTCAGAATATCACTCCAATCAATTACCACTTTATGAGTAATTTTATAGCATCATCTACCAAGCTTTTACTTTTTCTATTACTTGTAAATCAACACCTGCTCCTAACATAGCAATATGTTTGAGATAAAGATTAGAGCAAATGAGAACCATGTGAACAGTCCCAGCTTTTATATGCTCAATTAGAGTGAAAATATTTACGCCTGTTTGAGAAGTCTCAAAAAAGCCATCATTCATTTTGAAAGAAACATAAAAACCTATTGCCATCTTATCTTTACCATCCCTTTCATTTGCCTTTACGACTTTCAAAACGCTCATAACGCTATGTTTTAAATCATGAAAATCACACCTTGTCCTACTCTTTTATTTTTTCGTTTTTTTAGAGCATCTGCTTATACCCCTCACGAAAAACTCTAAGGTACTTCTTATCTAGGCACCTGTTTTAAAGAGAGATCTTAAGATCTATTGGGCACCACCATTTTTGACATCACTATATTATATTGTGCGGTGTTATATCATTGCAGCTTCTCTCACATTTAGAAAATGTATGAAAGATGCATTTCCTTTTCTAAACGGTATTATTTAGACAAATATCTTCTCTTGTAAATGAAAAAATATTCTTATATTCAAGCCACTCATTGAAGTCTAAAAAATCAATGATCTTTTAAAATTAATATATTGGCTAATAAAACAAATATGATATCAAAATACCTTAAATAGTGATCCTCATAGGCTTAATTCTATAGAAGGTGCTTTCATTACACAGCCCCCACGCCCTTATGAAACACCAAGACTCTCATATAAAAACATAATACAAATGTAAAAAACAATAGATTATCAATGATTGAATAAATTTTTATCTCTACGCTCTTCCTTGAGAAAAATCAGAAAATAAAGCACGTTAACAAACGCGATTTATGCAAAATCTACTTGTTTGTCTTTGATATCATCCACCAATAAACGCGGATCACGAGCAAGCCAAAGCGTAACCATACCCTCCTCACTGTTTTCATTTTGTATAGGCGTAAGACAAACCGTTTGTTCTAGAACAAGTCCAACATTTTTAAGCCATTGTTCTATTTGTAAAACTGAAAATCCAAGACGCATATGCGCTTGATCAGAATATGAAGACTCAATTTCATGATAACCAAAATCCACAATCAATAAACGACCATGAGGACGCAAAACTCTTGATATCTCATGAAGAAATATTTCAGGATTTTCAAGAAAATGTAAAATCCAATGAAGAATAACTAAATCACAAGTTGTATCTCCAACAGACAAGTGAAAAACATTGCTATCAAGCACAACTTCCAACGCATGCGTATAAAGATTAGAAAACAATTTTAAGACAGAGTCTCCACCTCTTCCAATATTTAGCATCGTCTGAAATGGTTTATCGCCAATGATTTCAATTAAAGCGTTTTCCACACCATGATCTGCCATATAGGATGACCGTAATACATCCCATTGCAACGTATTTTGTAGGAAATGCTTCTTCCTCGTTTTTTGACGCTGCTTTTTAACACCCTTCAAACGTTCTAAGTCGTGCGCTAACAACACATCATGCTTTGGCAAAGCCGAAAGAATACCCATCACAATGTCTTTACCCCAAAAATCATGACAAAGCTTAAAATAAAGGCTATCTCCCTTCTGATAACGCTCAATCAATCGTGCTCCGTACAATAAACGTAAATATCGTGATATACATGCTTGCGACTGATCAAGAATAAAAATAAAATCAGGAATTGTTAAATCTTCATGGTGCAAGAGCGTAAGGACACGTAAATGGCTTACTTCTGCGACCGCTTTCAGCAGCACAATCATTGCATCTAAACTTGCACTTTTTTTCATAATTATCCCCTAAACATTCTTATAAACATTTGTTTATAAGAAAAAAAGTCAAGCATAAAACGCATATTCTCATCTATTTTGTTCTCTCTATTTTATTAACTATGAAAAAAATAGGCTACTGTAAAAACGAACAGATCTTATCTCCCTGCTTCTCGTTATAGTTATAACACATTGATTTATAATAATAGTTTATCATTTTCAACTTGAATAAAAAACCGGAATACCGTAAATTCCTCTCATTTCAAACCTATTCATGACAAATTAATCCAAATCATTCTCCTATAGCTCATAAGCGGAGGAAGCATATAGATAAAAATACCTTTTATGGTCATATCAAAACAAGAGCTGACACCATTGAGAGAAAATAAATAACATGATGGTGTCAGCTTGCATTTTTATTAAGTAAAGAATAACGCTCAATGACCAGAGCATTTGTAGAAATAGTACTATACTCTTCATCCCCTCCTTTTCATTACAATTTTACAAGCAATAACCCATTATATACCATGAGTAGAATAACCCTATGTAGGTCATAATTTCATAAAGTATCTCTTACTATTTTCAATAAATAAAAACTTCCACAGCATACACGCACACTTTATTTATAAAATAACAAACACGATAAAATACACTATTTTTTCAACACTATTTTTTCAAAAAAGTTAAGATAAGATAAAAAATTCTAACGTGTAAGAGGTTTATAATTTGCATGCTTAGGATTAAGAGATTCCCCCCCAAGACGACGAACTTTATCAGCCTCATATTCAGCAAAATTACCTTCAAACCACTCTACATGACCATCACCTTCAAAGGCTAAAATATGTGTTGCCAATCGATCAAGAAACATACGATCATGCGATATGATAACTGCACAACCAGCGAAATTTTCCAATGCATCTTCCAATGCACCCAATGTTTCAGTATCGAGATCATTTGTCGGTTCATCAAGAAGAAGCACATTCCCCCCCTCTTTTAGAAGCTTCGCCAAATGTACGCGATTGCGCTGCCCTCCTGATAAATTTGCCACCTTCTGCTGCTGATCTGCCCCCTTGAAATTAAAAGCCCCGCAATAAGCGCGGCTATTCATCTCATATTTGCCTAATTTAATAATGTCATTTCCACCAGAAATTTCCTCCCAAACAGTTTTATTCCCCACCAAGGAATCGCGACTCTGATCCACATAACTCATGTGAACTGTTTCACCGATACGTATTTGACCTGAATCGGGCTGTTCCTGTCCCGTCAACATTTTAAACAAGGTCGACTTTCCCATACCATTGGCCCCAATAACGCCGACAATGCCACCAGCAGGAAGTTTAAAAGAAAGAGAATCAATCAAGACACGTTCACCATAAGCTTTAGAGAGATTATCAACTTCAATAACAACCTGTCCTAATCTTTCTCCAATAGGAATAATGATTTGCGCCTCTCCAGGACGGCGTTCACGTGCTGCTTGAACCAACTCATCATAAGCCTTAATCCGAGCTTTTGACTTTGCTTGTCGCCCTTTTGGACTAGAAGCGATCCATTCTTGCTCACGTGATAAAGCACGTTGACGCGCTGCCTCTTCACGGCCTTCTTGAGCCAAACGTTTGGCTTTAGCCCCCAAATAAGCAGAATAGTTCCCCTCATAAGGAATACCTCTACCGCGATCTAACTCTAAAATCCAACCCGTTACATTGTCGAGAAAATAACGATCATGGGTTATCAAAAGCACGGACCCAGGATATTCACGTAGATGCCTTTCAAGCCAAGCCGTCGTTTCAGCATCTAAATGGTTTGTCGGTTCATCCAAAAGTAATAAATCAGGTTTTGACAAAAGTAATTTACAAAGTGCAACACGCCGCTTCTCACCACCCGAAAGTTTTGTTACATCCCCATTGGCTGGCGGACAACCAAGAGCAGCCATAGCCATTTCCACTTGACTTTCTAAATCCCAAAGATTCTGACTATCAATAATGTCCTGAAGTTGTGCACTTTCATCAGCTGTTTCCTCGCTATAATTCATCATCAATTCGTTATAACGCTCAAGAATTTCCTGTTTATCTGCAACACCTTCCATCACATTGCCACGCACATCTTTGCTCGCATCAAGCAAAGGTTCTTGTGGTAGGTAGCCACAGCGTGCTCCTTCAGAAATCCATGCTTCTCCAGTATATTCCTTATCTAGCCCAGCCATAATACGTAAAATAGTTGACTTCCCTGCACCATTCGGCCCTAAAATACCGATTTTAGCATCTGGATAAAAAGACAAATGAATATTTTCTAGAATTTTTTTATTGCCGTAAGACTTGTTAAGCCCAGCCATATGATAGATAAATTGACGTGCCATAAATTTCTCTTTATATTGTGCGATATTAAAGATTAGGATTTTGAAAAAACTACTTTTGCTTTTTGAAACTGTACAGTAAATAGCACTTACATCGTATCAAAAGCTTTTCTGCTTTATATTGGTACATTTTTTCTAATCTCACAAGCCCCAGTATGGTCCTGAATGCAAAAAAACATCCCTCCACAAAGCAAAAAACAAATCTTTTTAGCTGTACCTGAAACCTGTTATCAAACATTGCCTCTCTTTTCCATACCAGATATAACATTGTATTTTTATCGTATTAAACCGACTTATCAATGTAATATGGTACCAAAAAGAAAAGCAATTCTCTATGCACCTTCTTTTTTCGCTTTATGGGCTTTATATTACGCAGTAAAAAATCCTTCCCTTTTTTCATCGATTTTTTGCTACGGGAAACAATGGTCTTCCCCCCTTGCCTTGATATGGCTTAAACTACGTTTACAAAACGATCGCCGCCTTATGGGATCTGATGTTCCAAGCCCAATGATCATGAAAGCTTTACATCAACACGTAGCAACAAATGACTACAGTGCACTTCCCATTGGTACGTGGTTACAATTCGTAAAAAACTATAAAACCAATTGTAAAAACTTATCCATTCCCCTCTTTTGGCTTGATAATTATAAAAATAATATCAATATCCAGCAAATCATTTCAAAACTTCAAGACGAAATATAGCTTTTTAAAAATACGGTAAAAGCTCATCTCGTATAGGAATATATTTATGGAAAAAAAAGCCTTAATCGTCATTGATGTTCAAAATGACTTCTTACTAGGTGGAGCACTTGCCGTACCACAAGGTGATTCTATTTTACCCGCCGTCAATAATCTCATAAATCATTTTGACCACGTTATCTTAACCCAAGACTGGCACCCCAAAGACCATTGCAGCTTTGCTTCCTGTTACCCTGAAAAAAAACCCTATGATACCATCATTCTTGACTATGGTCCTCAAATACTTTGGCCTGATCATTGCATACAAGGAACACAAGGAGCAGAATTTCATACATCTCTTAGAGTGGAAAAGGCACAACTTATCCTTAGAAAAGGCTATAATCAAAAAATGGATAGCTATTCTGCTTTTCTTGAAAATGATCAAAAAACACCAACAGGTTTACAAGTCTATCTCAAAGAGCATGGTTTTACCAAGCTCATTATGTGTGGCTTAGCAACTGATTTTTGTGTCGGATTTTCCGCTCTTCACGCTATACAATGCGGTTTTAAAGTCAGTGTTTCATTAAATGCCTGTGCTGGTATTGATGTAAACGGATCACTAAACACTATGCTTAAAACTATGAACGAAGCTGGTGTAGAACTTTTAATGGTCTCTTAAAATATTCTTCTCTAATCTACCATTATAATATACTGATTTATAAAGGATAAATTATTTTTTACATATTTAAATGAAAACCCAGAATATCATAAAGTTTTCTCATTTCAAACCTGTTTCAAAATCATTCTCTTACACGTTACAAAGAGAATCAATGTATGAATAAAAATCATTCAAAAAAACAGTAAAATGCTTCTTATGCCCCATTAAATGTAAGAGCTTGTTATAATATTGAAAGCTGGTAAAAAGTATAGCATCAGCTTTCTGTCTTATATTTAGATCAAAAAGTACCCTAGAGATTATACATTATTCCCTTTATGGGATAGTATCACACAATGGACAACTTTAAAACAAAAATGCAAATAAGCAATAAAATAGTATTTTATTTTGCATATTCTATCCAAAGACATACAATAAACAAAAGCGTTAGGAAATAAGAAATCTCCATTACTTGGACGCAATATTTTTATCCAATTGACGATACTTAAAACGAATAGAAGAATATAATGCCATTCCAATAATACAGACTCCCACAAATCCTGTTAAGACTTCAGGAACTGATATAATCGTTTGCAGATACATAATCACTGCAAGAACTAAAATTGCATAAAAAGCACCATGCTCCAAATAACGATAATGTAATAATGTTCCTGATTCAACCAACATAATTGTCATAGAACGAACGTAAAATGCACCGATACCAAGACCTATCGCAATAATAAAAAGGTTGTGTGAAAAGGCAAAAGCACCAACCACGCCATCGAAAGAAAAACTCGCATCAAGAACTTCTAAATAAAGAAACGCCCCAACTCCCCTGTGAGCTACTGTTGTTAAATTCTTTTGAGGGGCATCCAAGAGATGACCCACAACTTCAACACCGATAAAGGCCAAAAGTCCATAAAGGGCCGCCAATAAAAAAGTTATTTTATCTTCTGCGTCAATCTGACCTGAAACAAATACGACCAAAATCAAAACAATTGCAATATCAATCCCAGCAAGCGCCCCAAACTTTTGAGCAGGTCTCTCTATAACATTAAGCCAATGCACCTCTTTTTCAGAATCAAAAAAATATTTTAAGCCAACCATCATAAGGAAAGTTCCTCCAAAAGCAGCAATCCCCATATGCGCATCGGTTAAAACTTCAGCATATCGATGTGGTTCCCATATCGCTAATTTAACTGCCGCAATTGGACTAATCCCAACAGCAACGACAACCACCAATAATGGAAAAACAATTCGCATCCCAAATACAGCTATCAAAATGCCCCATATAAGAAAACGACGACGCCACAACGGATCCATTCTATTAAGAACACGCGCATTGATAATGGAATTATCAAAAGATAAAGAAATTTCCAAAATTCCTAAAACACAGCAAATAAAAACATATTTAAGAAAACCAGCAATACTTTCCGTTTCAAACCAACCAATAACCCCTCCTAAAAAGACAGCAATAATCGTGAAAAAAAAAGCAAACCCAAAATAGCGTAATAGGGCCATGATTATTCCTCAAAATTTATTTTCTAATTCATCTACAGCACACCCAGTATAAATCCAAAATTTGCATCTCTTTAAAGTTGCATCTATTAATGCAGAGGTGTATAGAATATATATGGTAAAGTTACATGAAAATTTTCTCAAAAAAAGCAAGAGACAAATATAACAAGCAGAGATTTTTTTTGAAATGAAGATCAATTGTCAATACAATATAGTTGAGAGATTGCTTTCTATCCACGAAAATAAAAAAATAAAGAAAAATTAAAGCTATAAATATTGACGTGAAAAAAAAAGCAAATATTAATACATAGTGTGCTTTTATTATTTAATGATTTATACCATGATGATTTACCGAGGGAGATAATTCGTGGCACGTCCTGAAACTGAATCAAAAACCATATTTGGAAAACGCTTACGTTATGTACGTCTTGCTTTAGGCGATCCATCACGTGAAGCCTTAGCTAAAAGTTTTAGCATGACAAAAAATTCCATTGCTTTTTATGAGCGCGGGGAGAGAGAGCCCAATCTTAGTGTCTTGCAAACATACCGCACGTTATATGGTGTCAATATTAATTGGCTTTTAACTGGACAAGGAAAAATGTTTGACACCGAATATACAAAGGGTGATTTTGACTGGAATTATTTTATTAAAAAAATCGAAGGACTGGAAGAAACACTTGCTAATAGTAATCTTAACGAAAAACTAAATCAAGAAAAAATCGACAGTTCTTATGAAAAATTGCAGCAATATTTGTCAAGACAAGGTTTATTAAATGGCCTTAACCCTAAAACTACAACTTCTCTGATCGATATGAAAGCTAAAATGGCCAATTCTTATACCCTTAGCTTATTCATTGATTTACTCATTCGAAGCGTATCCCAAAAAGAGGTTATAGCTAATCAATAAACGTCTATTTCAAAAGAAAAAAAGAAATGATTAAGCTCTACCAGTATGGAGAAAGATGTTTTTTACTTTATTCATGCTGGTGGAATTTTGTGTAACTTATAAAACTTGTTTCTGTAGCAACAATAAAAATATTCGCATTGTAAATGAAAGTATAGTGTCTTTAAAATTAAAAAATAATTTTGTAGTATAAAATTCTCATTTATATCTTATTGACAAGAAATTTTTTCTTGTTAAAAGAATAATAGCTCTCATAGAAATTATTTTAAGGTCAGAAAATTTAAGGGGAATATATTGACGACTTCCTAGAGAGACATACATTAGTGTTCACAAACGGATTAGTTAAATATTTATCCTGAAAATTATCAGCTATTTTATGAGGTGGGAAGCATGTATTTTGAGGTGTTTCAAGGAGTTCACAATCAATGGTACTGGCGTTTAATCTCAGGAGATGCACAAAAAATTGCCTTTTCTAGTAAAGGTTATCCAACAAAGCAAGATATCCTAATTAATATTGAACAATTCAAAGAAATTACACATAAGGCTCTTATTAGAGAACTGCAGTTCTAACGTTCTTTACCATTAAAAAAGGCGTTTATTTTGTGTAATGGTATGTTGAGTTACTTTTGTGACAAATTAAAAAGTGATTGTTTTTCCCTCAATGGGAGGGAGTTTTTGTGTTATTTCTGACATTCACAGATAACAGTCAAACTTTCGCGCATTATTATTTTGTTTTCAATCATACTCAGGTCTCTATAGCATTTATCAAAAAGAAAATCTCTTGAGTTTTGTATTTTTCATAAAAAATAAACACACATGAAGAGAAAATAAATCATCAATGAGAAATATAACTACTTTATCAGATATTAATACCTTTTACCCTCATGTCCCTCTTCTGTATCTGATAATCATAACTGATTTACCCATTTCATCTTCATAAAAAGCAAATATCTCTTTCTATTATCATGCAATTTTTATAGCTATGAGTTGAAACTATCATAGCATTTATACCTTACATCTAAAAGGAATGCGCAAAATTATTTCCAACAATAATATAAATTGCTGGATTGTGTAGACGCACTTTTTAATAACCAGCATACCTATAAACTGGTTTATCATCATAAACTCTTATTTTATGACCAACAACGCTCTATCTTATAAACTTAAATATTTCCATAAAACCAGAGCAAACTTGAGTATTCTCTTCCAATACAATCTCTCCATCAAGCACCATAATTGGCTTCATTAAAGTTTATCTCTCTCATCATTCCAATCTTCCTAACACATTTCCACACCCTTTAATGCAAAATATGAATATAATCACTCTTTATCATCTTCAGATTTAAGCATTTTTTGATATTCTTTTTCATTTTTTTCATATTGCTTAATTTGTTTTTTCAGTTTTTCAATTGCTTGATCACGTCTTTTAATCACCATACCTTGCTCTCTAATAGCTCTATCTCGTTCTTCAGTCATCTTCATAGAATCTCTTAAAAACTCATGCTTTATTCTTCTAGATTCCTCTTTTAAAACTTTCACTTGATTGCGATAATATAAAGAAAACCGAAATATAACCCCGCTGAACAACAAAACAACAGCCATTGCGCCCAATAAAATTTCGTTTACACTCATTTAGATCTCCCTTAATTGTCGCTCAAGTAATCATCTTAACCAATTTGTTTCATCCTCAATCAAAAAAGAAGACAATAAACCGCATGTTCCAAGTGTGAACAATCACTCTCGGCATTCTTATTTTCTCCATTAAAGCCATTGATAAATGACGCAAACAAATCTCTGAAAGAGGCTAAATCTACACGCTTACACCAATTATTTGCGACACATTTATTGACACAAAATACAAAAATAAGGAACGTAAAATAAAACTAATGACGCAATGCAATCATTCAAGCCTTGCCCAAATCGTTCCTATCTTCCTTTTTACGCCATGTGGAATGCGGCTATATATGCAAGTTTTTCATTATTACAAAAATCTTCAGTGTCATAAAACACAGCATTCCTGTAAAATTTTGCCTTCCTAAAAATCTTTACATCACCATAAACTAAAGCATCATTATAAACTCGAGCCTTTCTACAATCACGAGTATCACCATAAAGTTTAATACATTGAGTATTCAAAACTTGATCAAAAAAGACCGCATTAGCGTAAACATATGCATCTCCACTCATATTTAAATAACTATAAAGTTCTTATCTTTCATAAACATGCGAACTCTTACAAACGCCTACACAACCACATGTTAATGCATTGTTATCAATAACAATATCATCGTAAACACAAACTTCATCATAAACCGCAGCATCATAAAAACACATTCATCCCCATAAGGGCATTGATCGAATGTACACACCCTCCCAAACAACCACCTTGGTGACTCAGGTTACCTTCCTGTTCAATAAAATATCCAAGATCACTTTTTTGATATTTCCCAAATTTTCTAACGCATAACACGATATACCATCTGATAGTGACCTAATTTATTACAATAAAGGAAAAATCAGTATTCTTTGCCTATGGATTTACATTTTTTCTACAGCCATTATCCTATCTCTTAAGGCTTTAAAGCTTCGTTATACTCACACACCACCTCAACGCAGAATTTTTTTACAAACTCTGATATTGGGGTATATCTTGATTTATAATGCTGCTACGTATACTATCACAGTGAAATCTCATAAACATACGAGTGTGTATCGCCGTTTCTGGTATACACATTTATTTTTTCACAACCGTGGAACTAAGCAACCATTTTTTATTGATTCGAATCTGAAAGTGTATGGGGACATTTTGTTATTAGTTAAAAACAACTCTATATGCCTCATTAGCGAAGAGCTACACATGGATATTTTCACGCTCCTTGTATCATATATTCTGGATTCGCAATGCAATATTAACGCTATAGCGTAAATATGTAAAGGTCTAAAAATGACAAAGACTGAAAAAGATTGGTTCCAACGCTTAGTTGAATTGATAAAAAGTGACGGACGAACCATGATTGAAATAAGCAGAGCTGCAGGCTGTGGACAAAATTACGTCCAACAAATGATAAATGGAGGAAAGAGACCTTCAGTAGATAAACTCATGGCTATATTGAACACACTGGGAAATGCTAGTGCCATATATGTAATAACTGGTTTCAACATCTCTGATGAAGACTTAAAACTCATAACTTTGATTTCGTCTGGAGATAAAAAGAAGATTGAAGCCTTAAATGTTCTGTTGAATGAGCAGAATCTGTAGAATTTTCTACTCTATCCAATATAGCTTGCTTTTGAGACGTCGATAAAGACTCCCACTTCACAATAATATCAGATAAAGTTGTTTCAAATTTTTTATCATTCTTCATAATCATACTCCATGTAGTCAAACTATATAACGCTAAAGCGTTTAAATATATCTCATACCTTAGAAAAAAATATTTGCAATAGGCAGTATGGAAGCAATTGTGTACAAACTTATTTCACAAAATCAGATGAGGTTCTATTAGTCATGTACCATAGTGAAACAGAAAGCACCACACGATCTAGATCTTCTTATGAAAATTGAATCTATCAAAAACGCGAATAATGTTACGCAAATCTTGTGATTCGGACCAATAACAAACTAATGTGAAAATATCCCTGAAGACACTCCTGAACTCTATAGTAAGAGAACACGAAAAAACTTTTTTGAAAAAAATATATCACAATTTTATTCTACATAGCACCATCTATGTTTTTTAAACAATATTGCAAAGCAAGAATATAACAATGTTATAGGAATAAATTCTTATAAACAGAGTCATACTACCCAAAGCTCTGAACACGTTTACAGGTAACCTCCCCTCTAAACGCACCTTGTAAATACTAACATAGGTCTCTATCATAAGTAAAAATGATACTATTAAAAAATAAAACGAATCACCACACATAATCTTTGCATGTAAATTGTATGCAGATTTACAAAAAGAGAGAAATCCCCTTACATAAATGAAGAATTATATTTTCAAAGTATGGTTTCGAAGAGGAAGTGTACTTTTTCCAAAAAAATCACCCTCTCTGCCGATAATTTTTCATAAGAGAGAAAACTCATAAAAAAGATAAAACTGTCTACACAATCAATACGAGAAAAATATTAGCAATACAAAAAAGTGCTAGGTTTACCGAAATATTGCCAATCCCTTATGAGAGTAAAGTCCAAAAAGACCTCTGCTCTTCAATAATAATTCGGATTACATAAAAGCTCTATAATTTGAGCATTAAGCAAAAAATACACAAGGACAGAAAATGGCATTTTAATGAATTGTCCAATATCACAGAAAACATTTCTTACAGAATAATAAAATGCTTATTACAATAAAATCTGAATGATGCAAAGCGATAGAAACAATCACTCAATTGACTTTTCAAAGAACAAATGATGAAATTCTTTTCAGAAAACACCCCACCCTCACTATGAATAATATTTCTCAAAAATCAAATAGAACTCCTCTCTTGGGAAAAAGAAAATATCGACAAATGCTATCATCGTTGACCCCATGATACAATGGACGCCTATGGATCACATTCTCTTATATACAAGCCATTCATCACGATAATGCTGTTCGAACGTCCAAAATACATTAACATCACTTAGAAAAAAGCGAATTTACACTAAATATTTTTTGAGCCATTTGTTCTGAACAGTACAATCTTTAAAATTGGTTTTATTGGAATCTGTTTATTTACAGAACAAGCATAAATAAATTTCTAATAAAGCTTTTAGCATTCTATTTTATGAAGAACATCATACAGAAAAAGTAAAAAACAGTATATGAATTAAGAAAGTAAATAGCGACACATATCGGTTAATCCAAATGCTACAATGTTGCAAATGAGAGCACTTCTTTGATGAGACTAAAAAAGAACACCATCACTTTATATTAAAGTATATTAAAGTGACTGATGGAAGAAAACTGCAACAAACAATGACAAAGGACTTTAGAACAAACAGGAAAATAAATCAAAGAAACGAAAAAAGTAGAATCTCAAAACTTTTATATAAGCTACCCATTTTTTTATTGGCCATTTCCCTATTGGTGGGCCCGGAGGGACTCGAACCCCCAACCAAGCGGTTATGAGCCGCTGGCTCTAACCAATTGAGCTACAGGCCCCATATAGGTTGTTTCTCTCTAAACTAAAATGCCCTATGATACAAGAGCTGACAAAGATTATAACCCATCTTTTTCTCTTTTCTATTGGTTTTTTTTTCAGTGCCCTAATTTCTTTACAAGAACTCTTAAAAATGAGAGAATAGTTAACTGACAAATATAAAGGTATAGATATGATAGAAAAGAAAATTCAACCACTGAAGAGTTCTCTGGTTAAAACAGTTATATTAGCATTTACACTCTCAGCCACATCATTGACTGTACGTGCTTATGCTGAAGAAAATAAAATGAAAAATGCAACGATTACAGTAACTGCAATCGGAGAAAGTCAAGCTGCACCGGATATGGCAATTATTAATCTAGCCGTTGTTACCTATGATAAAACTGCCCAAAAGGCATTAGCTTCCAATAATCAATCCATCAATGATATTATAAAAGCTTTTAAAGACAATGGTATACAAGCAAATGATTTGCAAACATCAGGTTTATCCATTTATCAGTCGACCCCTGATAAACACCACGAAAAAAAGAATAATGAAAAACTCTATCATGTTTCAAATTCTTTAACCGTGCGCATTCGTGATCTTACCAATGCTGGTAAAATCTTTGATCAAGCGATGACACTAGGTGTTAATTCAGTTAACGGCATTACTTTTACCAATGCAGATACAAAGCCATTTTATCAAGAAGCACGTAAAAAAGCCATTACTGAAGCCATTGAAAAAGCGCAAACGATAGCGCAAGCAGCCGATTTAAAATTAGGAAAAATTATTGAAATCAATGAAAAGGATGATTACTACCACCCGACACCACGTCTCATGAGTAGAGCAGCAGATGCAAGCTATGCAGATACAAATTTTGCAGGCGGTGAATTAAATTATAATGTAAGCATCACTGTAGTTTTTGCGATCGATTAAGTCACCAACTGTTGTATAAAAAATCACATCACTGGCTTTCATATAAAAAACCAGTGATGTGGTAAAGGTAATCTTCCTCAGATAGTAATTCGTCTTCGTAAACCTCTATCTGTCCGCGTGCAGAAATACGCGCTGTATGTACCGTCTGACAATCTCCTGATACCAATGGATGCCACCAATGAAGATCTTTTCCTTCATAAATTAATCTATAAGCACAACTTTCTGGAAGCCAACGCGCTGTTTTAACTGTCGTAATATCTAGCGATAGACAATCTGATACAATTGATTTACGATGAGCATAGTCTCGACACCTGCAGGTTTCCCCATCTAAAAGACGACAAGCAATACTGGTTGCATACAGATCGCCCGTATCATCATCCTCAACTTTGTGGAGACAACAACGACCACAGCCATCACACAAACTCTCCCACTCAGAGAAGGAAAGCTCTTCTAATTTTTTTACTTTCCAAAAGGGAAGTTCTCCACTCATAAACTCAGGCACACCTTTTTAAATTAAAACGAATGATAAAAACAGAAAAAATTAAAAGTTTAATTTCTATAATTTTATCTATTTCTGTTTCTTAAAAAGATTTAACTCAATGTATACTTTAAACCGTTTTCTTAAAATCTATCTGAACAAAAAGAGAATATTCAAAAATAGAGCATATAAATGCACATAATCTATTGAAATATCCCTTTATAAACTGACAAAGAATAAAATAAATGTGCAGCCTAAAATGACAGAATAATTCTGTAAAGAATACACCTTTCTCATCAAAAAGTCCGTATGTTGTAATATAAATTGATTTCTTGAGATATCCCATCTCTTAAGAAATAAACCACTCCAGGCAAGATAATATTTTATCGTTCATTTCTTGAAAGAAAAACTCTCTACTCACTGCTCCATAACCACTTTTTGCTCCATATCTGTTATTTTCAGAAAGAGAAGTACAAAATTCCAAAGCTACGAAAAACATTAAATACCGTAAACTTTCTAGGTTATTAAAAGTCTTCCCATATTTTTTCAAAAAAACATCCAAATACAACGTAACAAACTTCCCCCTTCATTAAGAAGAAAGAAGGAATAATTAAAATGCACCAATTCCTTTATTTAAGAATCAAGAAAACTGCGTAATTTTCGTGAGCGGCTAGGATGCTTCAATTTACGGAGTGCCTTTGCTTCAATCTGACGAATACGCTCTCTTGTAACTGAGAACTGTTGTCCTACTTCTTCTAAGGTATGATCTGTATTCATTCCTATTCCAAAACGCATCCGCAAAACACGTTCTTCTCGTGGTGTTAATGAAGCAAGAACGCGTGTTGTCGTATCACGCAGATTAGCTTGGATAGCAGCATCAATGGGTAATAACGCATTTCTATCCTCAATAAAATCACCTAAGTGGGAATCATCTTCATCACCAACAGGCGTTTCGAGTGAAATAGGTTCTTTTGCAATTTTAAGAACTTTTCGTACCTTTTCTAACGGCATAGAAAGCTTGCTAGATAATTCTTCTGGTGTTGGCTCCCGTCCAATTTCATGGAGAATCTGACGCGAGGTACGAACGATTTTATTAATTGTTTCAATCATATGAACAGGGATACGAATAGTACGAGCCTGATCAGCAATTGAACGTGTAATAGCCTGACGAATCCACCATGTGGCATAAGTTGAAAACTTGTAGCCGCGCCGATATTCAAATTTATCCACAGCCTTCATCAAACCGATATTGCCCTCTTGAATAAGATCAAGAAACTGCAAACCACGATTGGTGTATTTTTTTGCAATTGAAATGACAAGACGCAAATTAGATTCTACCATCTCTTTTTTCGCAATTGTTGATTCGCGTTCACCTTTCTGCACCTGCATAACAATCCGACGAAATTCACCAATCGAAATAGCCGTTTCTTGCGCAAGATTTTGTATCTCACTTCGCAGTTTTTGGATTTCTTTTGCTTCACGTATCGAAAATTCTTTCCAACCAGGTGTAGGCAAAGCAGCAATATAGTTCATCCAATCTGCATCCAATTCACGCCCTTGGTATTCTTTTAAAAAATCCTCATGGCTAATACCATAGCTATTGGCAATCCGTTTCAACTTACCTTCATTATGAATCAATCTCTTATTGATGTCATAAAGCTGTTCAACCAAAGCTTCGATACGATTTTGGTTTAAAGAAAGAGATTTTACTGCTTGAATCAACTCACCCTTTAATTGAATATATTTCTTCTTCTGAGAAGATGTCAGGGCCCCCTCTTTACGCTCTGCCAAACTGCTCTCAACATGCTGATCTTGTAATTTTCGTAATTTCACATAGGTTTGAGCAATAAAATCCAATGTTTCCATAACTTGAGGACAAAGTTCATTTTCCATTGCAGCAAGCGATAAGTTAACATCGTCTTCGTCTTCTTCATCATCGTCTTCAATGTTTCTCTCTCCCGCGCTCTCCCCCATATTACGTATACCAGAAGACATTTTTTCTTCTTCTGTCTTATTAACTTCACTTCGCTCAATAACAGGAGCCTGCTTTGCTTCTGGACCAGCATAAGTCGTTTCAAGATCAATAATTTCACGAAGAAGAATACGCTGTTCTTTTAACTCGTCACGCCAGATAATAAGAGCCTGAAAAGTCAAAGGACTCTCACAAAGTCCCGCAATCATTGTCTCACGTCCTGCTTCAATACGCTTAGCAATGGCAATTTCGCCTTCCCGCGAAAGAAGCTCAACAGCTCCCATCTCACGCAAATACATACGCACCGGATCATCCGTACGATCTGTTACTTCGCGTTTATTCGTTGTCGTTGCAATTGCGTGGCTAGAGGCTTCTACTAAATCACCACCCTCTACCGTAACCTCTTCTTCATAATTTTCAGACTCAACTTCATCCTCATCATCCACAACATTAACCCCCATCTCAGAGAACATCGCCAAGATATCTTCAATTTGTTCGGATGTAACCTCGTCAGAAGGAAGAACTGCATTGAGTTCATCCATTGTTACGTAACCATTTTTTTTGGCAAGTTTAATCATTTTCTTGATGGCATCATCAGAAAAATCAAGAAGAGGACCATCCAAACTCGCTTGGCTTGTTACTTCTGCATTATCTTTCTGTTTAACCTTTGTTGCCATACCATAACTCCACTCGATCACTTCACAGTTTCCATGTGACCAGTTTTTTGTTCTCACTAAAATCTACCGATAGTTTCTCATATATACTTCCTTTTAAGAGATTACTATTGGAAAGAATACATTTCGTATATGCCTTGACATCCAAACAAACTTGACATCCAGACAAAAACGCGGGAAAACTCCAGAAGTTTCCCCGACACCTCTCAGCCCTTCTGAGATAATCTCTGTACCCTATCGTAAGAACCAATTTCCCGCTTTTTCTAAAATTTAATTATCACCTTTATGAAAATGTCACTCCCATAAACTTCCTCATCTAAAATTTAAGTGACTGATTCGCATTAAAAAAGCGAATCATTTTATCGTATCTTGTGTATTCCCGTCTATTTTTTCATCCAGCCAACTTCCAAACCCTTCAATTAACGCTTCTGTTGCCTGCATCTGCTCCAGCTCATTTTTTACCTCACGAAGCAGATCAAAAACCTCACTCTTAGGATTTTCTACAAGTTGCTCTTTAATATCCTGTAATCTCTTATGTAGGTGGTATTCTTGAAGATGCAAGTAGACAGCTTGTTTTAATATCGCACGTGCATCCTCTATAGGGGCTCCACCAAAGATAATACGCATACCAATATTTTGCACAAGATGTTTCATACGCTCTAACAGAGCTTTTTGCCCTCTTTTTTCTAAGAACGCAACCATCGTCTCCTTATCATGAAGCTGTTGATTCCCAAGAATTTCCAACATAGCTTGATGAAAGCACATCAATTGAGTATTTTTTAATTCTAATTCAGAAAGAAATTCAAAATTTTCATACCACAACTCAGGATAGTAAGCTAAAGTGAGTAAAATTACTGCTTCGCGCAAAGGAATAGATTGCGAAGAATTTCGTACTATTTCAGAATTTGCTAACAGAGAAAAGGATTGATCTTTAAAGATCCTATTTGGTGAAGATTGATCATATCGCCCTTCCCCCTTTTTTTTCGAAAAAGAGGGACGAAAAAAATCAAAAAGGCGTTTTTTTACATCTTGCAAATAATAACGACGGACATCTTCATCCTTAATTGTAAAAATTTGTTGTTTTAGTTGTTTTTCTAGCGCTGCTCGTATCTCTGGAGTTTCAAAATGCTTTCCATAGGTAGCTCGCCACCATAAAAGTTCACTCAAAGGAATTGCTTTTTGCAAAAAAGAAGAAAAAAGTTGTGCTCCACCAGCACAAATAATTTCATCAGGATCTTTTCCTTGTGGCAACAAAACAAAGCGTACACAAACCCCAGCCTTTAAAAGAGGCAACACACGATCAGCAACACGAAAAGCAGCTTTTAAACCAGCATCATCACCATCAAAACACAAAATGGGCTCCTTCCCCATCTGCCATAAAAGCTCAATTTGCGCTTCCGTTAATGCAGTCCCTAAGGGTGCTACAACTCCTTCAAAACCAGCTTTAGTCAATGCAATGACATCCATATACCCCTCAACAACAAGGAGTGAATGAATTTTTTCATCGCCAACAAAGCGACTATTTTTGCGAGCCGCTGCCGCGTTATAAAGTATATTTCCTTTATGAAACAGCACTGTTTCAGGACT
Organism: Bartonella grahamii subsp. shimonis; assembly: GCF_036327415.1. NCBI lineage: Bacteria > Pseudomonadati > Pseudomonadota > Alphaproteobacteria > Hyphomicrobiales > Bartonellaceae > Bartonella > Bartonella grahamii. The sequence goes on from NZ_CP123961.1 coordinate 1,841,952, forward strand.
GTTGAGATATTTTGCTCGTGTCTCTTTCTCTAATGCACGCCCTCCAAAAGCCACCACACGTCCGCGCAAATCTTCGATAGGAAACATAATGCGATTTCTAAATCGGTCATAAGAATCCGCACTCCCCTCATGCACTGTGAGAAGTCCACATTCTTCCATTTGCTGTATTGAAATGCCCAGTGCACTCAAAGCTTCTTTCAAAGCTGTGCGCCTTACCGGTGCAAAACCAATGCGGAAACGCTCTACGAGATCGGATGTCACACCACGTGCATCCAGATAACGACGTGCTTGCGCACCTCCTCTATCGCGTAAATTATATTGAAAAAAATCTGTAGCAATTTTCATCACATCATAAAGCTCAGCTTTTTCCAGTTGACGTTTATGACTTTGTGAATCCAAAATAGGGAGTTTCATTCCCGCAAAATCAGCCAAGCGCTCTACACTTTCTGAAAAGTGCAATCCATCAAGCTCACACAAAAAGGTAAAAATATCTCCACTTACACCACAACCAAAACAATAGTAGCGCCCTTTATGATCATCACAATGAAAACTTGGCGTTTTTTCACCATGAAATGGACAACAACACCAAAAGTCTCCCCGTGAAGGCTTACTTTTTCGAGGATCAAAATCCACCCGTTGACCAATCACTGTTGAAATTGGGAGTCTAGTACGCAGTTCATTAAGGAAGTCGGGCGGGAAACGCATTATCTCTCACAGAGTTTGAAAATTCTTTTTTGCATATTTAACGACTTTAGAGCATAATTCCAATACTTCCTCTTAAGCAGTTGTAAAATTTAAAACTCTCAACTGCATATAATTTTAGAAATGGAGAGTGGAAAAGTGATCGAATTTATTGTTCAATATCCGTGGTTAGAGGCTATTTCTTGGCTTATTATTCTTACTATAGTTGCCCTTTTAGTCAACTTTCTAGGACGAAAATTACTTATTCACGGCGCAAAAAAACTCTCTTCTTTTCTCCCCCAAAATACAACGATCGATATTAATAATGCTATTCAATACATAGCGGATATCATTTCAGCCTTTATTATTTCAGTTGGTGTTAATTTTATACCAACATTGCCCAATGCATTCAGTACTGTCATCGGTAATGTTGCTAACGCCTTCATTATCTTTTTTGTTGTTCTGACAATTTCTTCCTGTCTCAATGTCATTAACTTCCTCTACGAACAACGACCAACAGCACGGTTAAAACCAATAAAAGGTTATATTCAAATTGCTAAAATTGCACTTTTTGCTGTTGCGACAGTTTTAATGGTCGCTACATTGATTGACCGCTCCCCTCTTATTCTCTTCTCCGGTCTTGGTGCAATGGCCGCGGTTCTCATGTTAATTTTTCAAGATACGCTTCTTTCTCTCGTTGCCGGTATTCAAATTTCATCCACTGATATGGTTCGCGTTGGTGATTGGATTGAAATCCCCAATCTCGGTGCCGATGGTGATGTTATTGAAATTGCCCTACATACTGTTAAAGTTCAAAATTTCGACAACACCATCACCTCTGTTCCTATCCGTAAACTTGTGACTGACCCTTTTAAAAATTGGCGCGGAATGCAAGAATCGGGTGGAAGACGCATCAAACGCTCCCTTTTTATTGATCAATCAAGTATCCATTTTCTCACAGAAGAAGAACAAAAATATCTTTCCCGATTTAATTTATTAGAAAATTATTTCACGCAAAAAGTAGCAGAAATTGATCAATGGAACGCTCAATTAGATAAAAATCATGATGTCTTAGCCAATACGCGCCGTTTAACCAACATTGGAACTTTTCGTGCTTATGTTTTCGCTTATCTACAACAGCATATAAACATCAACCCTAATATGACCTTTATGGCACGGCAATTACCTCCTACAGAAAATGGTTTACCCTTGGAAATTTATTGCTTTACGAACACCACCGTTTGGATAGACTACGAACAAATTCAAGGTGATATTTTTGATCACCTTTATTCCATTCTTCCCTGTTTTGGTCTAAAGGTTTTTCAAAATCCAAGCGGTTATGATTTTAATCAAGTATTAAAAGCAAAAGTGAAATAAAAACGATAAACTTTAATTTATCAATTTTGAGGCAAACATATTCATAACAACAGAGAAAGAATAAAGTATCATGAATGGTTCATTGGTACTCCTTCATCTTGCCGGCGCTATTTCTTTACTTCTCTGGGCCACACGCATGGTGCGCACAGGAATTGAACGCGCCTATGGTGACAGACTTAAATATAAAATGTGCCACGTCATTTCAAAACCATTGTTTGCGGTAAGTTTTGGACTTTTTACAGCAATGATTTTACAAAGCTCTACAGCAATAACACTCCTCGTTGGTTCTTTCGTGGAATCTGGTTTTGTCTCTGGAGTAGCAGGACTTATGGCTGTACGCGGAGGAGAATTAGGATCAGCAATCATCGTTAAAATTCTCACCTATGATCTCACACTTGTTGTACCCCTTTGTCTTTTAATTGGTACTTGTATCTTCATGACAACAGAAAAACGTGAGTGGCGTCAAATAGGGCGTATTTTCATCGGTATTGGTCTTTTGATTTTATCTTTAGAGATGATAAGTACAGCAACAGAACCTTTACGTGAAAGCGAAATTTTGCCTAGCATCATTCGTTATCTTTCAACCGATCCTGTTTCCACTTTTTTGTTGGCTGCTGGCTTAACCTACCTCTTACATTCATCCATTGCAGGAATCATTTTGCTGGTCAATTTTGCCAACTACGATCTGATCCATACACAACTCTGTGTTGTGATGGTTCTTGGTGTCAACTTTGGCTCTTCTCTTATAGCACCACTTTTAACACGCAACGCCTCTCCTAATGCCCGCCTCGTTCCCTTAGGAAACTTACTCATGCGTGGGGCCGGTTCAATCCTTGTACTTATCTTATTTCTCTCCTTTCGCCCTCCCATCACATGGCTTGGCAATAACGCCCCTACTCAAGTGATCAACGCCCACATTATTTTTAATGTTTTCATTCTCCTTGCTGGAATACCGCTTTCAAAATGGGTTTTAAAATTAACCACTCAAATTGTTCATATAAGTGCAAAAAAAATGCAAGCCGATAAAACGCTCAATTTATCGGATCAAACAGCTCTTGATGACAGTGTTCTTGAACGCCCCTCTCTCGCTCTCTCGAATGTCATGCGTGAAGTCATTCATATTTGTGATCTTGTAGACATCATGCTAGAAAAAATCATGGGACTTTATGAAAATCCTGATCCCAATATTATTCGTGAACTCAACCAACTCAACACCATATTGGACAAAAAACATATCGCCATCAAACTTTATCTTGCACGATTAGCGGGACAAAAACTATCTGACGAAGAAGCTCTTCAAACGCAAGAACTTCTAGGCACCTGTATAAAATTAGACCAAGCAGGCGATATCATTATTCATAATATGCTGATGCTGGTTAAAAAGAAACAACAAAAAGGTTTACAGTTCAGCAGCGAGGGTTGGAGTGATCTTCTGCGTTTCCACGCCATTGTACTAGCCAACGCGCATATAGCATTTAACGTTCTCGTCTCACGAGATACACACACTGCACACCTATTGGTACAAAAAAAAGATCAACTACGAAACTTAGAAAAAGAGATGAGTTTAAAACATTTTAAACGTTTGCGTGAAGGGGATCTCAAAAATGTAGAATCATCCAGTCTTCATCTCGACACTGTCCGCGACCTCAAACAAATCAACTCTCTTTTGACCTCAATGATCTACCCCATTTTAGAAGAACAGGGACTTCTTCAAAGTTCCCGCCTACGCAACCCTGCTGAAGCACAAACAGAAAAACCTTAAACTTTTAAAATAACTTGAATAAGAAACACGTCATATCGATTACTCAACTTTGAATATTATCAAGATATTGATTTAATTAAATATTTTATTATTTAACAATTTAAGAGAGCCCTCTTCATCATAAATTTCTTTCATTTAAACCTATTCATGATGAATTACTCAAAGTCATTTGCTTGCATATTACAAACAAACCAGCATGTAGAATAAGTTCTTGAAGAAAGACGTAAAAACACCTAATCATCCTCAAGGAAAAGACTGTTAAACACGTAAAGAGAAGGTCAAGAGTATGATGGTTACAACCTAAACTCGCCTTGTAAAAAGGGGATCACTTCACAGTAGCAGAAAAAATAGAAATACTCTATAAGGAATGTAAAACCTCATAAAAATGCAACGTTTATGTCAAGATTGATAGAGATTCAACCTATACAGCGCTCTACAATGTGTCAACAAAACAGTTTTAATTTCATTTCAAACGTCATTGATATCAATTGGCAAACTCCAAACTTTCAAATATCTATTTTACTTATTGCTTTAATCACAATTGTTTTTTAACTTAAGAGAGATTAAAAAACTATAAATATACTTTATAACTTATTAAAATATTTTCACCAATATTTTATTTTTTATTCACAATTCTCAATTAATTAATTTATTTCTAACTTAGAATGTATTATATATTTATACTTATTAAGTATTATTATATATAATATGTGATACTATTTGAATACACAGGAAAGTAATAAGTAAAATTTCTAACAGAAATATCCTTTCCACTGGGTAAAAAAGGAATAAACCTTGATTTTTACAAAGTTTACTCTAGTTACAATTTAAATTCAGGCAAAGGAGGGTATCATGGAAAATGCAAGTATCGGTTGGATTGCAGCTATTATTATCGGCGGGGTTGCTGGTTGGGCTGCACAGTATATTATGAAAAGCCAAACAGGAATATTATTAAATATTATCTTAGGGATTATTGGCGCTGCGTTAGCAAGTTTTCTTTTTAGTTTTTTAGGTGTAAGTTTTGCTGGTTGGCTTGGCTATCTTATTTCAGGTTTTATAGGAGCCTGTATTCTTATATGGATAGGACAAAAAATTCGATCATAGAGCATTTATTTTTTAAACACCTTTTGGCATTCAATAAAAAACTGGGAAACAACTAGCAGAGTTTGAAATATTTTCCTGTAACTCGTTGTTACCAGTTTTGATATGATAGTGAGATGCTTAAGCTGCGATTTTGGGCACACACCGTCACTATACTTTAAAACGAAATGCAGTAAGGGTCTTTATAACGCACCATTCCATACCTAGATAAGCTCACGCATATCAGGAAAGATATGTTGCGCTATTTTAACGAAATACGAACTTATTTTTGTATCACGTGCACAAATCCAGCTCATCTCACTGTAATAACATCCATACGGTTACAAAAATCATTAACGATGATTAAAGATTCTACCGCATAATACTTAACGCCTATACACTCCATCAACAATACCCTTTTTACCAAAAAACTCGAAGAGCTCTTTTGCATTCTTAATAAATAAAGAGAGAACGTAAATACAAAATGATAAAATAATTTTCTTAGTCTGTAAAATAAAAGAATATCTAAAATAAATATAAAATTTAAATGATGATGTATTATTTTTAATTAACTTTTAATAATAAAATATATAAATAAATTTATTATAAATACATACGAACAATATTAATGCAATCCATTATAAAATGACTACACATTCTATAATATGAAGTAATTTGTTACAATTTAAATAATATAAGCTATTTTAAAGTTTCCCAAAATATATACATTACTATAAACCTCTTGATTATAAAGAATACGATCTCCTTTACATCTCAATTCAAAAGGTTTAAATATCTCTTCACTTTCTAAAGTTTTGTTCCTCTTAAAATTTCCTCTTTATATCATCTTACATAGATGTAATTTTTATCTCTTCCTTATATGCGTTACAAACAAATTTTAAAGCACAAAACATTTTTTCCATTGCTCTCATGCGATAAAGAAAATTCCGGAATGCATTGTGTAAAAGCGCCTTGGACAAAACTTAACACCTTATTTTGCTTTTTTAATGAAAATGATCCTATAGTATATATTTCCCGCATATCTTCTTTTAAAGATCTTTGCTTTCGACTATCCCTTTGATATCTTCTTATTAAAATCTTGCTGCTTTTATACTCCTTGTATTATAACAGAGCTATCTATTTAGTTTACCCAACATAACATATGGAATAAGACTTTAAATGTAGAGTAAAATAATGTCTGATCTTGAAGATTCCATCTTACCACCTCTAAAGTGGTTCTCTGATCAAAACCCTCCAATACCAGAAAACATTCGCAATTGGCTCATGGAATCGGGCTCAATGACGCTTCGATTAAAAAAATATTGTACCTGCCTCAAAATTCAACCACAACGTGAATGTTTTATTACGCGAGATAAATTAACAGAAGAAGCAGAGCATCTTCCTAAAAGTGCGCGTTATTGGCTACGCGAAATCATATTGATGGGAGATAATAAACATTGGCTCCTTGGACGCACTGTAATTCCACAAGAAACCCTCCTACACAATCAAGCTTTGATGCATTTAGGAACGATACCCCTAGGACACTATTTATTTAACAGTGACAAATTAACCCGTGACTACATTCATATTGGTCAACAGGGTGCACTATGGGCGCGCCGTTCCCGTTTGCGGTTAAGGGGTAAGCCATTGTTGCTAACTGAACTATTTCTAACAGATTCACCACTGTACCTCCACAAATAGAGGTTACTCATTTTATGCTGCATAATTTACAGATTTTATATAGCTTATAAGGGATTTAATCAGAGAAAAGAATTTCAAAATCATCTCAAAACACATTACAAACAAAGACTTCTTTTCAAAAGATCTTTTCATTTCATCAACTCAGCTTAAAAATATCTCCCATAGAAAAAATGTTTTAAAGTTCTGATTTTCTTATCATTAAAACTAGCGCTTGAATTAAGAAGATACGCACCATATTGATAAAATCATCTACATTTAAATTTCTTGCGGAATAATCACCACTCTAAAAATATAGCCACTCTTGATCAAAAAATGCTTTGAAACAGCAAAAAAGACAATAACACACTCCCCAAAATCGGAAATCTGTATCAATTAGCTTAATCATCCTATTTAAAATTTTTAACAGTGAAAACAATAAATCTTTTTTAAAATAAAAACTCTATAATCTTTCTGTTTTTAATGATGTAATAGCTTTGAAGAACAGAAAGATATAATATAGAGAAGATATTTTATTGCTCTATGAGCCCCAAAAAAGATTCGTTCACTTCAAAGAATTATTTTTTTGATAATAGCATGTATGTACAAGATAAATGACATTTATCAAAATTCCACTGACGTACAAAGGCTCCCCACAATAGAAAATATTTTCCATTTCCCTTGAATTAATAAGATCTATTGCAATTTTTTACGGAGACTATTGCACACTTTAGAAAAATCCATTTGCCCCGCATACCGTTCCTTAAGCCATGCCATCACCTTACCGATATCGCGTAATTTTTCAGCCTTTGTTTGTGCCAAAGCTTCACAAAGAACCTGTTCTACTTCCATCTCCTTAAGTTGATAGGGAAGAAACTCACGAATAACTTCTATTTCTGCTTGTCCTCTCTCTGCCAATTCCAAGCAACCAGACTCTTTATAGACTCGCATCAACTCTTCACGCTGTTGAAGCATTTTAGTGAAAACAGACTGTATCTGCTGATCATCCACTTCTAGCTTCCCTTGATCATAATAAAGAATATCACGATCCCTAACTGCAGCATTCATTAAACGAAGCGTAGCAAGACGCGCACCATCTTGCGCTTTCAAAGCAGCCCTAAGAGCCCCATCAATCTGATTACGCAACATCAATTTATCCAATTTTGTTCAAGAAAAAAATACCTTTTAACCAATCTTTATCCTTCTTGCAATGGAGGATAAAAAATAATTAAGGACTCGATCTTCGAAAAGCTAAAACAAGACTTTACCTCTTCATAGAATGTACTTATACTGCCTATTTCAAGCGAGACGTTACCAGAATAATATACACAGCATCTGTTAAAGGTATGATTTTTGTGTAAAGTTGATCATTATACTTTTCAGAGAGTAAATTGTGGATACATACTATGATACAAATGACTTCACCCAGCCACCCTTGGAGTATCAAAAAAACTACAGCCCTCTTAGTCTTAGCTGATGGAACCGTTATTGAAGGCAAAGGAGCAGGTGCTACAGGTATTGCTGAAGCTGAAGTGTGTTTTAACACCGCCATCACAGGCTATGAAGAAATCCTCACAGACCCGTCATACACACAACAAATCGTTAATTTTACTTTTCCTCATATAGGAAATGTAGGGGCAAATAGTGAAGATATTGAAGCTCTCACCCCTCTCAATTGTCATGGTGCTGTTGGCGCTATTTTCAAGGCAGACATTACACATCCCTCAAATTATCGTGCCCATGAAAATCTTCATCAATGGCTTAAAACGCGTAAAATTATTGCACTTTGTGGTATTGATACACGTGCGCTCACAATTCTTATTCGTGAAAAAGGTGCGCAAAATGCTGTCATTGCACATAATTCTAATGGAAATTTTGATATTCCTTCTTTAAAGGAACGTGCACAAAAATGGCACGGACTCGTCAATCTTGATCTTACGAAAGACGTGACATCTCAATCATCAATGCAATGGGATGAAAAACCATGGAGTTGGAATAAAGGATACGGTACAAACAATGTACACAATCTTCATATCATTGCGATTGATTATGGTATTAAACGCAATATCCTTCGCCTTATGGCAACACAAAAGGCACGCATTACTGTTGTGCCTGCCCACACAACTGCAAAAGAAATTCTAGCAATGAACCCTGATGGCGTTTTTCTTTCTAATGGACCGGGAGATCCCGCAGCTACGGCTCAATATGCCGTTCCAACAATCAAAGCATTAATTGATCATAATTTACCAATTTTTGGAATATGTCTTGGTCATCAACTTCTCGCTCTTACGGTTGGTGCAAAAACCGTAAAAATGCACCAAGGACATCATGGTGCCAACCACCCAGTTAAAGACCTTAACACTGGAAAAGTTGAGATTGTATCGATGAATCATGGTTTTGCCGTAGATTCTGCCTCTTTACCACAACATGTTCAAGAAACACATATTTCTCTCTTTGATGGTTCAAACTGTGGTATTCGAATCATTGGGAAACCAGTTTTTTCTGTTCAATATCACCCCGAAGCTTCTCCTGGACCACAAGATAGCCACCACCTCTTTCAGCATTTCTATGATCTCATTATGAATTATAAAAAAATATCTTAAAATAAAATGCCTCACCTTCTAGCTTCTCTCCTTTAAATTATATCATCTTTCTACGCAAAAGCTATATTATTTTTATACCTACAACTTATTGAATAAGTATTATTATTTATCATTTTGCAACTCAAATGAGAGCACTGAATAGCTTAAATTTTTCTCATTCCCTTCCTTCTTAGGATTGTATCCATCAAAATCATTGGCCTCCCCCAAGCAGGATAAGGGTGCTGATCCATTTTTTAAAAGAGTAAAGTGCCTAACTATACCAAAAGCTCGGAGCTATCGGAACATTGGAAACTGGCAAAGTGAATGATGGTACCGCATCTTTTATATACGTAAAGAGAGTAGTGTACAGCAGGTCTTATACCATTGACAGTGACTTTTACCTTATATTCTTTATTGATACTATCACGAAATTAGCGCGAACGCATTGAAAGCTATTCCTTCAAATAAGTACTGGATTCACAATACAATTTTAAGCATTCTATTTTGCATGAGAAACGTAATTCCTATTAAAGAATAAAGTGTGAGACAATGCAACAAATCCCTACTTTTAAAAAGATATTACCATAGATGATTTCAAAAGCTGTAAAACCGAATAAAAAAAGTGACGGCAAAATAGGAAACGACTTTTCAATTTTATAACTTTATATTCTTCCAAAATAAGGTTTTCTTTCGATTCCAGAAGTGATTCAAACAAATATACGTAATATTTTACTTCCAATTTGCCATATAAAATTTGGAATTGTTCGCACAGTAACTAATACATCTAACGCAGATACATTTTAATCTTTATTTTCGATATGCTGCTGCATTAGCACTAGATATTAATTTGCAAGCAATAGAAAAAATACGGACTCTACTATACAAACAATATCACAAAAAACTTTCTGCCTATAAAATGATACATTTTGTTTATCTTGTGCATTCTCTAGCAAAATAGTACGTACCAGCCCCTCTCAACAAATTAACGTACCCGCAAGGCAAAAATAACTGTCGCAACGACAAGAAGAAAAAATCCCCCAACAAAAGGAGCACCAGAAAAATAAAACAGTGCATTTTTATCTGTAAAACATTTAAAAAGAAACACATAAAAAACAGAACCAAATATTAAACTTAACGAAATAACAGATGTCATCGCTCCTTGCAATTCTCCTTGTACATTTGTCGGTACCTGCGCTGAAGCAATAGCACGTATAGGTGCATGAACAAGATATTCAAGCATTGTACATGCACAAACCATATAAACCATCCACCCCTGCGTTGCGAATGTATAGCCCAGCATAGCAACGGAGGCAAACAAAAGCCCCACTATAACAATATGCCAATCACTCCATCGTTTAGAAAAGTAAGGCAAAATGAGAGCGGCTGCAATAAATTGGCCTATCCCAAAAACACTATAGGAGAGCCCAATAGAAAAAGAACTCCAATCATAACGTTCTTTTGCAATGAAAGCCCAAATGCTTAACCATATAGATTCCGCAAACCAATAAAGAAAAAGGACCAATAACACCCAAAGAACCATCGGATATTGTTTCAGGTGCCAAAAAGCACCTAAGGGATTTGCCCGCTTAATATCAAAAAAGCGCCTATTCCATAGAGAAAGAGTTTCTGGAAGCATAACCCAAGAAAAAATAAAATTAATGAATGAAAAACCAGCAGCAAAATAAAACGGAATACGCGGACCAAACTGACCTAAAAAACCACCAATAAACGATCCTAAAATAAATCCCAATGCTGATGCAACGCCTAACAGACCAAAATTGCGTACACGGGTTTTATCATCGGATATATCCGCAAGATAAGCTGTACAAGTTGTAAAACTAGCGCCACTTATCCCTGACAAAAGACGCCCAATAAATAACATAGAATAACTCCATGCTATAGCACATATGAGATTATCAAGAGTAAAGCAGATAATAGAGAGAAGCAAAATAGGACGACGACCATAACGATCAGAAAGATTGCCAATAACAGGAGCAAACAAAAACTGCATCACTGAATAAGCTGCAAGCAATTTCCCTCTTTCTACAAAAGATGTATTGACATCTTTTCCAGTTAATTGAGAAAAATATTCAGGCAAAACAGGATAAATGATCGCAATGCCAAGAATATCTAACAATAAAGTGATGAACACTAAAATGACCCCACGCTGAACAAATTTTGGATTGAGCATTTGGTCTTGCATAACATACACACTATCTTACGCATACAATTACTCCCCCGCTATCTTTTAACTCCCTTTTCCTTTTAAACGTATTCTACACCGTATACTTTTCACATATAAAATAATAACAAAGTAAAAATTTAAGTAATAGTCAAGATAAAACTATAAAATTACATTTTAATTGGTATATCATTGTCAATGCATAAAAAATATTTTTTGCATTATATGAACAAAATATTTGTGCAACCAACTTATGAACAAAATTTCATTAAACACAGAGTATTTCCAATAGTTTTAGAGACATTATGATGGATTTTATCAGACATCATTTCCGCGTCTCATACCACCGTTTTCAGGAATCTCAATTCCATTTGATAGGTTAGATATCCTATAGCAATTGAAATCTTTTAAAAGATAAGCTCTTAAAAATTTTTCTCACCCTCAGAATGTGCTATAAGATTAAAGCAGCATCACCCGAATAGCTTAACAACATAAAAAAACTCATCATAATTTTAAAAATATTTATTTGACAATCATTTTTATTTAAAGAATAAGTATATTATAAAAAATATTTTTTAATTCTGTAATCTTAGAAACTATTCATATCGCTTGCAATGTGTGTAACCTTAAAAACCATGATTATATCTTTATATTCATTGATGCTCTCAATGATTATATGCTACCATTAAATCTAACGATGATCATGATAACATTTAAAAAATAGCGCTTTTAACGAGAGTTAGTTATGAACTGTTAATTCCAAAATGGTGTATAAAATGCGAAAAATACCCCTATTAATTCTCACTTTAATATTGGTAACGGGATGTGATGTTCAGGATTCTGATTCACAAGAGAGTATTTTAGAAAATAAAATAAAAACACAACAAATAACCAAGGTAAATTTAGATCCCTATACTCTAAATAAATTAAATGCTCTTCTCAAAAAACGTTCAGAAACAAATCATCAGGAAAAAGGAGCGCTAATTGACTTTCTTTCTGAAGCTTTTTTAGGGACACCTTACCAAGCAAATATGTTACATGGCTCAGAAAATACACCAGAAAAACTGATTATTGATTTTAGAGGCTTAGATTGCTTCACTTATCTGGATTATGTTGAAGCATTGCGCAAATCAACATCCCAAACAGAATTCATAAATAATGTCATAAAAACGCGTTATATTAACGGTAATGTTCATTTTTTAAATCGGAAACATTTTTTTACGGATTGGGCTTATAGAGAATATAAACTCGCCACTGATATTACTGCTGAAATAAGTCCCCATGCAATAAAAACAGAAAAATATCTCAACAAGAAAGCTGATGGTGGAAGCTATCTACCTGGGTTACCAGTTGTGAAACGCACGATAACGTATATTCCAAGTAACTTTATTAATGAGGAGGTTATAAGTCATTTACAGTCTGGTGATTTCATTGGTATTTATACGAAACTTGCGGGATTGGATGTAACACATGTAGGCTTCTTTATCATGACAGATAAAGGGCCAATGTTAAGAAATGCTTCTTCACGAAAAGCAAACGAAAAAGTCGTTGATTCTCCTTTTATGGATTATGTTTCAAAAACACCAGGAATCATTGTTTTAAGAGCTCTTTAATAACATCATAGCGATATGAAATATCTTTTCTATTCTCTTAAAATATATACTGTAGTTATTCAGGTAACCATCTAACTTCGTTCAAGTTATACGAATACAATATACCTGTTTACAGTTTTAAGAGAAAAAAGTCGTTTTGATCTAACTTTGTTTATAGGTATGACAAAATCACTTGTGACGAAATCACGGATTTGTAATCACTTTTACTGGTTGAACGATAAGGACAGGCAAAACTCTATTATAATATCACGCTTTCCTTTTATATCCTCAACCAAGAATTATCTATAGATTACCGCTAATTTGATCTTTACGAATATAGCGTAAAAGATATAGACGAACGTTTGTAAAAATAAATAAAAATAACGCCAGATATGTTTGGTTGTTGTCTCATAAAGTATTTTATAAAAATTCGATCTACTCCTCTAATTTATTGCGTATAAATTTTTGACTTTATAGCATTGTTTTCTTCATAAAGTCTTTATTGGAATGAAAATACGAAGGCATCAATTAAAAACCAGTTTCTATCTTTAGCATCATTCTTTAGTTCAGCTTTGCGATTTTCTAAAGCAACGACAATAATATCCTTTAAAGAATAGAGATATGAACATTCTTTTTTGTTTTTTTCATTCTTAATGAGTCCCCCATCCTTCATGCAATAAAGAACACTCAAAACAGAACACATTATATCGATAAAACAACACATTTATGAGCAACAATAATGATGATTAATCTATGATCACAAACTTTAAAATTCTATTCATAGCTTTTATATAAAATTTATAATTAAATCTCGTTAAACTTATTACGAAAGCTTTATTCCTCTTCACCCTAAGAAACGAAACATCTACCCCCGACAATCTGTAAACAATCCTTTCTCTTAAGTGAATTTAAGCTGCTAACCATTTCATGAGATTCACTTACACAAGAATACACCAGCAAGTCCTATTTTGAATATTTACTCCACACTCTAAAAACACTTAATAGATCAAATTTTATATGCCTTATCTCACTACACCTTAAATGACAGTGTTTTAACGAAATAGAATAAATCTTGCCTTAAATACTCTGTTTAACCTTTTATACTTGATTGATGTAAAAATTAAATCAACGAAAGAGCTTCTTTGTCTTTTCAAGAGGTATGAATTGCCCCCTCATAAAAAATAATCCCTATAATATGACAGGCAATTTGAAAAAATATTTTTATATAAAAGGTATCACCGTTGTACCAGGAGGCAATTTTGCCTCATCTTCAGGCTCAACATGAATAGAAATACGCACATTATCAAATTCTTTTTGAAGAACACCTTCGATTTTATCACAAATTTTATGAGCTTCTCCTACCTGCATTACAGCAGGCACAACCAAGTGAAACTCTATAAAAGTAACCCTCCCAGCAACACGCGTTCGTAAATCATGAACTTCAAGCGCACCCGATGCATTTGCAGAAATCAGCTCTCGAATCCGCATGCTTTCATTCAATTCAACACCAACGTCCATTAATCCCTGAATAGCATTTTTAATCACCTTCCAACCCTGTAAGAGAATATTAACGGCAACGATTATCGCTAAAATTGGATCTAAAACTCCCCATCCCCCGATAAAACCAGCAATCAGACCAATTAAAATTGCTAACGAAGTAAAAACATCCGTTATAAAATGCACTCCATCAGCTTTAAGAGCCGGTGAGCGATGGTGTTTCCCCTGCCAAATAAGAACCATTCCCCACATACAATTTATGACAGTTGCAATAAGATGAATAACAAGCCATATTCCAGGCTTCTGCAATAATTTAACGGTAGAAAGAGCTATCCATGCTTCTCTTAAAATAACAATTGCCGCAATAATAATGAGTATCCCTTCAAGAATTGCGGAAAAATATTCCGCTTTATGATGCCCAAAGGGATGATCTTGATCTGCTGGCTTCATACTCACTTTAACAGCCCACCATGCTGCCAATGACGCAAGAATATTAACTATTGATTCCAATGCATCAGAATAAAGTGCAACCGAACCTGTAATGTAATATGCCCAATATTTCAAAGCAAAAACAATACACGCAATAAAAATAGAGTATAAAGTTAAGCTTTGTATATTGATTTTTACATCCATGAACCTCATCCTTTTCTTCACGAAATAAGGAATAATATTTTCAATCATATAATTATACTTTTGGCATATCGCCAATATTTCCTCAATATTACAAAAGCTTCATCATACACTAAACGCCTCAACTCACCATTATTATCGCAAAAACTGCTCAGTTACACAAACAGCACCAATAAAGAAAGAAGAGAAGAAAATTATAAACAAAGAGCTTTCCCAAGAGCAATCAAACACATCACCTTCATTATTAATCATTTTCTAAATAACTTAAAGCCATCTCACGTCTCATGAACGAAAAACTTTTTTCTCAAATGTAGCATGATCAAGAATTACTTTTCAGCCTAATGATATGCCTTATAAGCAATCTTTAAGCATCTATGCACCTTAGAAAAAATATCTTAGCACTCTCCTGTAACCTTACAGGTCAACAGGATTTTAATATACAATTTGCTAAAAAATTTAGATATAAAAAAAGAAGAATGATTACCCTCAAAAAAGAATCTGGGCATTGGGGACCCAGATTCTTTTCCCTTAGAAATTAAGGGCATACAGCACTTGGGAAATAGCGGGGACCCAAGACACTGCACCCGATACGAGAAAAAATATATAATTCCGTATCAGTGTCTTTAATATATACCTATGGTTGCATGCTGTCAACATAAATTCTACTATAAGTTTTAAAATAATGCTTTTATCTCTTTTTTAAAATAAAACAAATTCTAACATCTGGAAATTATAAGAAAAAAACACTAAAAATCTCGCATGCATTTGAATATCACAACAATTAATGAAACAGATGATCCACGCTTAAAAGCCTATCATAATATCCGTGAAAAAGATCTTGTTGGACGACAACATCAATTTATTGCTGAAGGCAAAGTAACATTGTCCGCATTACTGCACTCGAAAGAGTTTTCTGCCATCTCACTGCTCATCGTAGCAAACCGTCTCCCTGGACTTCTACCGCTTTTAGAAAAAACGCAGCCTCTATGTCCCATTTATTGTGTTCCACAAAAAGTTATGGATAATATCACCGGCTTCCATGTTCACCGTGGTATTCTGGGTATTGGTAAACGCAAAACACTACCATCCTTACAAAATTTTTTACAACATCTTCCAGAAAAAGCTTTGGTTCTCGTTTTATGTGGCATCTCAAATCACGATAATATGGGATCAATTTTTCGTAATGCAGCAGCCTTTGCCAGTAATGGCATTATTGTGGACAAAACCTCATGCGATCCACTTTATCGCAAATCAATACGAGTTTCTGTCGGCGCTGCTTTAAAAGTACCCTATACGCAAAACGCTGATATACATGACATTATAGCTGCTCTAAACGATGAAAACTTTCATCTTTATGCACTCTCCCCTTCTGCCTCTCACACTCTCAAGCAAGCCAACAAAACCAAAAGAATGGCACTTATTTTTGGAACAGAAGGCGATGGCTTACCACCCCATATACTACAACAATCAAAAACCTTACGTATTCCCATGACTGACGGTTTTGACAGCCTTAATGTTGCCACAGCTTCAGGTATTGCACTTGCCCATTTTACCAACTTTGACCACTAAAGATGATAACACTTTAAGTTGTAAAACATATCCGATGTTATGTGTTATCTATCAGTCCCCAATAATGTTGCTGTTCCCTAGCATTTGAAAGCATTGATTAAAAAATTTTTTACATTTTTTCTTATCAATGCTTTCCACAGCCTAACCCCACTTATGACGTGCAGAAGGCATAATGTTGATGGATTTAATCATAAAACAAACTTTCAATAAGAAAATCTTCTGGAAGTCTCTCATTCAAGTTTAAGGTTAAAATTTATCATTATAAATCAATTTACTATGTTTTATTAAGCTGTTGTTTTTAGTTCAGAGGAAACAGAATCTTTTGTTTCGAGATTACATAAAACGCGTTTCAACATCATTTCAGTATCGGCCGCACGTTCTGAATGTGTTACAAACCCTCCCCCAAGAATACGCATCTCATGACCATTTCCATCATAAAGAACACAAGCTTGCCCCGGTGCCACACCATTTTCACATTCCAATAAATCAACGGAAAAAATACCTTCTTTATAATGTAAGCGCGCAAGGTGAGGAGGACGCGTTGAACGCACCTTTACAGCCACCTCAATACCTTGAGAAGGGAAATTATCTAACGACTCATCACCAAGCCAATTCACATCACGTAAAAAAAGCTTATGCGTTTCTAACATTTCACGCGGTCCAACAATAACACGTGCATTTTCCACATCGAGATAAACCACATAAAGTGCTTCACCTGTTGACACCCCAATACCACGACGTTGACCAACGGTATAATTAACAATTCCCGAATGTTGACCTAAAATCTTTCCATCAATATGAACAATAACGCCAGGATTAGCTGCTTCTGGACGCAGTTTTGCGATAACATCTGAATATTTTCCTTGTGGAACAAAACAAATATCCTGACTATCATGCTTATTAGCAACCGCAAAGCCCATTTCTGCTGCCATTTCACGAACGCGGGCTTTTGGAAGATCACCAAGTGGAAAACGCAAATAATCAATCTGTTCTTGTGTCGTTGCAAAGAGAAAATAACTCTGATCACGATCATTATCGAGAGGACGAAAAAGTGCTCGATGCGCTCCATGGGAACGCGAACGAATATAATGTCCCGTAGCCAAAGCATCTGCCCCCAATTCGCGTGCCGTTGTTAATAAATCAGCAAACTTAACCGTTTGATTACATGCAATACACGGTACTGGTGTCTCTCCATGAGCATAGCTTTCTGCAAAAGGATCAATAACAGCTTCGCGAAAGCGCTTTTCATAATCAAGAACATAATGCGGTATTCCTAATGTCTCTGCAACTCGGCGTGCATCCTCAATATCTTGTCCTGCACAACAAGCCCCCACCCGATGCGTTGCTGCCCCATGATCATAAAGCTGCAACGTAATGCCAATAACATTATACCCTTCCTTTTTCAAAAGACCTGCAACAACCGATGAATCAACCCCCCCCGACATTGCAACAACAATGCGAGAATCCTCAGGTTGTCCTGGTAAATCAAGACTGTTTAAAAACATGTATTCATTCTCTATTTAATGCTCTGTTTAATGGCTACCCATATGTTAACATTCTGATGCATGCTCTTCAGCACTTTTACACGATTGATTGTCTTTATATTGTTTTTTTATCTTTTTCACAACCATAGGCATTACTTTCTTAAAAGCTGCTGCAAACAAAAAAAGAATGATAGAAATAAGGCATAACAGCAATCGTTTGGGAGAAAACCTTTTTTGTTCTTTTTAAAATCTGGTAAAATATTGCAAGGATCTCTTCTACACTTCACTTGAAGCTTCTTTTTACATGCTCAATCACTTCATTAATTTTTCCTTCCAGCATGTTTAGCTCTTTTTTAAATTTCATGCTCTATAAACGAATCAAGTCCTTGACTAAGTAGAGGATACGAATGACCAATTTGATAAAAACACAAATGAAATATGTTATTGGACCAGATGGAAGTCCGCTTACAATTGCCGACCTACCGCCACAAACAACACGACGCTGGGTGATTCGTCGCAAAGCTGAAGTTGTTGCGGCTGTCAGAGGTGGATTGTTAAGTCTTGACGAAGCGTGCCAACGTTATACTTTAACTGTAGAAGAGTTTCTTTCATGGCAAAGTTTGATCGATAAACACGGTTTAGCGGGATTACGAACGACCAAGATTCAAAACTACAGGCATTAAGTTGCCATTGATTACGATTCGATAACATAAAGCAAATTATAAAACAGCCAAGCTTGATAAAATTTGGCTGTTTTATACTATATCCAAAAAATAAATCTGAGAGAATGGATTTTTCAATAATTGCTTTTATCAGCCCGCCATTGAATTAGATTGAATCAAAATATCCTCATCATCCGCAGCAATCTTCTTTTCTCGCGCTTCCAAAAGCTGCGCATGTTGCAGCTCTGTATTAGCTTCATGGAGAGCAATTTCAGCGTTTGTTTTTTGAAACTGTAAATCACGAATTGAATTGATCAGATTATCACGTCTTTGCCGCACTGCACGCGCAAAAGCAGAATAAGCAAAATGGTGAACATCATTGTTTCCAGATTTACGTTCTTCATTAGTAATCTGTGCTTCCAACTCTAACACCATTCGTTCAAATTCTGCGATCATCATTTCAAGCTGTGCAATTTCACGGCGCTTTCCACGCACTTGAAACATCCTCAATCGCACCATACTTTCCCGTGGCTTCATACTCACTACTCCTTGATTGCACCAACTCAAAACTCGCCTTCACACCCAATTTAGTTATATGTCTATCTAACAAAAAACAGTCTATTGACTTAAAATTATAATAATTTTACCTTTCCTTAAAGCATCTGAAAATACAATTTGCTTTAAAGAGCAATAACTATTTCTTTACTTTTCCCCTCATTATAAAATAAAGAGGTTTAAAGCTCAGTAAACAAACACTGAAATTGTAAAAAAGTAATTTATAATGCTCTTTTACAAAATTTTTTAAGTTAAAGTTTATAGAAAAAGCCCTTCTTTTTTATTATGTTAAAAAATATGCGATTTTTCTAAAATAATTTTGTGGCCTCTTTCAAAAATAAAAATATTTTGTTAACCACTATCATGGATAGTAGGGAATTTAGTAGTGATTGTTACGCGTACTACTGAAATATTCATAAACATTTTGTTATAAGTGTTTGTTTTCATGAATTGTTTTTATAAAAAGTGGTTTTACCAACTGTTTATAAAATAGAAAGGCTCCTTTGTGATTCGTGAAGGAGCGAAGTGAGGGATCTAAAATGCGCGTATTATTAATTGAAGATGATAGAGCGGTTACTCAAAGCATTGAGTTGATGTTAAAGTCAGCCAATTTTAATGTTTATATCACTGATCTGGGTGAGGAAGGTATCGATTTAGGAAAGCTTTATGATTATGATATCATTTTGCTTGATCTGAATTTGCCCGATATGTCAGGATACGATGTTTTGCGGACTTTAAGGTTGGCAAAAATAAAAACGCCTGTCCTTATCCTTTCCGGCATGAATGCCATTGAAGATAAGGTCCGTGGTTTTGGTTTTGGAGCCGACGACTATATGACGAAACCTTTTCATAAGGATGAGCTCATTGCGCGTATTCACGCAGTTGTTCGTCGTTCTAAAGGACATGCACAATCGGTTATTGTTACCGGTGATCTCACCGTTAACCTTGACGCAAAAACCGTCGAAGTTGCAGGGCGCCCCGTTCATTTAACCGGTAAAGAGTACCAAATGCTAGAGCTTCTCTCTTTGCGCAAAGGCACCACCCTTACCAAGGAAATGTTTCTCAATCATCTCTATGGTGGAATGGATGAACCAGAACTAAAGATTATCGATGTTTTTATCTGTAAATTGCGAAAAAAATTGGAAGCAGTCTCTTCTAGTGTAAATTACATTGATACTGTTTGGGGACGTGGTTATGTATTGCGTGATCCAGTTGAAGAGAACGTACGAAAAACCGCTTAAGCAGTGAACACGCACATTGTAAAATCTCGGAGTGTAGCGGGCCGAGATTTTTCTCCGAGATCTTTTTTCTGTTAAAAGTAGAAAACTCGCACACCAAAAATTTCATATAGAAAGCGCTTAAAACTTAAGAAGTAATCACACCAAACTTACACGTATAAGCCTATCGCTCATAAGTTCAATCGAAGCCACTTTTTCCAACACGGCTTAAGCGCTTCTCTCTTATTCAAAGCTTTTTACACTTTCTAAAATAATACAACGATCACTTTCATCAATATTTATTTTCATCTCTGTCATCTGAGCAAGTAACATTGTATAATAAAATTGGATGACATGTGCATCAATAAGCTCTTCTTGAACTTCTCCACGAAATAACGCAAGAAAATGAGGGGGTATACGGAGAATTTCACCGAAAACCTCAAACCGAAAAGAACGTTTATTTTTTTCTTGCAAAACCATAACAACAATTTCACCACCACGAGAAACTGTTGCGTTTGCAATCAATAATAAATTAAGTAAAAGTTTAACTTCATCTTTTGGTAACAATAAAGAAGAAGCTTGCCATTTTAAAGTTGCTTTTTCTTCTTTCATATATTGTTGAGCAACCTGCTCTGCAGACCGTGTATCTATTTGTCCTCCACTTGCACCAGCAAAACCAAAAGCCAATCGCGCAAATTGTAGACGTGCAGCAGCACTCGCAACGGATAAACGCACCAATTGTAAAGCATCTTCTTCAGCTCCTCCTTCATCATAAAGCTCCATTGCATTTTGAATAGCCCCCACAGGTGAAATCAAATCATGGCAAATACGACTACAAAGCAAAGCAGCAAGATCCATAGGCTTCAAAGAAATATTTAACGTCATAATGATTGAAAACTCCTAGATTCAAAAAAACAAACTTTATTTTAAAGAAAAACTCTTAACATCTGATGCATAATAGGAAACATTAACAATCATACTAAAAAATCAGAAATAAATTCATTTAAATAACCTTATATTTTATTTTTTATTTGAATAGAATGAAAATTCTAATATTATCTTTTTGTTTATCACTAATAAAAGGAGAAAACTCCATGACTCTCTCTCTGCTCAAATCCTGGTACAAAAATATTATATCTTTAATCTTCCTTTTATTCATCACCATAAACACTGCACATGCTCAACTAAAACCAATAGAGCAAAACGAACCCCATTATTCACTCCAAGAAATTATTGATTCTGGTCATATTTTTTTTGGAAAAACAGCCAGTGGTCTGGCAGTTGCAATTCAAAATATTTTTTCACAATACGGTTATCCCAATGCCTATATTTTAGGAGAAGAAGCTTCTGGTGCCTTTTTTGCTGGATTAACCTATGGCGAAGGAAGGGTTTTTACCAAAAGCTATGGTCAACATAAAGTTTTTTGGCAAGGTCCCTCAGTAGGATGGGATTTTGGCGGCCAAGGCTCCCGTTTAATGATCTTAGTTTACAATCTTAATAGCATAAATAATTTATGGAGACGCTATGGTGGTATTTCAGGTTCGGCCTATTTAATTGCAGGTGTTGGTTTTCATGTCCTCAAATACCGTAATACCTTGTTAATCCCAATACGTACAGGAGTCGGCGCACGCCTTGGTATCAATATAGGATATTTAAAATTAACACCTAGACCGACATGGAATCCGTTTTAAACGTATTCTTATTTGAAAAGGAGTATTATGCTTATTCAATCGTTTCTTTTTTTTATTCTTGGAGTCGCTTTCACTTCTTGGTTACTGGTACTTTTGTCTCCTTTTATTTGGCGTAAAGCCGTTCATTTTGCGTATAAAGATGTTTGTGCGCAAATGCCATTATCACTCGCGGAAATAGAAGCAAATCACGATTTTCTTCGTGCACAACATGCTGTAGAATTAGCAAACAACCAACAAAAGTACGAATTTTTGCAAAAAAAATACGCCCAACAAAAAATACAACTGAGCCAAGTAACAGAACAATTTTATCGGCTATGCCTCCCCACACAAGACACTCTCACCAAAGAAGCGATAGCAATCAAACAAAGTATCGCCACAATACATACTTTCAAAGGAAAGAAAAATGATGCGTGAAAAAATCGCATATTATCAGCAACGCTTACAAAAAATCCAAACTTATGAACTTGACACGACTGCTGACCACCAATTGCTGGAAGAACTCCGTGAAGAAACAAAGGAGCTTGCAGCAACATTGGCAGCTCAAATAGCTCTACAAGAGGGGAATACATCACCCATCAACACATTGATTCAAAAATCCACAAGCAAAAATGACCTAGCATCACGTATTCGCAAAAAAATAACTTTTCTCTCCAAAAGGCCCGTTAAATAAGTTATCTTTTAACACACTTTAAATGAAGAGTAAAATCAACGAAGGTCCGTTGTAACTTTCATAACCCAAATCTTTTTTATTAAATGTGACTTTCTTGCTAAGCTAAAGGGCAAGGTTTCTTAACCCATACCATTCTGTTAAAAAACATCTTCTTGTCTAGCAGATTCACTTTCTAATCATATCACCGCCCTAAAGGACAACATTTCATAGGTCCTAGAAGGCAAATAATACCAAAAACATTGGTCACACACATACTCTAACAAAAAATATCTTCTAAAATGGATCAGCAGTAGAGCTTTGACCATAATTTAAGGATAAAATACGCTCTCACGAGTGATAAAAATCTTTTATTTTTTGGATAATCATATCCTGATCCGTTTGTGTCAAGTAAGGATGCATTGGTAAACTTAAAACACACTCTCCTAAAGACTCTGAAACAGAAAGGGAATCTTTTACATAAGGAAAGTGTTTATAAGCTGGCTGTTGATGTAAAGGAGTTTTATAATAAATCATTGTAGGGATAGAATTTTCTTGTAAAAAATCTTTTAATTTATCACGTTCTTTTACCTTAATCGTATATTGTGCATAAGCAGAACGAATATTTTCTCCTATTTCTGGAACTGTAACAATATCTTTTAAGCCATTGGAATAGCGTTGAGCAATTTCTACACGCTTTTCCATTTCATCTTCAAAGATCGCAAACTTTTCTAGTAAAATTGCAGCCTGAATGCTATCTAGGCGCGAATTCATACCAATACGTACATTGTCATATTGCGTTTCACCTTTACCATGAAACAAAATAGAGCGTAAAAGTTCTGCACAATGATCATCATTGGTCATCATAGCGCCTCCATCGCCATAACATCCTAATGGTTTTGCAGGATAAAAACTTGTAGCAGCCACATCACCAAAAGCACCGCACATAGTATTACCGCTTCTTCCACCCATAGATTGAGCAGCATCTTCAATCACAAAAAGATTTTCCTTTTCTGCCACTTGAGCAATTTGCACATAGTCAGCAGAAAGCCCAAATAAATCAACGGCAATAATAGCCTTTGGCTTTAAACGTCCCTCTTTTTTTACCATTTCGATAGCATGAGAAAGTTTTTCAACATCAATATTGAATGTATCAGGTAAAACATCAACAAAAACAGGCTCAGCCCCCACCAAAGCAACCACTTCAGCCGTTGCTGAAAATGTAAAACTAGGACAAAACACAGCATCCCCTGGACCAATATTTTTAGCCATAAGAGGCATCTTCAAAGCATCTGTTCCATTAGCACATGCAATCACATGTTTAACGCCAAGATATTCTGCCAATTTCTCTTCAAATTCTGTTACTTTTGGTCCCAAAATATACTTACCACTAGCGACCACATGCGCAATTGCAGAATTAATTTTATCTTCAATACGCGCACGCTGCGCCCCAAGGTCGATGAATTGCATATTAACTCCATTGATCATCACAAGAATGCAAAAGCGCTACCTATCTCTTTTATCTATCATAATTGATACCAGCAGCTGTTAAAATCCGTAAAACCGCAATAGCATCATCACCATTTGTACGAGGTGATTGACGCGTTTCAATACAATGAAGAAAGTGCCGTAATTCGCAAGTAAGCGGCAAGTCTTCACAAACATCAATGTAATTCAGCTCATTCATGCTAAAAGCCCACTCTTGATTTTCTTTCCAAACGGCAAAATGGTGCACTGCCAATTTACGGCTCCACGGTTCTATATCATCAAAAACGAGCATAGCCTTTGTTCCAACAACAGTTAAACGCCTCTCACGATAAGAACTCAAGCGTGAAGTAAAAAGATGACTACGCACACCATTTGGAAAAGCCATATGAATATGAGAAAAATCAGAAATCTGATCAACGACAGCAGCCCCCTCACCGCGAATTTCGGAAGGTTCACATCCTGTCAACGCCAAAATCATTGAGAGATCATGAGGTGCAAGATCCCATAAAGCATCACTGTGTGTGTGAAATTTTCCGAAACCTAATCTATGAGAATAAATATATCGCACATCTCCCACTTCTCCGTTTTTCACCAATTCACACATTTTTTCAAAAGCCGGATGAAAACGTAAAATATGGCCCACCATAAAAACTCGCTCATAGGCCTCAGCCTCCTGAACTTGGCGTTTAGCATCAGAAACATTCAAGGCTATTGGTTTTTCCACCAAAACATCTTTACCATTTTTAACAGCACTGAGCACATTTTGAGTATGCAATTGTGGCGGCAGTGCTAATACCAGCGCATCAATATCTCGATGAGTAAAAAGATCATCTGGTGTAAAAAACTCTACACCATACATCGTTGCAAAACGAGCAGCACGATCATTATCAATATCAGAAACTGCTGCTAAAGCCCCGAGAGAGTGGAGTGTCCGTATATGATTTTCACCCCAATGACCGCATCCTAAAACCGCTACACGTGGCACCATTTTCATGCCTTACCTTACTTTATCATATAAAATTACACTTTTACATATCGAGGATAAAATAGAATGACAAGAGAAAAGCTTAAAAACGATGCTTGACATCTTACTATTCTACCCCTTATATCCGCAAAAGATGTAATTATTTACAATTATGATTGCTTATTTTGGCGGAGTAGCTCAGTAGGTTAGAGCAGAGGAATCATAATCCTTGTGTCGGGGGTTCAAATCCCTCCTCCGCTACCATTGCTTTTTTGTCTGTAGCTTGTCGGCGGGTTTTGTATATTTTGCCACTGTAGCTTGTCCAGCGGGTTTTGTATATTTTGCCACTAGGTTTTGTACCAATTTATTTTTTCTCAAAGAGTTTTAAAGTGGTTCTCAAAGGATCTTCAAAGACCTTTCAAAGATCATTTAAAGCCTCTTTTTCTTTTCTGCTCAAAATCACAATTTGAGATGATCAATCATTGAGTTGGAATCGTATTATTTGAGAAGCAGTATGCATAAAATGGTATGACTTCTTTTAGCATAAATTGACTGATGATTTTTCTGTATCCTAAGCACATTATTCAGGACTTTATTAAAAAGAGAAGCGTTTAAGGAATTCGGTCAACTTGACCAAATTGCTCTTCAGTCTGCAATTGTGCAATGTTTGCACCATTGCTCCTTTTAGGAATTGGGTAAACATTACCCTATTGCTGTACTCATGCAATAGGATCAACTTGATCCTATTTCTCGTTTTAGCAATTGGTGCAAGTTGCACCTATTCCTCATCACGACCGATCAAAGGGTAAACTTTACCCTTTGATTTTCTGTCACTCAGAGGTTTCCTTTTCTCCTGCCTCTTTTCCCTTGTTTGGTGCCTCTAAGGTAATTTCTGTGGTGTAACCCGCTTTGTTTTTCATAGCGGTGGGTGACGGTAGCGGCTTTCCATAGACCATTGATTTCGCCTCGAAACCCTTGCAAGAGAAGCGGTTGATCCGCCATGATTTCTGGTCGCCCCGCAAGGGTCAAAGAACCACTGCCCACAGCACGGCAAAGTCGGTCTGATTCTGATGCAGCAGCAGCTTGTGCTTCTTCCTTACAGGTGTAACAAGTCCGTAAACGCCGCACGGGACCGCTAAACCCTGTCTGATGCTTGACTTGGCATTGCTGCCCTTTTGAGCGATCAAAATAAGCAGCTTCAATGGTGCCATATTGCGTGCGTGGCTCGAGGGTGAATTCCCAGTTGGAACAGTCGTATTTATGAAGTTTGAATACGGGTAAATTATCTCCGCTTAAAAACAAAAACTTATTGTCCTTGATTAAAAAACGTGCCCGCATGCGGTCAGCAAGGCGGGTTAAAAAATCAACAGCCGATTGATCTGTACGCACCACATAAGGCAAAGTTTGTTTGGTGAACTGGGGACTGACCTTTGCTTGATAGCCGTGGCGTTTGGCGAGTGTCTCGACAATCTCGCCAATGGTTTTATGGTCAAAATGTTCACTCACCTGTTCTTTGAGTTCTTTACGCATCGAGGCACTTTTGCCGCAAAGACGCAAGATCTCTCCATCACTGCCCCCTGAGCTTACAACCGATTCGATAACAAAACACCCCATAAAAGCACTGATGCTGTTCTCATAGCCAAAGATCACCTGGAGCGCACTGTTGCTTGAGGGAACCTCTAAATCATTGCCACTATCATCAAATTCTGCTTCAAATGTATCGGCTTCATTCCCGGCATGGTCAGTGATAGTTGCGGTTAAAAGACGCTGGTAAAAAACCGCGTGAACAGGTTTGTCTCCCACCTTGACCACAATAAAAGGGTGTGTACGCATTAATCCCATAGCCGTGTCACCGTGCTTTGGGGATTAGACAACACAAATTCAGGTAAAAAGACTTTTAAGCCTCGCGGTAAAAGCATACCATATTTGGCAATCTCTGGATTGGCTTCCAAGGTGGCTTCTAAATAGCCTTTGAGTAAACCTGCTTGCCTCCGGTCCCCTAACACAGCCATGGCATGGTGAAAGCAGATGAGATCGAGACTCATGTCCTCTAGCTCTACAACAACACGCTTTGCTGGTATCTTCATGGAATTTGCCCCTCTTGGGTTTGTCCCTCTTGGGTTTGTCCCTCTTGGTATTGTCCCACTTGGGTTTGTCCTTGCGGTTTTCCGCCATTAAAAAAGGGCAAGAGCGTAATGGAATAGCGGATGCGCTGTGAGTGACCAGAGCGACTGATATAGTCGTGGTCTTTATTGATCGTGGTGATCACCACGGGTCCATGGAGAAGGACACTATAGGTGGTATCATTGATCCAACGAAGCATCTGGACCGGCTTTGCTCTTTTGATCGTTGTGGTGATGGCATCAATGGCTACCCGATCACCAAATTCTTCTGGAAACCAAACGCCATGAATGGTTTTGGGATCATTGCCATAGCCGGTAAATTGCAAACTGGGAGACCTGCCAAAACGCTCCATACAAACCCATGAGGCAGAAAACTCTTCTTCAAAGGATTGGAAATTCAGCCAATCCACATAAAATTGATGCGGACCTAACATCATCAAAGGATCTCTCATAGGCTCCCTCCCCTCATTCTGTTCCCCCATGCAGGGCATTAGCGCGTGCCCGTTGAATGGCGTGGGCAACCGTTTGACCAGTGGCAACAGGATCACGGGCGCCATTGACATGCACTGTGACATTTTGATTGTGCGTGGTGGGGGAGCGCTCTTTGCCTTTTGCTTCTGTGAAAGGGGAACTTGCATGCCCCGCCCCCGCAAATTGTGCAATCGGTTGAATGGCTGTTGTGCCTCCTAAAAAACTTGGCAAAAACTCTCTTAAATTAATGGACCCAAACCACCCCTTAATGCGGCTTGGCAAAGATTTACAAAAATCTGTCAATTGTGAGATGGTGCCCATAAAACCATCGACAATCCAACTCGCTAAATCTTCCCCTGCTTGTTCCATACTTGCCTTGGCACCCTCCGAGAGCTTTTCCCGGACAAAAAAGCTTCCCAACCAGCCCCAAAAGTTGGAAAGGCTTTGCTTAACGCCCTCCCACAAACCTTCAAAGCTTTGAACAACAGCGCCAAGCCCTTGTTTAAACTTTTGCCAAGTTTGAGAGAAATCAAAAGCAGCAGCAATGATATTTTTCCATTTGGTGATGGTGGTGGTATCAGCACCAAAAAAGCGCATGACAGCCTCAAAAGCACGACCAAAAGCATGTGCTATCCCCCGTGCAAAGCCCTTCATAAAAGAAGAAAAGCGGTCCCAATATTTCCACAAAACAAAACCAGCAGCCATGATCACCGCCACAACAGCAGCAACCGCAGCTCCTATTGGGGTAAAAATAGCCCCCGCAACAGAGGCAATAGCAGCTCCAACCACTTCGATCACTGTTCCTACCCAACCAAAGGTGCTAGCAAATACCGTCCCTGAGACAGCAATCCCCCGCAAAGCGCCCACCAACAAGGTCATGGGGCGTAAGAGTCGAAGTGAACTTGCCCCAAGACCCGCGGTAAGCAAGCCCAGAGAGCGTCCTGAAGCCAATAGCCCTCGCCAACTTGCCTTCAGCATGCGGCTAAGAGACCCAAGCTTGATAAAAGAGGCAATCAATTGCAGGATCCCAAGGCGGGTTCCGGCAAAAGTAAAACGTACAACCCGCAAAGCGATGTTAAAAGCCATCAGGGCGGCAATGGTTTTGATGATCACACCGGTTAAAACAGGGTGTTCATTTGCCCATGCCATAAGAACATTGGTAAAATTGCCAACAGTTTCCATTAAACTGTTGACAGGAGGCAGAAGCACTTCACCAATGGTAATGCCCAAAGCCACGATACGGTTTTGCAAAAGTTCAAACTGCCGCATGGCGCCGGTTGCTTGTTTGTCTGCCTCTTGCTCCACGGAGCCTTTAAAGACTTGTGGGTCTTCAACATAATCTAAAGCTTGCCCTAACAGTTCGGGGTTACCCACCAATTTGGCAAAATCACCGGTAAAATCTCGTCCAGCAATGGCAATCAGCGAACGCATCCCCTGTTCGGATTTACCCAACACATTAAAAAAGCGCACCAAGGTGCCGGTGGCATCTTTATCCAAATCTTCCATAAATTTTTGGCGAGAGAGACCAATATTGGTAAAAGCCTCTTCAATATGTTTACCCCCTGCCTGTATGCGCGCACTCATCGCATTAAAACCACGCGCGGCACTCTCAGGAACAATCCCAGCGGAAATCATCGCCGTACCAAAAGCTGCCGTTTCACGGGCTGTCAGTTTAAACATGGTGGCAGCACCGGTGGCGCGATTGGTAAAGTCAGAAACTTCACTGGCTTTTGCCGCCATGTGGTTAGAGAGATGATTGATGGCATCACCTAAATCTTCAATCCCTGCCTGATTAAGCTTAAAGACATTGCGCAATTTGGCAAAACGCTCCCCAATCTGGTCCCCCGTCATATCAAAGGCGACAGCTGCTTTGGCAGCATAAACACTAAAAGCCTCGAGATCTTGTTCACCAATCCCTGCTTGGCTGGCACTAGTCATCAATTCCAAGACTTCACGCGCCGCTAGCGGAATCTTGGTGGAGGTTTCCAAAGCAAAGCGGCGCAATTCCTTTAAACGATCAAGGGGGGCATCGAGAACCTTTTCCAAGCCTTTCATTGATTGATCAAATTGCATGGCTTTATAAAGCGGCGCTATTAAGGTTGCTGTTTGCGCAATGGCACCCACCATGCGTCCACGCGCTTGGATAAAAGCATTTTGCGCTTTTTCTGTGGATTCTTTCAAGTGCTCAGGGTCAAACCAATTTTTAAAGTGCTGCCTTGTCTTGTTTTGGAAATGCGCAATATCGAGGCTAAAGGCTCTTAAGTCTCGCTTGGCAGAGGCGATCCCCTCTTGCAGATGATTCACAAAACGGACAACAAGGGAAACATCCATGATCGCATCTTATCCTAACATTTGGCTTTCATATTCTTGGGCTTTCAAGCGCACTAATTCTTCGCGATAGGCAATCACTTCCAGCCAATCCATCTGATTGATCTCTAGAGCCGACCAGTGGTAATAAAGCGCTAGTTCTGCTCCAAATTGTCCGGCATAAGGGATTGGTGTTTGGGAAAAAAAGCAAAAAAAACCTTAAACACAGCCATAATGTCAACAACATCAAGACGATTAATCAGTTCAACCGTTTCATGGGACATCTCTGCCAGAAGCGCGGCGATTCCTTCCATGGCTTCATGAGTCAATAAAGCCTCACAAAGCTTGGCAATGAGAATATCATTGCTGAAAGGTAGAAATAATAAAAAGTGCTAGAAACAGTGTTGAGTATTACTGTTATTACTTACTTTGATAAATATAAAACTGAATAAATATCACACAAAACATTATCATTACTTTATAAAAATAATATAAATTATGTGAGTATTATAATTATTTAAATTTATATAATATAAATAATTATAAGCACATTGTGTGTTAAATATAAATTCATAAAATTTTAATATCAGTTATTTTTTATTTTGACAAAAAACCAAAAATATCTTACCAAACAAAGACAATTATCAAAATTAATAACAACTATCCATTTTCACTTCTTTTTATGAAGTTTTCGGGGAAATGAATATTTGGGGGCTCTCATAAGGAGAATACTAGTGTATAAAACATTCCTTTTATCATGCACGGCTGCAGCCACTGTTATCCTGTTCAACATCCAGTCCAGTGCACATGCTGAAACCCTCGAAGTTTCTGAGGGAAAAACCGTATCAGTATCCGATAAAACTTATGAAACTATTCATGCAAAAGATGGCGGAAAAATCATTGGAAAACATTTAACCATTGTTACGAATAAAGATATAAACCAAAGCATAAACAACGTCTATGCTGTAACAGCAGAAGGTGCTAACAGTGCAATTGAGTTACTGGATGGCACAACCATTAAAGGCATTGGTTCTGGCATTTTCTTAGGCCTTGAGGCGAAGGATGGTGCTACACTTAAAATGACTAAGGGAACGATTACAGCTTCTGGAATTGGTGCCTCCTTATCTGGCATTGGTGCTTCCTTCTCTGACAGTAAAAGTAAAAAAAACAAGCTGGAAGATGTGGTAATATCGAGTGATAACGATAATAATCCACTATCCTTAGGAATAAATGCCGAAAAAAGCAATGTGAATTTAAACAATGTAACCGTCACGAATGCAAATACGGGTATATTTGCGAATGATCACTCCACAATAACAGTCTCTGGAGGATCATTCGATGGGAAAAATGATGGAGTATATGCTAAAGAAGGTAGCATCATTACTTTAAACAACAATGTTACAGTCGCATCATCTGATAGCGATGGACTTCATGCAGAAGGTTCAGGAGCCAACATCACAAAGACGGGAGGAACTGTCAGTGGAAAACAAAATGCATTATTTGCAGAAAAAGGTGGACAGATCGATGTCACGGATGTTGCTTTAACAACAACAGATGGCAAAGGAACTGGCGCAAAAGCCGATGGCGCTAACAGCGTCATTACATTAAAAGGCAAAACAACCATTGAAAAAGTTACAAACGGCCTTGATGTACAAAATGGAGCTATAGCCAGGATGACCGGTGGTTCTATTGCTGCTTCTCAAATAGGTGCTCTTTTCAAAGCTAGCGGAAGTGATGAAAACAAAAACACGCTGGAAAATGTAAAGATATCGAGCGGTAAAAATAATCCCTTGATGGATAAAGGAATAAATGCCGAAAAAAGCAATGTGAATTTAAACAATGTAACCGTCACGAATGCAAATACGGGTATATTTGCGAATGATCACTCCACAATAACAGTCTCTGGAGGATCATTCGATGGGAAAAATGATGGAGTATATGCTAAAGAAGGTAGCATCATTACTTTAAACAACAATGTTACAGTCGCATCATCTAATGGTAATGCACTCCGTGCTGAGGGTTCAGGATCTAAGATCACAATGGCAGGAGGAAAAGTAACAACAATAGGGAATACACAAACTGCATTATTTGCAGAAAAAGGTGGACAGATTGACGCCACGAATATTGATCTAACAACAGATGGCAAAGGAACCGGTGCATTTGCAATTGGTCCTGATAGCAGAATTGAATTGCATGGCAATACAACGATTAACAATACTTGGAACGGTCTTGGAGCAGTTGGTGGTGGTAAAATTACCAGTGAAAATTTAACCGTAGTCGGTGGTGAAACAAGTGATCAAGACCCCGACAAAATCCGCTCTGGTGTATGGACAGAGGACTCTGGTAGTGAAATTACGTTAACGGGCAAAACAACCATTCAAAATTTTGATGAAGGTCTTTATGCAGATGGTGGGAGTAAAATCATTAGCGGAGATTTAACAATAATCGGTGGTGAATCCGAAAAAGAAACCATTGGTGTAAACACTTGGGAGGCTGATAGTATAGTTGAATTAAATGGCAAAACAACCATTCAAAATGTTGGTATTGGTCTTTTTGCTGTTGAGGGTAGCACAATTAAGATGGTTAATGGCGCTATTGATGCTAATTCTAAAAGTCTAGATACCCAATCCGATGCTCTTCAGAATGGGAAGAAAAATGAAATAGAAGCAAAAAAAGTTGCAATGGTTGTAATAAATGGCGGCCATATTGATCTAACGGATGTCTCTGCAGCAGCAGAAGTTGCCGGTTTACAATTCGCAACTTTCTCTGATAAGGATCCAAATAGCTGGCATAATTCACAAAAATATCATGGCAATGAAATCAATCTAACCAGTGCAGAGCTTCATGCTGAAAATGGTACTGGAATTCTCGTTGGAGCTTTTGCTGAAAAGAGCATCGAAGATGCTGCTGCTCCATCAATTGGCACAGTCAATCTTAAAAAATCAGAAATCCATGCTGACGTGTTGTTAGGAGATGGTATTTTTTGGGACAAAACGTCATGGAAAGATAAAGATTTGTGGGATGGTAAAGATGTTAAGGCGATCTCCAACGGCACTTTTACATTAAATGCTGATCAGTCTATTCTAGAGGGCAGAGCGAATATTGCTAAAGACAGAAATGTACACTTTGATCTGAAAAACGACACAACATGGACGTTGAAAATCAGCAAAAACGAAAAAGATGATAATAGCAATCTCCTTGATATTGCTAAAAGATCTCGTTCTGATGTTTCTGTGCTTAGTCTTAATAACAGCTCCATTGTTTTTGATAAACCAACAGAACAGCACTACCAAACATTGCATATAGGTTCTGGTAAACCAGACACAAAATCAGTCTACAATGCAACGGGTGATGCGAAGATTTACTTCAACGCACAATGGAGTGATGGTGCTGCAATAAATGACCAAAAAACCGATAGACTTTTGATCAATGGGGATGTCTCTGGAACAACATCAGTTTATGTTACGGGGCGCTTAGAAGGGAACAATATCGAAGCAAATACCTCTGCAGCTGCCAATGTCCGTGGTCTTTCACTCATTCAAGTTTCTGGAAAAGCAGAAGAAAGCTCTTTCAAACTTGTAAATGGCTATACCACAAGAGGCGGCTTACCGGATATGTATACACTCCGTGCCTATGGACCAGACTCAAGCCAAGGCAAAGCTGATATTGCGCAAAACCTGTTTGATGAAAAGAACGAAAACTTCTGGGATTTCCGTTTGCAACCCGAACTTCTTGGCTCGAATTCTGGTTCAACTCCTGATCCAGAAACAAATATCCCTGCCATTGCCCCTGTACCACAAACAGCAAGCTATTTGGTCATGCCAAATGCTCTCTTCTATACTGGATTAACTGATATAGCTAAACAAAATGCACTTTTAGCCACTATGAGAACATCTGTCTTAGGAAAAGAAGAGGAAAAACAAACTGGTTTCTTCCTATACACTTACGGAAACACAGGAACCTTATCTTCCAAGCGTGGTCCTCTCAAATACGGTTACGGCGCTGATATCCGTTATGCGGCTCTACAAGCTGGTGTTACATTGGCAGCAATTGAAGGGCAAAATACCACGACACATTTCGGTCTTGTAGGCACCTATGGACAACTGTCTTTCACCCCGAAAAATATCGCAGATGCTGGCAAGAGCACACTGGATAAATGGGCCATTACAGCCTACGGTAGCATACAGCATAGCAGTGGGTTCTACGTTGATACACTCTTATCCTATGGTATCCTAAAGGGGCATATCACCAATGCCATCAGAGGAAAGACCGCAAAGTTGAATGATGCCAAAATGTTGAGTGTCTCCACCACTGTTGGCAAAGAATTTGCAACCGGAATGGAAGGTTTAACATTTGAGCCACAAGCACAAATTGCCTATCAACATTTGATGTTTAACACCATTGAAGATGCTGATAACTTTACTGTTGATATGAAAAATCCTTCTCAATGGTTAATCCGTGTTGGTGGGCGTTTGACCAAAACCATTTCCACTGAAAACAGCCGTTCTATGTCTTTCTATGGAAAAGTAAACTTGATCAAAACCTTTGGTGATGATGGCACCATTCATATTGGCAGAGACTTTGACCTTGAACCTATGGGACCTGCAATTGAAGGCGGCGTTGGCATCAATGCGCAACTGTCTCACAATTTCTCCCTTCATGGTGATGTAAGCTATCAACAAAAGCTTCAGAAAACGGGTATAAGTGGTGCAAGCTTTTCAGGCGGCATACGCTATCAGTTTTAAATAAAGGCTGTAAAAATAGCCTATTCATTCTATTCAATTAACAAAAAGGCGTACACTATACTGTCTTTTTTGTATATAAATCCTAATGATACTACACCTCCCCCCTTCTTAAGAGAGCCCTTGCTTTTTCTACTGCCTGTAAAATCAATATCCACGCCCAACGCCGCAACATGTTTGAAACAAAGCTTGAAACGTATCAGTGCTGTATAGCAGCCCCAAGCTTTTGTATAACAGATGAGAGCGAGGATATTGTATATTTCTGTTTATGTAATCTATGAAACAAGCAGACAGCCTAATTTAGGGAGAAAAAGTTAAAGATGAAAACCAGTTTTCATCTTTACCGTTATTTCTTAATTCAGATTACGACTTTCAAAAGCATCTAAGGCAATGTCTTTTAAGTAATGGAGATTACGCATTACCTCACGTTTTTGTTTCTCTCATTCTTTAATGGGGTCACGACCATCATGTAAAAACAGAACGCCATTGGGTTGCACATTCAACGAGCTTTTTTAAGAGGCGTTTCTTAAAGCACCCAAATCCATTTCGTAAAGGCGCCTATGAATGCTGTGACAGTAAAGGCATTGAGTACCCCATCTTTACGCTTATGAAGGACAGCACCATCATTATTATTTGCCAGCCCCCAATGTGGTAACAGACCTTGCATTAAGACGGTTCATAAGAGGCATTTTTAGGTCCTTTCTTATACAGTTTTTATCCACGCGCCAGCCCTGCTTGTGGTGTGCAAGAGAATGATTTTACTTGATTCAAGATAAACAAGTTTTAAATGAGAGAATCTTACGGTATTTGGGACTCTCCTTCAATGTAAAGAATGATAAATTATCATTATAAATAAATATGTTGAATAATTTTTATCAAGAAAAATATAAGGTATTTTGATCTAGAATATGTCACCAAGTATGCTGTCTTTTCGCACATGAAATTCATTTTTTCCTGAAGTATTTTCTTTTCCACTTAAATACGCTTTTCCTCCTCTTGACATGGATTGCGCGGCACATTCATTATCGAATTTGTCTATAAAGCTAAGCAAAGTGTATTTTAGACACTATAAAGAAAACAACATTGGAAAAGATAATGATAAAAGAAGCTCTCTCTTCATACTTTTGCTATGTTTACCCCCCGTTTCTTCAATCCATTAGTTTAACACCACCTATAAGGATTCATTTATATTTTCATGTACCGTTTTTTAGGCAAACCATTTTGACAATGCTTATCCCTCTTACTCCAAACAATATATTGATTTATAAAGATAATTATTTTTTTGCATGTTGAATGAGAGTCCCGAATATCGTAGGATTTTCTTATTTCAAACTTGTTTCATGTTGAATCAATAAAAAATTTCTTGCACGTCACAAGCAAAGCTGAGGTATAGGTCAAAATTATATAAGAAAGGCTTTAAAATGCCTCTCATGAACTGCCTCAAGTGCCAAGGACAGTCCACAACATTGGGAGCTAGCAAAATGTGTAGATGGAACTTGCTCTTTATATTAAGCGTAAAGGTATCGGCTTGCTCCTTCGTAAGCGTAAAAATGATGGAACTCTATGGCTTTAGCGTTATAGCATTCATGACCACCGCCGCGAAATGGGCTGTGCGGACTTAGGAAAGGCCTTTGATATCCTTAAGGAAAAGTCTCTTTAAAGAAAGTCTGTGAATAGCTCCCTCATCTCTTCTTCTTATAATAGAAAAAATTTGCTAATCGTCTTGGTGAGTGCATAAAATAATACACCTCAACGCTATAAAGCTTTTATAACGATTGTTCTTAATAGATAATTTTAAATATCATACTTTATAGTATTTTTAGCATAAACTTGACCAAGCTAAGTTTTATGAAATCCATTTTTTCCGACTTTTTATGATCATGCAAAAAGCTTTTCTTAAGAAAAACTTCAAATCATAGAGAACACTACAAATATAATTCGTTTTGTTGTTTACAATAAAAACATAATGATATAGAAGCTGGTCGGGTACTTGCACCATCAGGGGAATGAAGTAAGCATCAAAGCATACCAAATACTAAAGGCATATCTATGTGTAAGAAATATATTTATAAGAAGAATTTTTTGTTATGTACAATTGCTGGAACTTTCATTTTTTCTCATTTTGCTCCAACTTATGCAAATAGACAACCTCCTGAAATTATTAGTGAGTTTAAGCTGGTGAAAGGAGAAGAAAAAACTCTTAATAACGTTTTTATCCGCAATGGATTGAGCGCAGTGCACGCCTCTGAAAAAGCAATTGCCACAATTACGAACTCAACAATACATTCAGCTTCGTTTGCTTTTGCTGTATCACAAGGTGGACGTATTAATGCTAAAGGAATGAACGTTAATGCCTTGTATACTGGTCTATCAATTTCAAATGGTATCATTAACATTGAAGATTCATTTATAGAAAGCAAAAGGGAATCCGGTATTATTTTTCATAGCATTTTAGATTTTTTTCTGAAAGATGGTGAAGAAGTTATCAATAAGGCAATTCTTAATAATACAAAACTTCTTGTGAGAAATGGTGTTGGTATCTTAGGACCATCATCTTCAAAGTCTGTTGCCGAGGTTCAACTTAGAAATTCAGAAATTCGTTCTGATGTATTATTACAAAATAACGTAAAAAAGAAAACAGATTCAGATCCTCATCCTGTGACGTTCGTATTAACCGCCGATAATTCGATTATGGAAGGAAGAGCAAGAACCTTAGCAGTAAATACGACTGTTTTTAATTTAAACAACAATAGCAAATGGTATTTAAATGTAAGTCAATACGACATAAATCGTGATTTTAGTTCATTTAATTATGCACTCCATGACATTAAGCAACGAGCGCTATCTACTGTTTCAGTACTGAATTTTAATAATAGCTCTATTGTGTTTAATGCGCCACATACGCTAGCAAAGAGTCAATATCAAACCTTGAGTGTAGGAAGAACAATTGAGCTCCCTAATCAACACGAAAACAGGGACTCCGCTACAGAAACCGTTTATACTGCTGTAGGTAATGCAAGGATTTATTTCAATACAGAATGGAGTGATGGTTTAGAAAGAGAACAACAAAAAACGGACCGCCTTCTTGTCCATGGGGATGTATCAGGCATCACAACAATTAGTTTCAATAGCCTTTCAAAAGGTGAGCCATCAAAAGAAGAAGCTTCTATTCCCGCGAATATGCGTGGACTGTCACTCATTCAAGTATCTGGAAAAACAGATGAAAATGCCTTCAAACTAGCAAATGGCTATGTCACAATGGGTGGTTTGCCTTATAAATATGTCTTAAATGCCTATGGACCGACATCACGTCTTGGAAAAGCAGAGAGCACTCAAAGCCATTTAGGAGAAGTAACTCAACAATCACAAGAAAAGGGCTCAAAAACCGACATGACCCCCGTTTTATTAGGCGGAATGGTTTTAGAGATTGAGAATAATATAAAAGATGAATCAACACCAAATTCTGAGCAAATAGGGAGCACACAAAACCGTTTGAGAGAAAATAAGAATTTCTGGGATTTCCGCTTGCAAAGTGCAACGCTCGATGATGAAGGAAAGATCAGAGCTCTCGTTCCCCAAGTGGCAAGCTATTTGTCCATGCCTAATGCACTGTTTTCAGCTGGGCTAGCTGATATAAACAATCAAAATATTTTACTGAACGCAATACAAGAAACAGGCTTTAAGACAAAAGATCATAAAAACAAAGGGCTCTTCTTCTCGACTTATGGCAATAAGATGACATTATCCTCTCACCGTACGCCATTACAATATGGCTATGGTGCCGATATTCACTATGCTGCTTTACAAGCAGGCATTACATTAGCAGCTCTAGAAGATCAAAACATGACCACCAATTTGGGTCTTTTCGGGACATATGGGAAATTAGCTTTCACCCCAAAAGATATGGAAGGTGCTGACCAGAGTACACTCAATAAATGGTCAATTGCTGCATATAGTGGACTGCGTCATAATAATGGTACATATATCCATGCTCTCTTTTCCTATGGAATGCTCAAGGGAGATATCACCACAGCTCTCATAGGAAAGACTGCAGAATTGAAAAACGCTGATGCATTCAGTGCATCGGCGACCATTGGACAAAAGTTCGAAACCAGTAAAAAAGGATTGGTCTTTGAACCACAAGCACAAGTTGTTTATCAGCATCTCATGCTTGGCACACTCTCAGATGTCGATGGCTTTGATGTAGATATGGGAAATCTTTATCAATACTTAGTGCGTGTTGGTGGGCGCTTAACGCAAACGATGCCTTCTATTGAAAAAGGCGGTATTCTTTCTTTCTATGGTAAATTGAATATTGTTAAAGCTTTTTCTAATAATGGAACCATACAGATCGGTGAATCGTTCCACCTTGATTCTATGGGCGCGGCCCTTGAAGGTGGACTTGGTGTAAATGCACAATTATCACAAAATATCGCCCTTCACGCTGATGTTAACTATCAACATAAGCTTCAAAAAGCTGGTATATCTGGAGCAAGCTTTTCAGGCGGAATACGCTATCAGTTTTAAGAAAAAGCAAAAAACAACTCATAGTCTATTCATTTGTAATAAAAAAGCAGTACGGATGTACTGCTTTTTTATTACAATCTTTCGGAAAGAGCCATCAATAACGGTTCTTTCTATACAGCTTTCTTGAAAGGATTAATTTCATTCAAACCAAATGCAATAAAATTCTTTATCTCTCAATGACTGTTGAAGTCTCAAAAGAGCTGCCTTTTTGATTTATAAAAATCGAATGGATTCAAAAAAATTCATAGTGAATAATTCTATATGCAAGAAAACCAACTGAAAGTTTTTTGACAGCGCGCAACAAATCTTCTCCAAAAACTTTGTAGAGTTTTCATAACAACAGCCTTAAGCAATAAATATCCTTGCAAAATATTTTGATTTTTAGCACTTTAAAACAAAAATACTTATCAAACTAGGTTTTATGAAATCCATCTTCGCTGCATTGCGCTTTCTATTTTAAAAGCTCTTCTAAGACCAATTTTTAAACAATAAATAACAAAACAATAATATTCGTTTTGTTGTTTACAATAAAAACATAATGATATAGAAGCTGATTGGGTACTTGCGCCATCAGGGGAATGAAGTAAGCATCAAAGCATACAAAATACTAAAGGCATATCTATGTGTAAGAAATATATTTATAAGAAGAATTTTTTGTTATGTACAATTGCTGGAACTTTCATTTTTTCTCATTTTGCTCCAACTTATGCAAATAGACAACCTCTTGAGATTCCTACGGTCCAAGTAGATGATGGAGAAGAGAAGAACCTTCATAATGTTTTTGTTCGTAGTAAGTATGATGCCGTGGTTGCTAAGAAAGGTCATATTACCATTACAAACTCAATAATGCACTCAGGCTTTACTTTGCTTTCTGCAACGTTAGGTGGTCAAATTAATGCCAAAGGAATTGTGGGAAAGGCAGAAGAGCGTGGTTTGTCACTCACAAACGGCATAATCCATATTGAAGATTCAACATTAAACATCATAGGTCACAGCAAAGCCTATGGTATCAATTTTGGTTATATTCCAAGCTCTGCAATAAAAGAAGGAGAAGAAGTTGTAAACAAAGCAATTCTTAATAATACAAAACTTCTTGTAAACGACGGTGTAGGTATTTTCGGACCGCATTATTCCAAAACTAATGCAGTGTACCTTACAAACTCAGAAATTCGTTCTGATATGTTATTAAAAAATGGAGTCTCACCCTTCGTCGAGATTCCACCTACTACTTTTACATTAGACGCTGATAATTCGATTATAGAAGGAAGAGCAAAAACGCTTCCTCAAAATACAACGGTTTTCACCCTAAACAATAACAGCAAGTGGCATTTAAAAATTAGTCTATTTGAATTGGAAAATAGTTTTAGTCTATTTGATTACACGCTCCTTGATCTTAAGCAACGAGCACAATCAATTGTTTCAGTCCTGACCCTTAATAATAGCTCTATCATATTTAATGCGCCGCATAAACTAGCAAACAATCATTATCAGACCTTGCATGTAGGAAGACATCCACAAAAAGCAGAGCAAAACGGAAGCTCCGATGCAACAATGGCTTACAATGCATTGGGCAACGCAAGGATTTACTTTAATACCGAATGGAGTAATGGTCTTACAAAAGAACAACAGAAAACTGACCGTGTTCTCGTTCATGGTGATGTCTCAGGCACCACAATGATCTATTTCAACAATCTTTCAAAGCATCCAGAATCATTGGATAATGAAGATTCAATTCCTTTGAATATGCGTGGGCTCTCACTCATTCAAGTTTCTGGACAAGCAAATGAAAATTCCTTCAAACTTGCCCATGGCTACACCACAATGGAGGGCTTACCTTATAAATACATACTCAATGGCTATGGGCCAACATCCAGCCGTGGGAAAGCCGATAGGGCACAAAGTCATTTAAGCGGAATATCACAAGGATCAAAACAGAAAGATACGCAAAATACCAATGCATCATCCCTTGAAGAAGAAAACAACGGACAAAATTCCTTGGAAGAAAATGAGAATTTCTGGGATTTCCGCTTGCAAAGTGCGACTCTCGATGATGAAGGAAAGATCAAAGCTCTTGTTCCTCAAATGGCAAGCTATTTGGTTATGCATAATGCAATATTCTCCTCTGGCTTGGCTGATGTAAACAATCAAAATACACTGTTAGATAATATGCATTCAACAGTTTTGGGATTAGAAGGTCATAAAAAGAAAGGGGTCTTCTTATCAACTTATGGCAACAAGGTGACATTATCTTCCAGCCGTAGTCCATTGGAATATAGTTATGGTGCGGATGTTCATTATGCTGCTATACAAGCAGGCATGACATTAGCAACGTTAGAAAATCAAAATATGACCGCGAATCTTGGTCTTTTAGGCACATATGGAAAGCTCACTTTTACACCAAAGGATATGGAAGGTTCTGACAAAAGCACACTGGATAAATGTTCCTTTACGGCATATGGGAACCTCCACCATGACAATGGTTTCTATATTAATGCACTTTTCTCTTATGGCATTTTAAACGGACATATTACAACAGCTCTTATCGGCAACGCTACAGAGTTAAATAATACGAATACATTAAATATATCAGCTACCGTTGGAAAAAAACTAGCAACTGGTGTTGAAGGGGTGTCCTTTGAACCACAAGCACAACTTATTTATCAACATATTGTATTTGGCACTCTTTCAGATATCGATGGCTTCCAGGTTAATATAAATACCCCTCATCAATGGTTGGGCCGTATTGGAGGGCGTTTAACGAAAATAATGCTTCCCATTGAAAAAGATCGTGTTCTTTCTGTTTATGGTAAATTGAATGTCATCAAAGCTTTTGGTGAGAAGCGCACTATCGATGTTATTGAATCTTTCCATCTCGATTCTATGGGATCTTCACTTGAAGGTGGGCTTGGCATTAACGCGCAGCTTTCTAAAAATATCGCACTTCATGCTGACGTTAATTACCAACATAAACTTCAAAAAGCTGGTGTCTCTGGAATTAATTTTTCCGGTGGAATGCGTTATCGCTTTTAGAAATCTTAGCTCTCTATTTTGACGTATAAGCAACGCTGAGATGAAAACAGTGCTGCTTGTATTTTACTACATTACAGAAATTGTAGTGTGTCAAAAAGTGGCTCATTTTTAGCAAAACAAAGAAAAATACCTTAAGGAACATCTCTATGCATAAGAATCTTTTATTATGTACAGCCGCTTTTACTTCGTTTTTTTTTCTTTTAATTTCACGTCTACCAGTACCGCTTCTGGCTTAAGCCCTCAAACACACCATACCCTTGAAGGAATTATACAATTACCTGAACAATATCGCCATGCTACTGATTTAATAAACACACCAACACAAGCAAAAAAAAATCTTGAGAAGATAGCCTCTGACGCCATTATGGGAGATAATTCGCACTTAAACCAAGTACTTGATGCCGATAACCAACGGCGTATTGACGCTGCGCGCCAACAATGGGTAAAGCAAGACAATCGCGAATGGAATAAGTTACAAAATAAAGCAGAAATATTACATAAAGCAGCAAAAGTTGATAGTGCATTACAAGGACAAAACAAAGAACTTTCCAATACTTTACACAAAGCAGTACTCGATGCTTTGAACACCGATGAAATAACAAACGTGGAGAGAAAAGGAGAAACATCGTCTCCTCTATCTAAAGAGAATAAACAACCTCTTACTTCCAGCATAGGGCAAGGACTCGCTAGTAATAAATTACCACCTGCTAATGTTGCCGCCCAGCACAAGGGCAATTCATCCTCAAGAGCAGATCGTGGAATTATACAGCCTAAAATAAATGAAAATTTGCAATCTGATATTGATCTCCAAACAAACACCGCTTCCTCAGCATCAAAAACGACTCTTAACACATCCGCAAAAGCTCATGTAAAATTACCCACAAAAGTTAGGAGAACCGCTACCGCTGATACCGAAAGCACCTCTAAACTTACAGATAATAAAGAAACCGCAACTTCTGCTTCTCTTGATTTGGCAACAAACACCAAAACGCTTACGCCACAAAAAGAAAGCTCTTTAGCTATGCCTATCGCGATGTTTTCTGTGGGGTTTTTTGATGTCAACAATCAAAATATCTCGTTAGACAATATGCAAATAACAATGTTTGAACCCAAAGATCATCCAGAGAGAGGTATTTTCTTATCCACTTATGGCAATAAGAGCACCTTTTCTTCCAGCATTCAAGCAGATATTCGCTATGCTGCATTGCAAGCAGGGACAACATTAATAGCGCTAAACGATCAAAATATCAGCAGCAATTTTGGCCTTTTTGGAACATATGGGAAATTGTCTTTTAGTCCTAAAAACAAAGAAAGCTCTCGTAGGAATATGCTTGATAAATGGTCACTCACCGCATATGGAAATATTCAGCATGACAGTGGCATCTATGCAAGTGCGTTTCTCTCTTATGGAATTTTCAAAGAAAATAACACCACAGCTCTCATCAAACATACCTCAAAAGTAAATAATAGTAAAACATTAGGAGCCGCTGCAACTGTTGGTCAAAAACTGTCAACCGGTTTGGACGGTGTAATCCTAGAACCGCAAGCACAACTTGTTTATCAACGTCTCATGCTTTGCTCTTTCTCAGATGAAGATAACTCTAAAATAGACAGAAGCAAACCTCATCAATGGTTGTTCCGTATTGGCGGACGTTTAACGCAAAACAAAGGCCATGCCCTTTCCTTCTACGGCAA
Organism: Bartonella grahamii subsp. shimonis; assembly: GCF_036327415.1. Lineage (NCBI taxonomy): Bacteria > Pseudomonadati > Pseudomonadota > Alphaproteobacteria > Hyphomicrobiales > Bartonellaceae > Bartonella > Bartonella grahamii. The sequence continues at coordinate 1,886,183 of NZ_CP123961.1, forward strand.
ACTGAACATGATCAAAACTTTTAGTAAAAACTTTCCACTTGCTGCTATGGAAGCTTTAATCGAAGGTGGCTTTGGTATTCAGACGCACTTATCGCAAAATATCGAGCTTCATAGTGATCTCAGCTATCAACATAAATTCAAAAAAGCTGGTATATCTGCAATAAATATTACCGCTGGAATGCGCTATCACTTTTAAAAATACTTGTATTCCTATCTTGAAATATAAAGCGCTCTCATTATGTTTCGTTTTGTCTCTTACAAAATAAACATAATGAGGTCGAAGTTTTATCTTTTATGAGAGAGGGGCAATATTTAGGAATACATCCATATGAAAAAAAGTTTTTTACTACACACAGTTTCCGGGGTGCTGCTTTGTTCTTCCACTAGCTTGTCTTATGCTCTTCATGATACGAATGCACGACCTACAATAGCTCTCCCTTCTCCACAACCCGCTCATGCTGAAAATCAAATAGGTACATCCAGAACGTCTAATCCATATTCACATGTATCATCTTCCTATCCACCTTCAACATCTAGCTCTACAAGAACGATCGTAAATCCTCCTCCTACAAGGAGTGAATCTACAACACCTACTTCTACGAGCACTCTACCTCCAAAAACACAACTTGAGGGGAACTTAGTTGGAAATATAACTTCTTCTTCAAAACAAAACTCTGATCTTAGTCAAGGAAGTACACAAACATCAAAGGCTAAAGTGACAGAAAGTGTACAATCTAACCCTACAGCCATACAAGACACTCTTACACAATCCCCAACGACAGAAATAGCTCCAACAGAAAGAATGACAGCAAAATCTAGAAGACGTTCAGGTGTTTCCGCTTCTTCTACAGACTCTTCCAGAAAAAAAACGCCCGAAAATTCTGCTGTATCCTCACAATTAGAACCTACACAACCTTCATCCAATTTACGACCAACACTTACAAACTCTGAACCTACAAGAGCGGAACCTACAAAACTAACAACAGAGCAAAGAGCAACATCTAAAGAACCAGAACCCACACAGCCAATATCTTTAAGACCAGAAGCTGGAAAACCAGCATTACCAGTACCGCCAAAATCTGAAAAACCAGCGCCCGTGCAATCTATCTCTGCACAAAAAGTATTTGAAAAATCAGAGCTTGAAAAACCAATATCACTAATAAAACAACCTGAAAAGTCTATACAAATTGAGGATATAAGCTCTGGAGTTGAGGCTAAAAACGGTAAGACCATAACGCTACATAACAAAAAAATTCAAGACTATGGTTTTGCTGTACATGCAGAGGGAAATAATTCAAAAGTCAACATGATAGGAGGAACAGTTGATGCGCGTTTTGTTGCGCTGAGTGTATCAGATGGAGGAGAAATTGATGCCACAGGTATTACGGCAACAGCAGAAACAGCTGGTTTGGTAAATATAGAGGGAACAATCAAACTTAAAGATTCAAGTGTACATGTCACGGGGGATCATGAAGCAGATGGTATTATTTTCCGCAATAATCCGTATCATGCCCCTAGAAAACAATATACACGCAATGCTGAAAGAAATGCCGAGGCCGTTCCAAAACAAGGTGTTGCCAATATTGCCGATAAAGTAACTCTAGAGAATACAAAGCTTTTCGTTGAAAATGGGAGGGGTATCAACCTTTATGGAACAGGCATAAATGGTGAAGTCAGCCTTAAAAATTCAAAAATTCATGCCGATATTTTATTAAAAAATATAAAAAACGAAAATGCTTTCACAAACACCCTTACACTGGTTGCGAACCACTCTTCTTTAGAAGGTCGGGTAAGAACTTCTAAAGATAATAGAACTGTTTTTGATCTAAAAGAGGGAACGAAATGGCTTTTAAAGGCGAATAAAAACGCCGTAAATAATGATAATGTTTCAGATGACTATAGACAGTTTAGTGTTGATGAAAAATCATACTCTAACCTTTCTGGATTACGCCTTACAGACAGTGTCATTATGTTTGACAAGCCAGTAGAGGGACATTACCAAACTCTGTTTATAGGACCGAATCTTCCGAAAGGAGACGAAACAGCTCCAGCGGTTTACAGTGCCAAAGGTATTGCAGAGATTTATGTAAATACTCAATGGGATAAACATTCTCCTATCACGGAACAACAGACCGATCGTATTATGATTAATGGTGACGTATCAGGGAGTACTGTTGTTCACATCAATCTCCAAGAAACAGATAAAGAAATAACCGATGGCTCTGCTGTTTGGGGAGAACACATGGCATCACTTCCTTTAGGAACACATGGGATTTCAATCATTCAAGTTTCCGGACAAGCAAACGAAAATTCCTTCACGTTAGCAGGAAACTATATGACAATAGGAAAACAACCTTATAAGTATGTGCTCACAGGCTATACGCCTGGAACATCTCATGAGAGCCAAAATCTTTTTGGCAAGAACAGTGATTTTTGGGATTTCCGCTTACAGAATGCCTACATTGATAAGGATAAAAAAGTTCGAGCCCTTTTACCACAGGTAGCGAACTATTTAACCATATCTAATACTTTATTTTCTGCTGGATTTTCTGATGTAAACAATCAAAACACGTTGTTAGACAATATGCGAACAACAGTATTTGGGTCAGAAGACAATAAAAAGAATGGTATCTTTTTCTCTTCCTATGGTGAGAAAGTCACCTTATCTTCCAACCGCGACCCACTGCATTATGGTTATGGTGCTGATGTAAACTATACTGCTTTACAACTAGGAGTCATATTAGCCACCTTAGAAGGCAAAGACATGAGCGCACATTTTGGTGTTTTAGGAACATACGGAAAACTTGCCTTTACGCCAAAAGAGATGCAAGATTCTGAAAAGACGACTCTTGATAAATGGTCTCTTGCTGCTTACAGCAGCATTCAACGTAGCAATGGTATGTACGTAAACACTCTTTTTTCTTACGGAAAGTTAAAAGGAAATATTACCACAGCTCTTGTTGGAAATGCCGCAAAACTGGATGGTACTGATATGCTTAATATATCTGCAACCATTGGTCAGAAATTAGCAACCAACACAAAAGGATTGGTATTTGAACCACAAGCACAATTCGTTTATCAAAATCTCATGTTTGATATCTTCTCAGATGCCGATGGCTTAAAAGTAGACATGGGTAATCCGCGTCAATGGTTGGTGCGTATTGGTGGACGTTTAACAAAAACCATAATGGCTGCTGAAGAAAGTAAGGCTGTTTCTTTCTATGGTAAGGTAAATGTTATCAGAGCTTTTGGTGATGGTAAAACAATAAAAATTGCTGATACCTTTCATGTTGATCCTACCGGCTCTTCAGTTGAGGGAGGCATGGGGGTAAATGCATATCTTTCTCAAAAGATCGTACTAAACGCTGATATTAGCTATCGGCAAAAACTGCAAAAAGCCGGTGTATCAGGCACCAATGTATCTGGTGGGATACGTTATCGTTTCTAAAGCAGAAGCTAATTTTAACTTAAATAAAAGGGCAGCATAAAATGCTGCTTTTTTTAAACTTATATTTTTAAAATTCTCAAAAATTATTATCACATCAAAGAAGATTTTGACTTATAATGTTTTTTGCATATTGAATAAAAAACTGTATACTATAGCATTCTCTCATTTCCAACCTGTTCATCTTAAATCAACCAAAATTATTTGCTTGCACATCACAAACAGAAGTGTTGGGTATAGATAAAAATTATTTAAACGCCTTTTATGAACCATAACGCCAGAGGTATCTCAATATTGAAAACTGGCAAAGTAAATGATGATACCAATTTGCTCCCTTCATATGCATAAAAATGGCAACTTTTGTAGTGTTTTTTGTAGCATTTATAGAGGCTTTATTCACGAAGCTGCTCTATACCCATTCACGAAGCAACTATGGTGATAATGGGTTCTAGCATTGAGAAATATTTCTACAAGCGCGTGAATTAGGAATAACAAATCCATTCTATTTTGAGTATTTTTGTCGTACATGAAAGGCATTCCCCCAGTAAAAAACACAATAAAAAAGCGTGAAAAAATGCGTAATCTTCATTATCTCACAGATAGTGCTTTAAATGCTTTTGAAAGACATAAAGTTAAATTAAAGGACGGTGATACAGAAGGAAACTGATTTTTACCCCTTTATTCCCTCCCAATGAGATCGCCTCCCCATTTCACATATTACGCCAACAAAGATATACGCAATATATTCACTCAAATCTGGATGCTTTCTCCAATCTGACATACAAAAACTGAAACGGCAGAAGAAAATATTAAACCGCTTTAATTTTCGTCTTAAACATATAGATTTACAACTAACCGCTTCATACCACACACTTCAAAGGAAAGTACCCTACGAGGCTTCTAGGCAATATTCATCCCATAACTCTCACAATATTCATCCCATAACTCTCAAAAGACTCAACGTATAAAACCTTACATTACCACAGCCCTCAGGAAGCTGTTTTTAAGGCATCACGAGCTAGATATTCTCTTGATCTCCTCCCTAAACTAAAAAATGAAGCTCCCTATTAACTCAGTCTGCAAACAATGCTCTGTAAACAACCAGCCTTCTCTTAACCCTCTTCCAGCTAGCTTCCCACAGCATGCGGTTCATATCACTACACCTTAAAAGACACTGTTTTAAAAAAGACACTGTTTTAAGAACAACGTTTTACAGTACAACAGGATAATAATTTAAATACCCAAATGCACTTAAAACAAGCCCACTTACTAAACGCAATATTTATCCAAATAAACTGCTCTACCTAATCATTGTCATCACTTAGAACAGCCAATATTCATCAGATTTGAATCATCCCTCTGTTTCTTTTACGCGTCCAGATAGTTGCATAGTTCTAGAAAGATCATTAACTGCATTTAAATGCGTTTGAAGTAATTCACTATTACGCTGTAATTTTTCTTGTAAATCAGACAACAAACTTTCAACCTCATGCTCAATATCTTGATTCATGTAGCGTTTCACATCGTTCATGGATTTATTAAGATCACGCAAACCACGTATTTTACATAAATTTATTTCTTCATAATCTGGAACACCACTGCTCTCTAGCATATTGCTTTCATAATCAACAACTTGAGCTAATCCTTTAACAGCAGCAACAAATTTTGTCATCGCCCAGTCACGATCAATAAGATTATTATCAAGAACTTTTGCTTTTGATGCAAAACTATCATCACCATATTGCAATACAGACATTTTTACTTCCCCTTCAACATATTGTTTAATCTTACCTTCAAATGAGGGAGATTAAACTAGGTTCTCTTCAATGCTGATACACCCAATCAAGCTCGTAGTGCGAACATTTCTCAAATCAACAGCACGACAACCTTTCAAAGCGTATACCACTTCAACTTTCAACGCATTCTCTCAAATATTTTTCTTGCTTTGCTCCAAAACCATCATTGCTGCTATACTAATTCATCAAAACGCAATAGACTTAAACCTTACGCAGCAATACCGAAACTTCTACATTTGCTTGCTCTGTCTATTTCGCCTTGCTGATTTTATCTTTGCCTATTTTATCGCCAGCACATCTTCAACAGAAAACAACAGTATTCTCAAACAACAGTATTCTCGCGAGAACCTTGGCCATAAAAACTATCCGCCGACAAAAGCCCACAGCATATCTTGCGGCATATAAAGACTTAAGCCCATTAAAAATTCAGCATTTTAGCGATAGCAGCATTTTACCCTCCATAACCTTATGGCTTTCCCTGTACCTAAATCCGCATACCTTCTGGCAGCCCATATGGCGCCCTATAAGATTAGTTGCACCTATTCAAAAAGACAAACCTTTCCCCAAGACAAACCTTTCCCCCTTGCCCTTTCTGCCTACACGCAATATCTCGCATAAAACACAAAAAGAATGCTCTTTTGAACAGATCAGCCATATAGCACTATTAAAAAAGACATCTTAAAATAGCTAAACAGCCATCAATCTCCCTTTTTTAATTATCATTCGCTTTTCTTTGCAATGAGCAACTATATAAGATTTTTTGAAGCTTTTCAAGAGTTTCTTAGCCAATCAGTTCGATATGCCTTTAATCGCATATTCACGCGCTTTTTTAAAGAAACATCCCTTGTTTCCCCCAAGCCTATTTCGCGCCAACGTCCATGAATGGTATAATGATCAATCCCCCTGACATGTATAAAATCCATTGAGCACTTTCTATCTTTACGCTTAATAAAAGAAGCAGCCAGCACCATCACATATTTTGCTAACCCCTAATGTTGCGATACCCTTGGCACTTGAAATGGTTCACAAGAGCATGCCTTTCTTGTAAAGTTTCTCTCCGTATGGGCTCTCCCCACTTGTAACTGCAAAAGACATGGTTTTGGTTGATCCAACCTAGAACAGATTTGGAATGAAAAAATTTTGCGGTATTCAGGGCTCTAATTCAAGTTGAATAACGCTAGATTATCATTATCTATCAAAATATTATCCAATGCATAATGCTTAACGCTCCCCCACATTGATATTTTCAGAATTTCCACAGCATCTTCCTATAGATTATTCCATTCCATAACACAGTTTGCTCTTAAATATCGCGGCTTTACATGCGCTACTGGTACAAAAACATAAAAACAATCATTTTATAATCAAGGTACAATTTTTGTTACGAACTTTCTCTCATTTATAACCTTCTAAATGTAGCTCTTCTCTTTCATAATCATACTGAAATATTTATTCATAAAATTCATTATTTTGTATGCTCAATGAAAATCTTAAAGATCGTAGAATTATCACATTTCAAGTCTATTATATGTTGCATAAATTAAAATCACTTGCTTGCACATCACAAACAACGACCTGATGTGTCGATAAAATACACTGAAAGAAAAATGCCTCTTATGGACATTCTCAAACACCAAGGGCTGTAGTAAACATTAGAGGCAAGCGTACGGTGATAGCGACTTGCTCCTTCATAAGTATAAAGATGGTAACACTCTATAGATTTTTATATTATTCAAATTTTATATTATTTCACGAAAGCTTTACTGTTATACCATTTACGAGTGTCATCGTAAAATAGCTGTTGTGTGCGTTGAGAGATGTTTTTTAACAAGTACATAAATATGCAATACAAATATACTAATATACAACGTAAGTATATTTCGTTTGGAACGTTCTTTTCTTTTGTGCAAAAACATGCCTCATTAGAGAAGCATTAACCGATCTTGCTATGAGATAAACAATCAGAAAACATTTTTATCTTCCTCCGCGTACCTTAAAGAACCAAGATCTTAACTCAATCTGCTCTGTACGCAGTCCGAATTTTTGTCAAGAGATCTTCTCCTGACTTCCCACTCATGTGATTCACTTAAACGAAAGGCTCAATAAATAAGCCTATGAATATTCATTGCACACTAAAAGATACTTAAACGTTTCAAGACGGTTTACATGCCTTTTACCGCTATAAATAACAGTGTTTTATAGCATAACAGGATAAAAAGTGTTTTCTGCAACACAAAACCTACAAAATCAATCAATATTCCCTTTAAAGCTTTCTTTTTTAGGATTCACAGTGCTTCAATTCCTCAAGCCTTTATAAAAAAAGGAACGATTTTAAGCTTGCCGAATATGGTGTATCAGCATATATTACAGACTGTAACATATTGTTATTCATAAAATCACCTCAAAAAGAACAGAAAGAGGTTCTTATGGTTGATCTCGTAAAAACCGCTATGCTTTATTCAACCTTGATTATCACCATCAATGCTTTCGTTGTTATTTTAGTTCTCGTAATAGAAATATATTAAGCATACTCTCTTGGCTTTTTGTAATCTGCGTAAATGAGAATCTTAATTTCACATAAGATCAAAGCAAATTTTAACTCTACAGATAAATCATACCCCCAATTTCAAACATCGCTTGCAACTATTTGAGTGTTAACTCTACTTTTTGTATGCATTTTTAATCATTAGGTTCCGTCTTTTCACGCTACCTTAAATCTCAACTTCATTCCCGCCTTAAAGAACTAAATTTTCTACCAGATCCAATCTATAAGTAATTTGTCTCCTTATTGAGTAAATTTCCCTTGCTTCCCCCTTCAGTGCATATCACAATTTTAAAGAATAATATGTCATGAAGCTTATGATAAATCCATTAAACACCATCATCATACACTTACGAGGGAATAAACCTGCACCATCACACACTTTTCCAGCCCCAAATGTTGCAACAACCTTTAGCACTTGAGACAGTTCATAAAAGGCATTTTTACTTCTTTCTTCAACAGTTTTTATCCACACGGCTCTCCATGCTTGTAACGTGCAAGCAGATGGTTTTAATTGATTCAACCTAGAACAGATTTGGAATAAGAGAAGCTTACTATATTCGAGATCCTTATTCAACATAATAACAATTAATTATTTTTATAAATCAATGTGTTATTCAAAAAACATTCATCACACACTCGAGAACAAAAAAACACCTCATACGTAAAGTTTTACATGAGCTCCACCGCTCAACACAATAATATTACGACACAATTAAGATAAAGAATAACAAGGAAAAACCATGCAAACTCAGAAAAGAGAGGGGAAAAATGAAAAGGTGAGGAAGGCGCTCTGCTCCTCACACATCCAGCAAAACCATCCTAGCAAAACCGCCTTACATCCTAACGAATGTTATAATATTCTCAAATCAAAAGCAATTTTTAAAAAATAGTTTAAGTATAAAACGATAATAACTCCATTCGAAATGCTTTTCTCTTTTTAAAACAGAGAAAAGTAAATTTCAAACAGATGTTTCCTCCCAACTTTTCCGAAATTAGCCACAACGCTTAAAGCCGGTCTTAGTATGATGAAACATTGTGTGATGAAACATTTATTTGTGATAAACACAGAAAAATACCCCAAAGATAGATTTAATCTCATGTTTTAAATACATGCAACCAAAACATTAAACAACCAGCATAGTTTGAAAACCTAGTAGTAACACGTAGCGGCTCATTCGGATGCAATACTATCACAATTAAAAGCACTTTTTGGCTGGACAAATGACAGTGTAGCATCCGTTTACCCAAAGAGTACAGATCGTAAACGGCTAATTCTTGAAGCCATCAAAAAACTCTCTAAAAGTTAGAGAGAGCCTAAAAAACGTAATAGAGTCAATAATTACCCAATTCCTTATTGATAGAATCAATTTATTGAATTTTATGTTTTTAATTAATGCCAAATATAAGTTCCATATACGCTTGTCTGGCATGTTGACAATTTTTAGATTTCTCTATAGAAGATGGCTCCATCTTTTCACATTTTTTTACCCACTCTTCGAGTAATTTTTTATCTTTCTTAAATTCCGCTGCGCTGTAGGTTTTTTCGCAACCAGCAACGCCAAGTCCGGTACAAAGTAGCAATACTGTGATCATGACTTTGTTCATGATTTAATTCCCTTCCTTTTTCTCTTCAGTTTTTTCCTTATCGTCCTTTTCAGAGCCGAAAATTCCCCATTTTTTACGAGTTTCTAATTCAGCTTGTTCTGCGTTTTTACAATTTTTTGAATCAAAACTCCCTGCAATAAAACATTTCTCTAACCACTGATTGAGTAATTTGGGATCTTTCTTAAATTCTTCTACGCTATAAGTTTTTTCGCAACCAGCAACGACAAGTCCAGCACAAAGCAGCAATGCTGTAATCATGACTTTATTCATTAATAAAATTCCCCTTTTTTAGATTAATAAAATTTGGACACAATTTAGGGCCTCAAAAAAAGTTCTATGTATGCTTGTCGAAGATTTTTACAATTTTGAGAGGATTTGAGCGGTGAATCATCTTTCTCACATTTCTTTGCCCATTCCTCGTATAATTTTTCATTTGTTTTAAATTCTTCTACGCTATAAGTTTTTTCACAACTAGCAACGACAAATCCAGTACCAATCAGCAATGCTGTGATAATGACTTTATTCATGAATAAATTCCCCTTTTTTCAAATTTAAAAAGTTTAGGACACAATTTAGGGTCTCATTAAAATTGTACATTCGGTTCATTGTGTATTTTCAAAAATTTTAAAATCCACTTCTGTACGCGATTTCTCCCAACCTATGATGATAAATCGTGTACAAAGAAAAATACTGCTACCAATATATTTTTATGATTTAATTGTTGTCCTGCTTTTGTTCAGTTTCATTTCCCTTTTTGCTATTTTTACGAAGTTCCTTTGCAAGATTTCTATAATGCTCTTGAAAAAGTTCCATATCGGCTTGCATGACATTTTGACAATTCTTGTCTGCAAAAGCAGAGGGACCCATTTTATCGCATTTCTTTCCCCATTCTTGCATCAATTTTTTATCTTTCTTAAATTCCTCAACACTGTAGTTTTTTTCACAACCAACAGTAACAAGCCCCGTGCAAAGCAATAGCGCTGTTATAATGACCTTGTTCATGATTTAACCCCTCTCTTTGTTTTATTTTTATTAACAATATCTTTGAGTTCACATCCCCTCCCATATTGTGACCTTGCATCTAACTTTCCTTTGCAAATACGCACACTTCCAACGCAAACATGTTAAATCATGAAAACTGATTTCATTTATCAGACTTGCATTTGTAACATTATCTGCACAGCTGCTCTTTTTATTTGAAGTATTTAAACTTCAGCAATAATTTTGATATCTTGGCATTTTTCAAACAGCTTTTAATCATTTTTTTCAAAAACTACTTCATCATGAGAAGTCACACAAAATCTTATCGAAAACTCATCATGCCTATATTCATTGTAAACTCCCTGCAAACGAAAGAAAACTTTAAGTCTCCCTGCACTTTGTTAAATGCCTATAGAAATGCTAAAAAAGCAATCTTATACACTCCAATTAAAGCAGAAAAAGCCTATTTCCTTGCATACCCTTACGACTGTTATTAACCATTTAAGAATATAAAATCATATAAATGTAAGAAATACTTTTTATTGTTTAATGACTTCTTTTGTTTATTAGGAATAACTTATAGCGCATCAATATCAGTAAATTTTATTTATTTTCATCCCCCTTTATAAACATGAATATAATTTAATAAAATAAATCGCTGCATAACAGAAAAAAATAATCAATGCCTTAATTACATTATTTACGCATGTATTAAGTAAAATAAACAAAACAATAACCTGACGTTTAAAATCATTAGCAAGAAAATTTTTATGGAAGAATAAACTTATCTATTCATCTAGCGATATAAGATCACAAGTAGCATGATGATTATCACATTTATAGAGAAACGTTTGAAACAAAGAATTTTTCTCAAACTCATGGCTCTTTCATGAGATGATATAGAACCTTATGAAAAACAACTTAAATGAAGCAGCCCTCATGAAAAAGGAAGGGCGCTTTTGTCATTATTAACTCCGTATAAAAATAACTGATCTCATCTCTAGAAAAAGCATTCAAACCAACAAAAACCTATTATCGTATATCATTTTTCACACTTTTCCGTATTTTTGTGCAAGCAATTTACGCACCTCATCGGCTATTTTAGTCCCACGACTTGCACAACTTACCTTAATCAATCGATGCAAACTTTCTGGTATATCAATCGTGAGGCGCTTCATACCTCCACTCATGTTCCCTTTGGGGCTTTCTACCCATGCATCTGCTGTTAAAGGAATTGATTTATTAGTTGGTTTCCTGCCGATTTTAATTTTTTTATTCATCGCGCTAACTCCTTGATTTCCGCTGCAACAGCTTCAATCTCTGCTGTTGCTGGTCCTTGCTTATCAACTTCATAAACCGCCTTCCCCTGTGCTGCTGCTTCTGCAAAAATCACGCGCTGCGCAACGCTAGAAGAAAGAACATGCACAGGGTATATACCAAGAGCTTCGTTCACATCACGCCCTATCGCTGTATTGACTATTTTACGATTAATAACAAAAGCAGATTTAAGATTTTCTTTATAAACACGTGCTTCGTCAATCAACTTTACAATTCCATCCGCTGCCCAAATATCATAGGGACTAGGCAAAACAGGTATAAGCACCAAATCCGAAGCCATAAGAGCACTACGAGCAAGATCAGTCACACGCGGAGGACCATCGATAATAATATGATCATAACCATGACCAATCTGTGTAATCTCTTTGTGAACCGTTGCACGCGGTAAACCAATAACCGAGAACAAAGGTGCATCTTCACGTGCAGCAGCCCAATCCAATGCACTCCCCTGTGGATCAACATCAATAAGCAATACCCGTGCACCGGTACGCGCAAAACTAGCCGCAAGATTAACACTCAACGTAGTTTTTCCTACGCCTCCCTTTTGATTCAAAAGTCCAATGATCATTTATTACGCCTTTAAGCATTACCGTTTTTACGATTATACAGAAAGTAACAAAAGAAGCAAGCATCCAATACGTGCAAAATAACCATTTCTCTTACTTTTTAGGATAAAAACGACAACCCGCAATTTTGTCTTTACAATATTCTTTTAGTATGAGCAAAAACATTATAAAGATGATGTTCTTGAGAATAACAAAATAAATTTAAACAAGAGACACGCTCTTCTTCCCACACCCTACAACGAAGATTCTTAAATCCATGTCGATCTATAAACAATGCTCTGTAAATGATCCAGTTTCTTATCTCGCGCCTACCTTTTGAGCTTCTCCCTTCATGCAATCCACTTAATGCAACTCTACAAACAAACTCCACTCTGAATATACAACAAACTATAAGAAGCATTCATTGTTTTGCACGTTGAATGAGAGAGCCAAAATCAGGAAGATTCTCTCATTTCATGCCCTCTGATATTAAATCAATCAAAATCATGTCTCTGTGTACGCTACAAGCGGGGCTGGCGTGTGGGTAAAAACTGTACAAGAAAGGAAAAATGCTTCTTATGAACCGTCTCAAGAACCGAGAACTATAGTAACATTGGGGGCTGTCAAATATAACAATGGTGCCGACTTCCTTCTTCATAAGCGTAAAGAGGGTAGTGATCAATGAATTTTATACTCTTATACGCTCGACAGGGCAAATATGCTTAAGAGAAATAAGAATACCTCTAGCAAGCATGTGAACAAGCAACACAATGGAGTATCTATGTTTGGTAAACACAATAGATTATCCATAATGACAAAACAACCGTCTTTCATAAGGTCGAATGACGAACATGTTGTGGAGTGAGATATTTTGCATCTTACAGCTCATTTTTCGCAAATAGATCTTCTCGACAAAAAGAATATTTTTGTTAAGATGCCGTTGAAAAACTTACCTTCATTATGTTCTTTTATATACCAGACCAAAGGATATCGTAAAGATCGTGCAATTGAGAATAAATAAAAATGAATTTACAACAAATTGAACCTGATATTTTTATCAGCGCCCAAATTAGTATAGAAAATATCAAAACATTGGCACAAGCTGGTTTTAAAACAATTATCTGTAACCGCCCCGATCACGAGGAGCTTCATCAACCTGACTTTTCTAGTATTAAAACGGTCGCAAATGAATATGGCATAAAAGCCTATCACATTCCCATTTCTCCTCCAACTATAGAACAGTCAGCTGTTGAAGCTATGCAAACAATTTTAAAAACCGCCTCTTTCCCTCTTCTTGCCTATTGTCATCACGGAGCACGCTCGCTGCATCTTTATCGTTTAGCACGTCTTTAAACATAGATTTGATACGCTTCCTCCTCGCTTTAAAAGATGAAGACTCTTAAATACACATCGATCTGTAAAAAATAATTTGTCAATAATTTTTGTCTTGGGCTTTCCATTCAGGCTTCCCACTTCATAAAACTCTACAAGCAAGCTTTGCTGTTAAATGTACAACAAACATGTACACCAGAAGCCATTAAAATGCATGAAAATTCATATGATGATCAAGGAAAATTATTTTCACCTCACCTTTTATCACTGCTTCACCTTCTTTGTCTCTCCCTTTACCAGTACAAGCTCATTCGTACGCCACAGACATCTAAAACGACAGAAAAAACACTAAGAAAACCCCTTATTCCGTATAAAAGGCATGCAGATATTTTATAAAAAAGCTGTAAGCTACAATCTATGGTTAATTGCAAATATTGATTTATAACAATTAATTATTTTACAAGTTGAGTGAGAAACCCTAATATCGTAAGATTCTCTCATTTTAAGTCTATTTATAGTGAATCAATCAAAAGCGTGTTTCTTGCATGTCACAAGCAGGGAGATTTCGTGTGAAGTAAAACGAGTTAAGAAAAAATCCCTCTCATAAACGTTCTCAAATAGCCAAGACTGTACAACACTGAAAGCTTGTCAATCTAACAGATGATACCGGATTGCTCTTTTATTAGGCATAAAGATGATAGCGCTCAACGAAGCTTGCATGATACCATTCATGAGTGCATCATGACAATGGGGATGGAAAACGTTGAGAGATATTTCTTTAAAACAAGCGCGTAAATTAGCAAAACAAGTATATTCCAGCATTTTATTTTACCCGTAGGGCGTAATTATCCTATTCAAAGAACAACAAAAGCCTGAAATTGTTATTTTCATGATTTAAGAGATATTGCTCTGGACACTTTTGAAAGTGGCAAACCCGAATTTAAAAAAGACAGTCATCTGGACTGATTTCCCCCTTTATAACTTCATATTTTTTCCCAATAAGGCTATAGATTGATTTCAGAGATCATCCAAATGAATGTAAGCAATAGGGTTCTCCCCATCTGGCATACAAAAGCTGTAACAGCAGAGAGAGCATTAAAGCATCTTAATCTTTATCTCAAACATACTGCTGCGTTGAGAATCGCCAAAGCAAAAGTTTTATGAAAAAACAATGCCATAAAGTTAGGAATAGACCGAAAATGGATTGGAAAGATGTTCCAACTTTTATCCAACACTTCTATCAAAAAACAACAAGACATAATTGGCTTTGAGTTTTCATATCTTTACAAGACTGCCTTCCCTTTGCACTATAGGTGTTATACTTGTGAAAAACAAAGGAGATATATGGATAGTTCTTTGTTTGAGAATCTGAAAGATTTACGTGATACAACAACAAAATTGTACCTTGATCATCAAAAGCAAAAGAAATTCTAAAACAAGTGTATGACTGCTCTCTCGCAATCATTCCTTTTTATCTGGCACCACTCACGGTCTTCTTAATGTAAATTCCCTGTCACCACATATGAGAAAAACGAGATTTAAAGCATTTTCCATCGGCTTCATTCTCGTTTACGTGATTGGTTAGCACAAAACAGCTGCTGACCATCGCTATCTTCAAGAAACTCTTTTAAAATATTCATCATATGATACCAAATATCACATGCATAAGGTTTTAGATAAATCCAATCCCATCATAAAAGACGATACGGCATAATAAAACAAATTAGAAAAAAGAAACCATAAATTTTTAAAATAAAAAAGTCATCGATTCAATTTTATCAAACTATAAGCTTAAAATCGCAAGAAATTTTAAAAACAGCCTTTCTCCCTCTTCACGTCTATTATTGCCAAATAGGCTGGGTACTTATTCTTTACTGCATCTTTTATGATGGGTTTTAACGGATCAGAAAGAAACAAGCAGTAAACTTTTGAATAACAACAAAAGCCATAAAATGAACCTTGAAAAAGATAATGCTAAAATCAGATACTCAGATACTCGATTCTCCCTCTCAACAACGGAAAAAACATATATTCCATGATGTTTTGGAATATATCTTTGTGATGATCATCACTTTAAGTGCTATTTTTACGGCTCTTCTCTCTTTTTCAGATAAACTTAGAGCATATTTTTAAAAGTAAGCAGCCTATCCAACTTTGATAATGGTTGTGCTGTCTTTAAAATTTCTTTTGCTTTTTTTTCATCACGGTGCATTTGCGCAATCAAAGGTTCAAGCCCATCAAATTTTTCTTGTCCTCGCAAAAACTGTAAAAAAGAAACAGTACAGCTTTCCCCATAAAGGTCGTCGTTAAAGTCAAACAAATAGGTTTCCAAAAGTGGCGCACCATCTTTAACAACCGTTGGACGACAACCAAAGCTTGCAACCCCATCATACAAAACACCATTCGCACGACGCAACCGTACCGCATAAACACCATGAGCCAAACGAACTTGGGGAGGCAACATTTGATTAGCAGTAGGAAATCCCAAAAGACGTCCAAGTTTATCGCCTTGAATAATATTGGAGCATACCCGATAGTGATAGCCTAACGAATGGGCTGCTTTTTCTACTTTCCCTTGTGAGAGAAGCTGCCGAATAAAACTAGAGGAAATAATCAACTGATGTGAATCTTGAAGACGAGAAACGCAAGGAACTTGTGCAACCTCAAATCCATATTTCTTTCCCCTTTGGCAAAGAAAATGTGAATTTCCACTTTTCTGATGACCAAATTGAAAATTTTCCCCTATCACCACAACTGAAACATCAAAAGCCTGTTTTAAAATCGATTTGATAAATTCATCCGCTGAAAGAGTGGCAAAGTGTTCATCAAAGGGCTGTTCAATCACGCCATTAAAGCCAAGGACTTTAAAAATTTCAGCTTTTTCAGCTGCCTCTGTCAAACGATAGACAGGAGCTGAACGTTGAAAAAAACTTCTTGGATGTGGTTCAAAGGTTAAAACAACTGCTGGTTTCTTTTTTATCCGTGCGAAATCAAGCGCTTTTTGCAACACTACCTGATGTCCGCAATGAACACCATCAAAATTTCCAAGTGCCAACACGGCTCCCCGCCAAGCCGATGGAAACATATGAGTTCCCTGAAGACGCAAAAAATTAGCCATTACTGAAGTGCCCACATAATTGCTTGTGGTTTATAACCATGACGTTCAAGAAAAGAATGCAAAGCTTGCTTATCCACCACACCATTTTGCGTATAATCATAATGATGAATCCCGCCCATAATATAAAGGGCATCGAGACCAAAATGTGTCGCCCCCTTAATATCTGTCAAAAGACCATCACCAATAGCTAAAACTTGACTTTTTTCCACAATTCCACGAATTTTTTGAAGTTTTTCAAAGGCACACTCATAAATAGGCGCGTGAGGTTTTCCAGCAATGCGTACCTCCCCCCCTAATTGTTGATAAAGACGCGCCAATGCACCAGCACACAAAAATTCTTTATTTCCATAATGGACAATCACATCAGGATTAGCACAAATAAAAGGTAAATTCCGCGCCCGCATGCGATGAAACATCTCCTCATAAGCAGAGGGTTCTTCGTCAAAATCTTCAAGAAAACCGCTACAGACGACAACAGAAGCCTCCCATTCTTCAACAAATTCACACTCTAACCCTTCAAACAGCACCAAATCACGTTGTGAACCGATAAAAAAAACTTTACGCGGAGCAGTCCGAATGAGATCGCGCGTTACATCCCCTGAAGTGATAATGGCATCATAATAGTCACAATGAACATTCATGCTTTGTAATTGAGCGGCAACATCTTCCCGTAGCCGAGGAGAATTGGTCAATAAAATAACACTTTTTCCCATTTGTCGAATTTTATACAATGCTTTCAACGCTGGTTCAAATGCATGTATACCGTTATGCACAACACCCCACACATCACAAAAAACAGCATCATAATGCGCTATAATAGTCTCAATATGGGTAAGTTCATTCATGGTGCACCTATCTTTATTTATCATTTAAAGCTGTCTTTTACTTCAAAACTACTTACCGAAAGATAATACTTGTGTCATCTGCTTTCTCAAACCATATCCCAACTTTGCATCGCTTATAGCAATCTTAAGAAATGATAAAATAAATAAGTTATCGTTAAGTTGTGCAAAATTCTAAAACGCTTTATATTAGAAGCTTATCATTCCACAATGTTCATCTTTCTCATAAAAACTTTAATTCTAACAACAACTGCGTTGATACAGTTTTTTATCTAAAACACGCACATTCTTAGCAACGAACAAAAAACTCTTTAAAAAACGCTTCCTTAAGTATAAAATTATTGATTTAAAATAATCATTTATTATTCACACATAATGAGAAACCAAAACATCTTTTCTCATTTCAAATCTGTTTATATTGAATCAATCAAAACTATTCTCTTGCACATTATAAGCAGGATGAGCGTATAGATAAAAGCACGTAAAGAGAGAAAAATAGCTCTTATGCTCCCTTTTAAAAGTAAAAACTGTCGTAATATTTTGAACTGACAAAGAGTATGTGCCGTCGTACATCTTTTTTTTCAGTAAAGATAGAAATATAGTTTTTATCCCATTCATAGAGGCTTTTAAGTTATACACTTTACGAAACGCCATTCGTGAAATGGGCGCTAACATTGAGAAATATCTTCTTAAAACAAACATGTGGATATACAACAACCAAATCTATTCTGTTTTTATTTTATTTTGCATGAGGGATCTTTACTCATAAAAGCTTTCTCCTATCATCATGATATCTCAGACGCATCAAAAAAAACACTTTGGCTATTTGGTTAAGAACAGCACCATAGGCGATGCCTTGAGCTTAAAAACCAAGGTTTACCTTTGTAAAAAGCAAATCTAAAAACATGAGTTTAGTAAGCGAGTCTAAAAAGTTAAAAGGCAAACAACCTCCTATTAAAAAAATCTATCCGTCTTAAGAAAAACTATTTTTATTGCCAATCTTCTAAAATTACTTTACTAATTAGAAAATGTTTTGGTCGTATACGCAACGACCAATAGGGCCTTGAAAACCCGAAACCCTAGCGTAAAAATAAACCCACTATGTGGGTATCCCGGAATTCCGGGAGATTTTGCTATGTCCAGGTGCTCTCAGCACTAAAAGCAAAATGCTGACTAGGGTTCAGTGTTTTCAAGCTCCCGGAATACCAATGCGAGGGCGCTCGCAACCGGAGGGGAAAATGCAAACTCCAAATCTTAATATTGATCTTTTTGTAGGCAAAAAAATTCGCTTTAGGCGAAAAATGCTCAAAATGTCTCAAAAAACATTAGGGCATCATTTAGGTGTCACTTTCCAACAAATCCAAAAGTATGAAAAAGGCTTAAACCGTGTGAGCGCAGGACGTTTAAAGGAAATTTCCGATATATTGGATGTCCCTATTGCCTTTTTTTACGCTGATATCATCACAAAAAAACACACCCCGTATCATCATGATGAAATCGCCTCGAGCAAAGAGGAATATTTGCTTTTAAAAAGTTTTAGAATTCTTACATCTGTCAAACAAAAAGCAATTTTAAAATTAATTGCTGATCAAAATTAAAACGTTTTAAAAACATTGGCATAGGGTACCGCCCGCTCTGTTCTTTGCTTCCTTTCCACACATCAAAGGATGCAAATTCCTCCTCAAACTGGTTGATAAACAATCCCACTTCTCAAAAACAGCTCCTTATCGGCGTCTCATTTCATATGGTTCCTTTCACAAAATTAGACAAGCAACCTCTCCCCTGAATAATTCACCACACTCTCTCATCAACACACCCCATACATACAGTTTTTATGTCTTATATCCCCCCCAAGCGATGATGTTTTTACAGAACAACAGAATAAGCATTCATGCGGATTTTAAAAAAAGTCAGCCCCTTCTTCGCTGTAGACACTCCATTTATTTAAAACGATGGGTATTTAATATACCTGCTATAAAGACTTGGTAACTGTTATAAATTCTAAAGGCATGTTTTTTCCTCTAAAATCTTAATGCTACACCAACTCCATCACAAGACAAGATATTGATTTATAAAGAGTGTTCATTATTTTTCATGTTAAATGAGAATCCAGAATATCGTGAGATTCTTTCCTTTCAGATCTCTCTCATGTTGAATCAATCAAAACCACTTGCTTGCACGTTACAAGCAACCCCTCCCCTGAATAATTCACCACACTCTCTCATCAACACACCCCATACATACAGTTTTTATGTCTTATATCCCCCCCAAGCGATGATGTTTTTACAGAACAACAGAATAAGCATTCATGCGGATTTTAAAAAAAGTCAGCCCCTTCTTCGCTGTAGACACTCCATTTATTTAAAACGATGGGTATTTAATATACCTGCTATAAAGACTTGGTAACTGTTATAAATTCTAAAGGCATGTTTTTTCCTCTAAAATCTTAATGCTACACCAACTCCATCACAAGACAAGATATTGATTTATAAAGAGTGTTCATTATTTTTCATGTTAAATGAGAATCAAGAATATCGTAAGATTCTTTCATTTCAGATCTCTCTCATGTTGTATCAATCAAAACCATTCGCTTGCACGTTACAAGCAGAAAGGGCCCTTGTGAATAAAAAACTATTAAGAAAAGATTAAAAATGCTTCTAATGAACCGTCTCAAGTCCAAGGGCTGCCTCAACACTGGGAGAGGGCTGTAGCAACACCCACGAGCTGACAAAGTGTGTGATAGTGCCTGCTTGCTTCTTCATAAGCGTAAAGATGGTGGTGCTCAATAGATTTATGATTATACCATTCACGAACAGCGTCACAAAATAGGCTTGGATACCTTGAGAAATGTTTCTATAAGCAATGCTATCCAGTTTTCTCGTGAAAATAATCCTCAATCTAACAAAGATGAAACAAACAATAGGATTGCAAATATGATTTTGGAAGCTCATCTGAAAGATGAAAAATGACAAAAATCTCCGCTATAAAAATTAAAGAAGCAACTATTCGTTGAACCATAACTTCTTTATTTTAGCATTTTTATATCATACTTTACTGTTGAGATGCATGACTGTTAAAACGCGTGACCACGATCTGTAGAATAGCTTTGGCGAGAAAAACATTTCAGTATCTGCTTGTAAGACATTTTGACAATTTTTAGATTCCTTAACAGCTTGTCCTGAAAGAAAACACTTCTTTCCCCATTCTTCCCTTAATTTTGCATCTTTCTTAAAATCTTCCACACTATAGATTTTTTCACACCCCACGACGAATAATAGAGCTATGTATAATAAAATATTTTTTCATTTTACCCTTCTTTAAATACCTTATCTATTAACATCATTCCCCAAATGGGTTTTAAATTTTCATACCCTATAACAATATAGCCTTATTATCGCTTGCTTGCTTTCAAAGTGGGCACTCTAAGTAAAATAACGCAAAAAGAGCTCACAACAGCCATCGTATGAGTTTGTCATAAGATACAATGAGAAGGAAAGAGCCCAGGCTGAGTAAAAATGACAAAATCAGAAGATGTACTAATGTTTTTATCCAATTGATTTCAAATAGCGACACTGCGATAGAAATCGCCGCTAGCCTTATAGAAAGCCTATGAGGCATTATAATGCTTAGTATCACTATCAACGGACCACAAAGCCATTACAAAAAAGTATGAGCCCTTTTTATCTATGTGTATGTTGATTATTTTTTTCCCCCATCGAATGCTTAAATAAAAACGTTTTGTGATATATAGAAAATAATCAACAATGCAAATCATTTTTACGAAGATTTCTTCGTGTAGAGTCTATTTGAAATTCATTATTTGGAAGTCTGAATTTAGCAGCAGATAATTATGAAAACTTTGCAAGAAATGCAATAGATTGATCACTTTTAAAGAAGTAAAAAACCGTGATCCAATCCTGAAGACAAAATTCTGATGAAAAAACTTTCGCTATGAATTCTTTTAAGGCATTGTAAAATATTCTATCAGTTATATCAAACGTTATCCCATTTTGGGGTTTGTTCATTTTTCACTTTTATCAACTCCACTCTAGAAATCCGTTTCTTGAGCTTTTTTTATCGTCTCACTTTCTCCTTCAAACACAAATATTCAAAAACGCTTTGCCACCAACAATGAAATTTTCCTGCTTTTATAAAACACATAAGTAAAGACAGAGAAGCGATTTCGAGAGCCCCTCTTGAAAAGGAAAGTATCATCCATTTATTTCAAAAACGAAAATAATTTCACGGTTTATTCAAATTTGCCCCATGGTCTGGTACAATTTTATTGATAAAGTTTTCTCTATAAAAAATTTAAGTAAATATGTTCATTAAAGCCAATCACGGATTTGCAAAGGGGTTGTAAGACCCATTATCTCGCCGCCATTTTAAAGGTTCGCTGAAATCACTTGACCAAAGACCAATCTTGTTGTTGCGTGCTTTTTCTTCCGCATGATGGTACTGGACTGGAATAGGATTTTTCCCCTCTCTTGAGAGTACCAACATACCTTCTATAAGACCTGCCTCAGCTAAATCAACCCCTTGAACAAAACATTGCGCATAATAAACACCATTGTGCATCAAAGCCTGTTTACAGGATAAATCCTGCCCAAGTGTTTTGGTGACAAGCCAAGCCGTTGTAACCGCGCCACAGGGCCATTCTTGATCTTTTAATCGTGCTTTTTGGCGTGGAGCACATGTATCTACACCATAAAGATGAATATCACGAGTGATATGTGAGCGCCAAGATTGTGCAGCAGGCGTCAGTAATTTAAATGTAACCCCACTTGTAACAGAGGCCTTACCATGAAAAACAACAGCATTATTTGCAACATTGTTTAATGAAACACTTTTCTGCAAATCGAGAGCTGATTCATTTTTTTCTAATTGCTGTTTGGTGATAGATTTAACCAACTTTTCTTCTTCTCGATAAAAATTGAAAATATCTTGGATATCTTGCATCTCAAATGTTTTAAGAATGCTGAAATCTATTTTATCTTTATACTGGCTTAATCCCCACACTATGGAACCCATAATGTAGATAATAACAATCAATTTAAATAGCATTTCTTAATACGCTCGCTCAAAAAATTCATTGTTTCTCTATCCTTTCACATTATTTATCAGCAATCCCTTTGTTTTTAAAGAAAAAATCTAAATATCTGTGTTGCATATTAACTACATTTTGTAAAGAATAATATTCCTTCTTACATTGTTTTAATATTGTTGTTTTTACCAATGCATACAACTTAAAATTGCCATTTTCATATAACACAATCGGAATTTGAAAAGACTTCTGTCTCTTTAAGAAAAAGAGTTTGAGAGTGAATAGATCCACTATCAATGCTTTTAAAACAAGCAAACGAGAAGAGTTTAACTGTCATCAAACGACAACGTTCTTCAGTTTTTAGAGGCAATAGAATGTCGACATATGAACAAATATTATTTGTTAAAGAGAGGTAAAATGACAGATAATAGATCCCAGAACATCATTTTTATCGTTATCATGACTATGCTGCTTTTTACAGTATTGCTTGTATCAGATCCTTCTTATGCTGCTTCTGCTACTAGTGGGGGTGGTTTCGGGAATCTTGATGGTGTTTTAGGCAACATTGTCACAATGATGACAGGTCCAACGGCAAAGCTTATTGCAATTATATGTGTTGCTGCTGTGGGTATTGGCTGGATGTACGGCTTTATTGACTTACGCAAAGCAGCTTACTGTGTTCTTGGTATTGCTATTGTTTTTGGTGCTCCCACTCTCGTCACTAAATTAGCGGGAACAACATAAATGAACGAAGATACTCTTTTCCTTGCCTGTACGCGCCCAGCTATGTTTGCTGGTGTCACAATGGAAGCGATGGCGCTCAATGTCATGGCGACATCCGTTCTTTTTATTTTGACGAGTGGTTTTACCATGATGGGTCTTGGTATTGGGATGCACTTTATTTTGCGTGAAGTGACAAAGCATGATCACAACCAATTTCGCGTATTATTTGCTTGGCTTAATACCCGTGGAAAACAAAAAAATCTCAACCGATGGGGAGGGGGTTCTACCTCCCCCTTGCGCCTTATCCGCACTTATAAAGAACTAAGCTGAAGGAGCCAAACCGGTGAAACAGATGTCAATAATGAAACGGGAAACTTTGCCTGAAGAATATATTCCCTATATACGCTATATCAACCAACATGTCGTTGCTTTAAACTCGCGCTGTTTAATGGTTGTGATGGCTGTTGAGGGTGTAAATTTTGACACTGTGGATATTGATCAATTAAATTCTTTACACAACCAATTAAATACCCTTTTAAAAAATATCGCAGATGAACGGGTTGCTTTATATTCTCACATCATCCGCCGCCGTGAAACGATTTACCCAGAAGGTCATTTTCTTTCATCTTTTGCAACAACATTAGATGAAAAATATAAAAAGAAAATGGTTTCACAAGAACTGTATAGAAATGATCTGTTTATTTCACTACTTTGGAATCCGGCAGTAGATAAAACAGAACAACTAGTTTCATTTTTTCAGCGCTTGGGCAAAGCGAAGAAAACACAATCTGAACCCGATGAAGAAGCTATTCGTAAACTCGAAGAGTTAAGTCAAAATCTTATGCAAGGTTTGGAAGAATATGGAGTCCGTCTGCTATCAATCTATGAACATGAAGGAATTTTATTTTCTGAACAAAGTGAATTTCTCCACCAGCTAGTGGGGGGAAGACGTGAGCGTGTTCCTCTCACATTTGGAACTATTGCTTCAACGATTTACTCGGATCGTGTTATTTTTGGGAAAGAAATTATCGAAATTCGCCATGAAAGCAATGAACGTTTTGTGGGCATATTTGGATGGAAAGAATACCCTTCTAAAACACGCCCTGGTATGACTGATGGTTTGCTTACGGTACCATTTGAATTCATTTTAACACAATCCTTTGTCTTTAAAAGTAAGGCGGCTGCCAGTGCGATTATGAGCCGCAAGCAAAATCAAATGATCAATGCAGCCGACCGTGCTAGCTCACAAATTGATGCACTGGATGAAGCGCTAGATGATTTAGAATCAAACCGTTTTGTTTTGGGTGAACATCACATTTCTTTAGCTGTTTTTGCTGATCACCCCAAGATATTGACTGAGAACTTATCAAAAGCACGAGTCCATTTAACCAATGGGGGAGCCGTAATTGCCAGAGAAGATTTAGGATTGGAGGCTGCATGGTGGGCACAGCTTCCTGGAAACTTTAGCTATCGTGCCCGTTCAGGCGCCATTACTAGCAGAAACTTTGCCGCTTTATCACCCTTCCATTCTTTCCCCGTTGGCAAACTGAACGATAATGTTTGGGGAGCTGCTGTCGCATTACTAAAAACACAAGCTGGTTCACCTTACTATTTTAATTTTCATTATGGCGATCTTGGAAACACGTTTGTTTGTGGTCCATCGGGATCTGGTAAAACAGTGATTATTAATTTTCTTCTTGCACAATTACAAAAACACAATCCAACAATGGTTTTTTTTGATAAAGATCAAGGAGCGGAGATTTTTGTACGAGCTGGAGGAGGGAAATATAAACCTTTAAAAAATGGAAAACCCACAGGTATTGCTCCCTTAAAGGGCATGGAATACACCGAAAAAAATAAAATCTTTCTTCGTAATTGGATCTTAAAGCTGGTGACCGCTGAAGGGCAAATTGTAACAGAAGAAGAGCGACAAGATATCGCCAAAGCCATCGATTCTTTAGAAAACTTACCCCCAACACAACGCTCTCTTGGTGCCCTTCAACTGTTTTTTGACAACACATCAAAAGAAGGGATTGCCATACGACTGCAACGCTGGATTAGAGGCAATGATTTAGGATGGGTTTTTGATAATGATCAAGATGATCTCGATTTAAATGCGCAGTTTATTGGATATGACATGACCGATTTCTTAGACAATGAAGAAATTCGGCGTCCCTTAATGATGTATCTTTTTCACCGCATTCTTGATTTGATTGATGGGCGGCGCATTATTATTGTCGTTGATGAATTCTGGAAAGCTTTGGAAGATGATTCATTCAAAGCTTTTGCGCAAGATCGGCTAAAAACAATCCGTAAACAAAATGGCATGATGCTTTTTGCAACACAAAGCCCTAAAGATGCTTTGAACTCAACAATCGCGCATACAATTATTGAGCAATGCCCCACCCAAATATTTTTTCCAAATCAAAAAGCAAATTACAATGATTATGTTGAAGCTTTCAAACTCACTGAGCGTGAATTTGAGCTGATACAGTCAGAATTAAGCAGAGAATCCCGTCGTTTTCTCGTCAAACAAGGACAAAGTTCCGTCGTTGCAGAACTTAACTTACGTGGAATGAATGATGAGATCGCCGTTTTAAGCGGTACAACAAAAAACATTGAACTCATGAATGAAATTATCAACGAATATGGAGCTGCCCCTGACAAATGGCTGCCCATATTTTATCAAAGGAGAAAAAATCAATGAAAAAATATGGCTTAGTTACACTGTTATCTTTTTCTTTTATTTCTCATGCAATATCAGAAACGACACCCGATGCGGATGAATATTATAAGCAAGCACTCGAGAACACACAAAAATTAGATGCTGCAAAATCAGAAACAGCTGAAAGCATTTATAAGACTGCAGCTGATACTGCAAACAAAATTAAAGAAATAAAGAATCAACTTGAACAGATTAAATCAAAACCAGATACAAAACCCGAAGAATTGCAAGCCCTTCGACAAGAGCTTCAAGTAAAACTTTCTCTTCTTCAAGCCGATCTTCACGCGAATGTTTTAAAACTTCAGGCTCTTGATATGATTCAAGCAAGAGATACGAAGACAAAAGAAGAAATGCGTGAAGAAAAGGAACAACAAAAGCATAAAAATATTGCGACACAATTAAAAGAAAAAGAAAAAGCATTAAAAGAAAAACTTGAAAGTACGGATACAAATGTCAGACTTTAGTTTTTCTCCATTTGCAAGCGTTTCTGGGTATATTTTAAAACCCCTCGATAATGTGGTGGACACAACGGTGAGTGGGTTATCTTCTGCTATTTCGGCACCCTTAAATCTCGCCGCAATTATTTTTATCTTTCTTTATGGCTATAATGTTATGACGGGTCGCGTTGCGCTTTCCATGCATAGTCTTCTCAATAACGTTGTTAAAATCGTTGTTGTGACAACAATGGCAACGAATGCGGATACATTTAATACTTATGTCAAGGATATTTTCTTCAATGACTTATCCAACGCTATTGGAAATGCGCTTAACAGCAATCCTGCAAGCTCCAATGTTTTTGACTATATTTTGGTCAAGGCAAGTGCTCGCTATCAAGAAGTTTTATACAATGCTTGGTTTTTTGAAAAGATCGTTGTGGGGCTTCTTGGTTCTATCATGCTTTTAGCCGTTATTCTTTTTTGTATAGGTGGTTTTATTGTGCAAATGTTTGCACAAGTTGCACTCGTAATGATTATAGGCCTTGGGCCTCTATTCATTAGTTTATATTTGTTTAATGCAACGCGAAAATATACCGATGCATGGATTACAACTTTGATCAATTTTACCATTTTACAGGTTCTCGTGATCATGCTTGGAACAATTATATGTGAAGTTATCCTACAGGTTCTCAAAGCTTCATATGAATCAATCTATGTTCTTTTTCCCCCTGTCATCGTCATTTCTATCATAGGGGTTATTATCTTCCGTGCACTTCCCGGTATTGCAACAGCGCTGGCCTCTGGCGGACCATACTTTAACGCTGGTGTCTCTTCAGGAGGACAGGTTTTCACAATGCTTGCCAATGGAGCAAGAGCGAGTGGTAATACAGTAAAAAACGCCGCTTTACAAATCTCAGGTGCTGCCGGTAACGCTGCTAAAGGCGCGGCAGCAAAAGCAGGAGGAGCTGGAGGTGGTCGTGGTCGGTTTTAAGATAAAGCACCTCTTTAAAAGAATAAGCATTTTTGTTTTGCCTTGCGTGCGCCCTTTGGCGCGCGCGCCATGATCCTGTTCCAGGTAAGACCTAACATCTTAGGTCTTACCACAAAATAAATCACAATCTTACATCACATAGACTTGTAAAAGTGTCCCGAATAAAGGCTCTCATGCATTGTATTCCAAGATATTTGTGAGTTCAAAAAATGAAACGAAAAATAACTTTTGTTATGGTCCTAACAATCGCTCTTACTGGTTGTGCCTCTTTGAGTGGCCCCAAAAAACCACCACGCTGTAATGGCAAACATACACGTGCTTTAAATAAAGATAAGTGGAATTGGGATAATAAAAATATTGCCCGCCCAGAAAAGATTGTAAAGCCTGTTACTATTCCCATCATTCTCAATACTTTGGAAAATGAAAAAGCGCCAGCCAATTTGGCACTCAATACAGCTTTATTAAAACCGGTTATTCATGAAGCACGATCTGATAAAACTGTGGAGGTTACACGTGAAAAGTGATGCCCTTGAAGAATATATAAAAGAAGCGCGCTCATTTGACATTGATCGCATGCATGGCATGCGCGTGCGAATGAAAATTTCCATGGCTTTAACAGTGCTTTTTGGATTGATGACGATTGCGCTGGCTTTAGCTGTCGCAGCTTTGACGCCTTTGAAAACGGTAGAGCCTTTTGTTATCCGCGTTGATAACTCAACAGGCATTATTGATACTGTAAGCGCCCTAAAAGAATCCCCTAACGACTATGATGAAGCGATAACGCGTTATTTTGCCAGCCAATATGTTCGTGCCCGTGAAGGTTTTCAAGCATCAGAAGCAGAAAATAATTTCCGCTTAGTTTCTCTTTTATCTTCTCCAAAAGAACAAAACCGTTTTGCAAAATGGTACGCGGGCAATAATCCAGAAAGTCCGCAAAATATTTATCATAACATGATTGCTACAGTCACAATCAAATCAATCTCTTTTATAAGCAAAGATCTTATCCAAGTTCGTTACTATAAAACGGTCAGAGACTTTAATGAAAAAGAAAATATTTCCCATTGGATTTCAATCTTAAATTTTTCCTACGTAAACGCACACATTTCAACATCTGACCGTCTCATCAACCCACTTGGTTTTCAAGTATCGGAATATAGATCTGATCCAGAGGTGATAAAATGATCAGACTTTTACAAACAATCTCTTTAATTTTTACGATCACTCTCAGCTTTCACACAGTCCTTTCATTTGCGGAAACAGCGCCTGTCAGTGCACGTAAAGATAATCGCATCAGATTTGTCAATTATGACCCTTACAATGTCGTACAAATCATTGGCTCCATTCGCTCTTCAGTTCAGCTGGAATTTGCCGATGATGAAAACGTGACCTATGTAGGAATTGGAAATTCCGTTGCTTGGCAAGTTGCACCGGCTGGTCACTTTGTTTTTCTCAAACCGCGTGAAGTCCAACCTGTAACCAATTTACAAATTGTCACAAGCCGCCAAGATGGAACACAACGATCTTATCAATTCGAGCTGCAAGTCCGTGAAGGCGATGTTTCAGCCGGCAATGAGACGTATTTCTTGGTAAAGTTTCGTTATCCAGAAGATGAAGTCTTGCGTAAGAAATTAATCGAAGCAGAAAAAGCAAAACAAAGTGAAGAAAACTTTGTCAATGATATTTTAAATATCCATGAAGATTTTGGACCACGCAATTGGGCTTATGAAGCCCAAGGCTCATCCCTCATTGAACCTGCTTCTGTCTATGATAATGGGAAAACAACAACCTTTACCTTTTTAGGCAACATTGAAATCCCTGCTATTTACATTGTATCGCCTGATGGGCAAGAAGCGCTTATTCCCAAATCTATTAAAGGCAACAAGGTTATTGTTCATGCAACAGCTGCACAATTCACGCTACGGCGTGGGAATGAAGTATTGTGCATCTTTAATAAAAGGTTCGTACCAGAAGGAATTAACCCTGAAACAGGTACGACATCACCATCTGTACAACGTAAAGTGAACACAGGAAGCAACCATGAATAACACCGTGGATGAAAAAAGCATTAATGATCGCGATACAATAAAAAAAGCTCAAGGAAAAAGTCA
Organism: Bartonella grahamii subsp. shimonis; assembly: GCF_036327415.1. Lineage (NCBI taxonomy): Bacteria > Pseudomonadati > Pseudomonadota > Alphaproteobacteria > Hyphomicrobiales > Bartonellaceae > Bartonella > Bartonella grahamii. The sequence goes on from NZ_CP123961.1 coordinate 1,915,758, forward strand.
ACAGAACAATGTAGGGAAAGCTATTGCTCTTATTATTCTTTTCAGTGTCTGTCTTTATTTAGCCTATTCAACACTTGTTACAGACAAGAAACAACCAATTGAATCTTCAAAAGAAGGAAAAGTTATCAAACAAACAGAGCTTTTTCGCCCTGCAAAACCTACCCCTCCTCTCTTTGAACAACCTCAACGAAATAACGCTCTGTTGCCAAAAGTCGAGCTACCAACACCAAACATTAATCAATCAAATTCTGATAACTCACTGCTAGAAGCAGCACAACGTGCTCCTGTATTAGCTTATGCAAATACACAACAAGGCAGCAAAATAGATTCACAAACAAATAATGGCGCTTTGTCTCACCAATTTGAAAGTAAACCTGATGAAATGACACAACGTTTTAATCATCTTCTCAAACCCACAGTACTTGAAGGTATTCGTGCTTCAATCCTTGGCAATCGAAACTACATCATTGCGATGGGAACTTCTATCCCTTGTATTTTAGAAACAGCCATCAACAGCGATCAACAAGGTTTTGTCAGTTGTATCATCTCCAGAGATATCTTATCAGACAATGGCCGTGTTGTGCTTCTTGATAAAGGCACCCAAATTGTTGGTGAATATCGCGCCGGATTGAAAAAAGGCCAAACACGTCTCTTTGTGCTGTGGAATAGAGCAAAAACCCCCGATGGTATCATTATATCCTTAGCTTCACCTGCAACAGACAGTTTAGGACGTTCTGGTATAGATGGAGATATTGATAATCATTGGCTCGAGAGGATTGGATCTGCGCTTCTTGTCTCCCTGATAAAAGATGCGACAAACTATGCCAATAAACGTTTAGCAAAAAAACAAGAAAAAGAAGAAACCGAAACAATCTCTTCAGGACAAAACATTGCAAATATTGTCGTCGAAAATTACGCCAATATTCCTCCAACATTATCCAAAAACCAAGGAGAACTAGTGAATATCCTTGTTGCTCGCGATTTAGATTTTTCCAGCGTTTATAAATTGAAAGTCATCGAAAACAAAAAACAGATTATCAATCGAGCTGTTTCAAGAAACTTTTACAAAAATTCTGCGATACCTTTAGAATGAACTCAAACTTACATACCATGAACGATGAAACCATCGCGATTGTTCTCACAAAACTTGAACCCATCAGTGCTTTTTTGAAAGATGAAAGTCTTTTTGAAATTGTTATCAATCGTCCCTATCAAGTCATGACGGAAGGTATTGATGGATGGAAAACAATAGAAGCACCGGCTCTCTCTTTTAATGAGCTTATGGGGATTGCGAAAGTTGTCGCGTCCTATTCCAAGCAAAATATATCAGAAAAGAACCCAATATTATCGGCGACTCTCCCAGGCAATGAACGCATTCAAGTTGTCATTCCGCCGGCGGTCGAAAAAGACACGATTAGTATGACAATCCGTAAACCATCATCGCAGAGTTTTTCTCTCGAAGAGCTAGCAAATAAAGATCTGTTTTCGCTCTGTGAGCAGGTATCTTTCACACCATTAAATGATTATCATACTCGTTTTAACGAACTCAAAATCATCGAGCATAACTTAGCTAATGCCTACTGTAATAAAGACTTTGTCTCCTTTTTAAATCAAGCTGTAAAATACCAGAAAAATATTTTAATTGCAGGAAAAACTGGTTCGGGTAAAACAACATTATCAAAAGCATTAATTGCCAAAATTCCTCAAGAAGAGCGTATTATTACCATTGAAGACACACAAGAATTGGTGATACCGCACCCTAACCATGTCTCAATGATCTATTCAAAAGATGGACAAGGTTTAGCTTCTGTTGGACCCAAAGAATTGCTTGAATCATCTTTACGGATGCGTCCTGATCGTATTCTTTTGCAAGAACTTCGAGATGGTACAGCCTTTTATTATATCCGCAATGTCAATTCAGGTCATCCAGGCTCCATTACAACGGTTCATGCCTCAACAGCCCTTGCTGCCTTTGAGCAAATGACCCTTTTGGTCAAAGAAAGTGACGGGGGAAGTGATTTAGAGCGTGATGATATTCGAGGACTGTTAATTTCAATGATTGATATCATCATCCAATGCAAACGGGTTGAAGGAAAATTTAAGGTCACAGAAATTTATTATGATCCCTTCAAACAACGAAACATCTTTGGAGGAGACTAAAAGAAGATTACATCGGCTGCTAAAGGCTCTTTTAAAGAAACGATCACGAATAAAAAGAAAAATGCATGAAAACCAAAGCAACAGAAAACAGAGAAAATCTTTTATCGATGACAGTGGAAGAATTAAAACAACGCCGTGAAGCAGTTGAAGCAGCCATCAGTACCCATACAATAGAGGGAATATCGCTACATTCAAAAACGCTAAAAATTTTAGAAGAATATGCAAGGGGGAATATTTCACTCGAGGAATTTAACACTCTGATGGACAACGTAAAATTATAAGGAAGCCACCATGCCAAAAGCAAAAGAAAAAACAAAAAATATACAGACAGTTTCTCCCCATAATTATCTCTATCCTGGTACCAAAATACTCAAAAATAAATATGGAGAAACAAATTTAGAACTCTTTCGGGAAAAATGTTCGCATGATATAGAAAAAGGATTAGAAAAGCTGCGAAGAGAATCTGTTCCAGAGAATTTTGATTGCTTTTATTTAAGCTATATCCATTACCTATTATTTAAGGAAACATTTGAGTGGGCTGGGAAAACCCGCTCTACCCCCTTCACATTTTCAGACGAAAGCGTTGCTTTCATGCCATTAATGCAAAGAGCAGAATGGAACGGTGCTTTTGCAAACGATAATGAGATTGAAAAAGGTTTGAAAACATTAAATAAAAAACTTGCAGAAAAAGATAATTTGAGAGGTTTAACGCGCGAAGATTTCATTTCTGAAGCCGTCCCACTCTTTGTCTCTCTCAAACAGCTACACCCATTCATAGATGGAAATGAACACACAATACAATTCTTTTTTGAAAATCTCGCCCAAAATGCAGGACATCAACTTGATTTTTCACTCGCAACACAAGAACGTATGATGACGGCCTATACCCAAGCAACACACTATGGCAATACACAATTAATGAAAGATCTTTTTGAAGATATCTCTCATCCAGAAAAAATATATCTTTTACAAGAATTCATGCACAACATGAAAAAGAGCGGATACGATGTGAATGAACGTCTTGTTATGGTTGCAAAAGAAGCTGAAACCTACACAGGGATTTATAGAGGCTCTCATTTTGACAGCTTTACGCTCGATGTAGAAGGGACTTACATCATCGCCAGTAAAGCAGATCTTACACCAGAACAACGAAAAGCATTAAAACCCGGTAACAAATTTACCTTTACAGCCCCTAAAGCCAACAACATTCTCATTCCAGAAGAAAGATTAGCTCCTTTGACAAAAAATGAAAAAGCCGTAATGGTTGCAGAAGATTCTTGCGTCCATATAAGCCGACAACAGGTCCAGAAATTGGCAAAAATTGTTTATGGTAATGCAAAAACATTAGACAAACAGATGGTAGAAATCATCAAAAATCCAAGCTTAGGCCAACAGCTCGTCAACCAGATTGAAAGAGCACCGTACTCTGTTTCTAATCTTGCAGGTTTCAGTTTATGTGGACTACAAAATCAGGCACGTGCAAACGCTCAAAATCATCTTGAGATGCTCTGTGCTGCCGTTGCAAATTTCACCCATGCTGTAAAACATGCTGAGAAGGAAATTACTCAAGAACATGCAACAGAACAAAGTCGCCGTGCAAAAATAGTAAAAATACCAAATAAAAGCTTACAAGAGCTCTTCACCTTGCCAAAAGAATTACAGCAAGAAGTTTTAGCAAAAAATCCTTTACTTCAAAAAGAGCTTACCGACTTTGTAAAAAGCATCAATACCCGTCTCTCACTAACTGAACATAAAGCTATCAAAAATAATGAGTATGAAACATTGGCTCAAAGCATTGGTGTATCAGAAAATAAAGCCAAACAAATTACACAAACCGTTAAGCAAGCCAAAGAACTACACCAGCAAGCACAAGTATGCACAATGCATCGTTCCAAAGCATTTGCTATGGCTTGCTAAAAATGGATAAAAGCTTCCTACTTTATAAGAAGGGCTCATAAATGAGAACTGTTTAGCGTTATCTGCGCTTTTTCAAAAAAGAGAGAATTTAATAATCATACACCTGAAAAAGAGCTTTTCGCAGCATCTTCTGATAGAATTGAAAGTAAAATACAATGAAATATACCAAAACACAAATGGTACTCATTTTAACACCAATCGCTTTAGGTGCTTTAACGATATTCCTTGTTCCTCATTTTTTGTTGTTTATAACAAATGGACTAAAGAGCAATCAAATTTATTGGACTCTTCGTTCAGAACCTTTACTAGTCCTAACACTAACAGCTGCTGTTTCATTGTTTTATAGTCTATCGCAAAAACTGCACTTACGTAAAAGAATTACTTTTGTCTCCATTGTCTTTTTTGGAGCCACTGTTCTTTACTATATTAGCGGAGAAATAAAACGTTTAGGTCCCTATGTTGGCCAACAAGGAATAACGTGGAGCTATGCACTTCAATTCATGGATCCCATGGTTGTCTTTGGCATTATCATTGGTGTTTTTTTTTCCATCATTCAACTCATAACAACCTATCCACCTAAAAATAAGGTCAAGCGTGCAAAAAAAGGTGTTTTTGGTGAATCCGCATGGATGAATTTAAGAGAGGCAGCGAAAATTTTTCCTGCCAATGGGCAAATTGTTATAGGTGAAAGATACCGTGTTGATCAAGATAATGTGTGTAAAATTCCCTTTGCACCTGGCAATAAAACAACATGGGGAAAGGGTGGGACAGCTCCTTTGCTAACCTTTAATCTTGATTTTGGTTCAACTCATATGATCTTTTTTGCTGGTTCTGGTGGCTATAAAACCACAAGTACAGTAGTGCCCACGTGTTTAACCTATCCAGGGTCTATTATTTGTCTTGATCCTTCAACAGAAGTTGCCCCAATGGTCAAATTTGCGCGTCAAAAGATGGGGAATAGAAATGTCATTGTTCTCGATCCCAATTCATTTTTAACAAAAAATTTTAATGTCATCGATTGGCTTTTAGACGACAGCGTACCACGCACACAACGCGAAGCAAATATTGTAAGCTTTTCCAAGTTGCTTCTTACAGATAAAAAATCAGACAATTCTTCAGCGGAATATTTCTCGACACAAGCCCATAATCTTTTAACAGCTCTTCTTGCTCATGTTATATTTTCTGATGAATATGAAGATGACGAGCGCAATTTAAAAACATTGCGTGGAATTCTCTCTCAATCAGAAACAGCTGTTGTTAATCAATTACGCATGATTCAAGAAACGACACCTTCTCCTTTTATTCGTGAAATGGTTGGTATTTTTACAGAAATGGCAGAGCAAACTTTTTCAGGGGTCTATACAACTGCCTCAAAAGACACTCAATGGCTTTCTTTGTCCAATTACGCAGATCTTGTCTGCGGAGATGATTTTTTTTCCTCAGATATTGCAAATGGCAATACAGATGTTTTTCTCAATCTCCCCGCAAGCATTTTAAACAGTTATCCAGCGATAGGGCGTGTGATTATTGGCGCCTTTCTCAATGCCATGGTTACAGCAGACGGTAACTATAAAAAGCGTGTTTTATTTGTCTTAGATGAAGTTGATCTCCTAGGCTATATGAATATTTTAGAAGAAGCGCGCGATCGTGGACGTAAATACGGTACATCCTTAATGCTTTTTTATCAATCCTCTGGTCAGTTGGTCAATCACTTTGGAGAAGCTGGAGCACGTTCATGGTTTGAAAGCTGCTCTTTTGTCAGCTATGCTGCCATTAAAGACTTCCAAACAGCCAAAGACATTTCAGAACGCTGTGGCCAAATGACCGTTGAAGTAACTGGAACAAGCAAACCAAAAGGCTTATCTTTTGGAAAGAGTTCATACAACGTCAATTACCAACAAAGAGCCCTGATTTTACCCCATGAGGTTATTCAAGAAATGCGTCAAGATGAACAAATTATTCTTATGCAAGGACACCCCCCTTTGCGATGTGGTCGCGCCATCTATTTCAGAAGAAAAGAAATGTTAGCCGCAGCTGCAAAAAACCGCTTTGCCCCACAAAAGAAAAACTAACCTCCTATTGTGAGATCTTGACTATGAAAAGAACAACAGCAAAAACAAGATACATCCCTGTTTTTTAAAAGCCTATTAACAAAAAGTTTTTGCCCTCTTCTTCACACACATAAGGAAAACATGGTAAAAAATCCGTGTTTTTTCCTTTTTATATTTTGTGTATCATTTTACCAGCGCCCATCGTCTTTATAAAAACCCCCCCCTCAAATCACCTATATCTAAACCAACATCTCCATTTGGGAAAATCTGCAAATACATTCCTACAAAACTTTTTGTGTATAATTTATCCCTACAAGCAACCCAAAATATTTCACAACACTAATCATCAATATCAAGACTCAAGAAAAACAAAAGATTGATCTTTGAGACAAGAACTCTCAAAACACCTACACTCAAGAACATCGATTTTTTCCCAAAAAAATATTTCATATATACATCAAAATGAATAAATCATTCTTATACAAGCTTTCCCCCCTTTACGATATCATCAAATGTTCTATTTTAAAGATAAAGCGCTGAAAAAAGGCTTTTTTCCCCAAGCAAAGAAAGGGTTTCCTCTCTTATGAATCTTAAAGCAGCACAATATAATAAGAGCAACAATACAAAATAAAAAACATTTTGTTATAAAAGTACACAAACAAGATGTTCATATTGATCAATAAGAAAAACATAATGGAGAAAAATTCTTGATGACTACTTTTGCTTATAGATTTACCAATCTGAGTACTGTGTATGAAAAGTACCAACACCATCCGCAAACCCAGAGCAATCCCACCCAACATATCTACGATCTTCATCAAAGCGCTCTTGCAAGCAACTTTATTAAAGGTAAAACACCAAAAATTTTAAGTAACATTTTTCTTTTCGGCCTTTCCTTACACCTCAAAGGATGAAGGTTTTACCCAGAGTCAATTTATAGAAAATTCATTTTCTGACCACTCATGGGATTCATATCAGCGCCCTAAAGGACTAGTATCTTACCGACAACAAGATAATAAACAAAGAAAATATGCATGAAAACAATCACAACAGATTATTTGGCATTTCTCACACCAAAAACCTTTGAAAAGTATCACAAAACGGTTGATGCAACCATCCATACACTTGAGGGAAAAGCGCTGCCTCTCATAACACGCAAAATCTCAAAAGAATACGCGAAGGGGAATTTTTCACATGTAGCGTTTAAGACACTTATCGAGCACCACCCTACCTAGGAGAGATTATATGTTAGAGCAAAATTATCTATATAAAGGAACTTCAACACTAAAAAATAAATATGGCATAAAATCCCCCCAAAAATTGTATGAACGCTGTGCTCATAATGCCGCCAGAGAAGCCGTAAATTTTCGCTATGAGCCCCCTCCACAAAACTTTGATTTCACTTATCTAAAATTAATCCACTGGAGCCTCTTCCACAAAACTTTTGAATGGGCTGGGCAAACCCGCGATACATCCTTTACATTTGAAGATGGCACCACAGCGCGTATGCCGGCGATGCGTCCTAAAGGTTATGAAGTTCCTTTTGCCATTGGTCCACAAATAAAAAAAGAGCTTAAACAACTCGAAAAAACACTGAGCGAAAAGAACAATTTAAAAGGTTTATCGCGCCAAGAATTTGCTGAAAATGCTGCTGACGTTTTTATAGCGCTCGAGCACGCACATCCTTTCAGAAAAGGGAATGGGCGCGTAAATCGAATGTTTATGGAAAAACTTGGACAAGCAGCTGGCCATCAGATTGATTTTTCTTTCATCACACAAAAACGCATGACAGCAGCTTGTATTGAAGCGATGCAATATGGTAATCCTCAACCGATGAAAGATCTTTTTGAAGATATCACACATCCACAAAAATCCCTTGTTTTAAAAGAATTCATCACCCAAATGAGAGATGCTGGACTTGATGAAATTAACAATCGTATTGTTGTTGCAGCAAAAAAAGATATAGCCTATGAGGGCACCTTTAGAGGTTTTTCCGCAGAAGGTTTTGTCATGGAAGTAGATAGGGCTTTCGTTGTCGGCCACAAAGATGATCTCCCTCCAGAACAGGTTAAAACATTACAGAATGGAGCCCGCCTCTGTTTTCAAAAAAACAATGTTCAAAGCTTCAAAGAAACACTAATCCCCCAAGAAACATTAGCACCTCTCACCCATGACGAGTTGTTCTCAAGAATTTCAAATGCTCCTTATGTTGAAGCATGCCGAAAAGAAATCGAAAATTTATCAAAACTCGTTTATGGTAAAGCCCACGCCTTAAATACAAAAATGGATATCTTAACGGCAGATCCAAGTTTAGGAAATCAGTTTGCTGATGAAGTTTTACACAACCCTCACTCAATTTCTAAACTTGCAGGAAGAAAAATATTTGAGCTGAAAAGTCCAAGTCGTAGGCAAGCAGAACAGGCTGCTCCACAACTTAGTCAAACCCTTAAAAATTATAGCACAATAACACAACAAACAAAAAATGAAATTTTAGAGCACCATCAAAGAGAACAAAAACGCCTGAGCTACACTGTCGAAAAACCTGGAAAAAATTTACAAACCCTTTTTGCCTTACCAGAAGAACAACAAAGAGAAGCTTTATTGCATTCTCCAGAACTACGACAAGAACTCCATAGTTTTTCGCGCCAGCTACATAATCGTCTATCCTCAGAAGATCGTAAAGCCATACAAGAAAAAGATCATACAAGACTAGCCTGCCTACTTGGTGTATCAGAAAGCAAAGCAAAAGAAATTGCACACACAGTAAAGCAGACCAAAGAAGTACAGTGTCAGATGCGCACCCTAAAAGTTAGTCGTTCCTCATCGCTTGCTCTTACCGGCTAAAACGCGCAAATTTTTGTCTTTCAACTGACTCTTAGCACCAATTATTTCATCTCCATTGCACCCACCAATTGTTTTGGAATGTTACAAAAAATAGTCCTAAAAATGAATATTGTAATTTACTATAACTTATTGATAAAATTTTAAAAAAACTGTATAAAAGCCATAAATGTCCACCATATATAAGTATGAATAGCGCGAAATCTTTGGAGGTCATTTCCTTTGATATCTGCCTTGTGTCTTACAGTTATCAAAAAGTGGGGAATGCGCCAAAGCCAAAGAGGTTTTCTAAAAATATTGAAAGGAAACAGCCATGAAAAAAAGTCACCCAACCACTTCTAGCAATGTAGAGAAACTAAGACAAAAATTTGAACAACAAAATCTAGGAGCTTCTAGTACAGAAGACCTCTATGCAAAGGTTAATAAACCGCCCAAAAGAGGAGGTCTGCACACACCAAGCCCAGAAGAAATAGAAGCAGCTCACAAAAGCAAACCCATCTTAGAAAAAAAGAGCTCTTTCGCTGATTTTACCACAGAAGGAAATGATGCGCATGATCCCCTACAACTAAGAGATCCCACCTACGACATACCGAAAAGCAGAGTAAGAGAGTATGGTACGCCCTCTCACCCATCAGAAACCATCTATGCACCCCAAAGGCCACTAGGAAATCCCTATGACAGACTTGGTGGGAGACCAAGTGATGGGCGACGCACCGACAAACTCGTAAATCCCTATGCAGTAACAGATCTGGAGGCGGGAGGTTGGCAAGCGTCCCTTTACGACACAGTTGGTGGAGGTGCACAGGGTAGGCATTCTTCCTCTGAACCAGAACATGTCTATGCAGAGCTCGATTTTGGTGAAAATGGTGGACGCTCCCCCCAAAGGCCGCTAGAATCTATCTATGCAACGGTTGGCATGGGTGCTGAAGGCGGACAAGATTCCCAACAACAAGAAAATCCCATCTATCAAGGCGTTGGCAGAGGAACAACAACACCTCCCAGAACTGCAAAAGATGTGGTTACGACAAAGCTTTTACAAAACATAGGCTTTCAATATGGTGTAAGCGAAATCCAAGTGCGGTGCAAAACAGTTTATAATAACCAACATGCTTTGAATGAACAACTGGCTAAGATTCTTGACGATCCCCAAAATGCAGAACAAATCTTACAGGACCTTGCAAAAAATCCTGAAAGCCCTGCTAAACTTGCTGGTAGGCAAGCACTTGGCATAAAAAGTCCAGCACGCAGAGAAGCTGAAGATGAGTTTACCCACCTTTGCTCAGCTCTTGAGAGACATATACATAATACACAAAAGCTCCATAAAAAGTTTACACGGGAGCAGGAAAGAGAAAGAAGTCAAAAACACGATAGTCCAGAAAGAGACCCAGAACACAGACATCACCATCACCGTCGTCATCACGCAAGAGGAAGAGAACACGATAGTCCAGAGCACAGCCCACAACGACAAAGACATGGAGAAAAAGGAATGGCTTATGCCATGTAAAGAGGCATAAACATAAAAACAGATAAATTTTTGTTTTTCATATAATCTTTTTTTCAGTGAGTTTCTTGGCGCAAATCATTTCATAGTGGTTGCGCCAAGAATTGTTTTAAAATGTTACAAAAATAGTCTTAAAAATGGATCCTGTAATTTATTGTAACTTATTGATAAAATTTCATAAAAAAACTGTATAAAAGACACAAATGTCCGTTACACTACTCCTGAATAGCGTAGATCTTTGGAGGTCATTCGGTTGGATATCTTCCTTTGTACAAAAGTTATCAAAACTAAAAGTGGGGAATGCACCAAAGAGGTTTTCTAAAAATATTGAAAGGAAATATGCATGAAAAAACATCATCCACACCCTTCTGCAAATCCAGAAGCCCTCTATGCAACAGTTAATAAACCAACCAGAGGAGACCAGCGCGCACCATCCCCAGAAGACGAAGTTACATACGAATCCGTGAGCAACACTACTCCTTCAAGAGCGAGACACCATCATCAAAGGAGAGAAGATCCTGAAACAGACTATACAGAGGTTGCTCCTCCAAAACGCGAAACTGAAGTTACATACGCATCCGTGAGCAACACTTCTCCCTCAAGAGCGAGACACCATCATCAAAGGAGAGAAGGTCCTGAAACAGACTATACAGAGGTTGCTCCTCCAAAACGCGAAGCTGAAGTTACATACGCATCCGTGAGCAACACTTCTCCCTCAAGAGGTAGACACCATCATCAAAGGAGAGAAGGTCCTGAAACAGACTATACAGAGGTTGCTCCACAACAAAAAGGAAGACCCTCCCTCACTCCTGATCAAATGAGTGCCATGCTTTTAAAAAATCCACATGTCCAAGCATATGCAGGAGAGGTAATGCATTGGGGGCAGATCGTTTATGGCAATGACAAGGTTTTCCAGCAACACTTGCAAGGCATACTTACAAATCCCCGTGCAGGAAAAGAGCTTTCAGATCAACTTGCAGAAAATCCTGAGTCTATTCATAAACTTGCTGGCCGCCAGGCACTTGGCATAAAAAGTCAAGCACGCAAAGAGGCTGAAGACGGCTTTAGATCGCTCGTTGAGGCTATTGATGGTTATACAAAGGCTGTAACAGAGACAAGGGAGAGGCTTTTGCAAACCCCTCACGCGGAACAAAGACGCCTCCAAGAAAATTCTCAGCAAACTGAAAGAACCCATCATCATCGTCATCACGCAAGAGGACAAGAGCAAAATAGTCCGGAACACAACCCACAACGACAAAGACACGCAGAAAAAGGAATGGCTTATGCTATGTAAAGAGGTATAAACATAAAAACAGATAAACTTTTGTTTTTCATATAATCTTTTCTTATAGAGTTTCTTGGCGCAAATCGTTTTATCGTGATTGCGCCAAGAATTGTTTTAGAATGTTACAAAAAATAGTCCTAAAAATGTATCCTGTAATTTAGTATAACTTATTGATAAAATTTCACAAAAAAACTGCATAAAAGACACAAAGCCCCATTACGATGGTCGTAAATAGCGTAGATCTTTGGAAACCACTCAATTTTGATATCTTCTTATAAAAAGCATAAAGGGCGAGAGTGTGTACCAAAGAAGTTTTCTAAAACAATTCTTGAAAGGAAACATGCATGAAAAAAGATCACCCTCATCCTTTTCCATCTCCTTCAATACAAGAACTTATAGAGCTCTATGAAAAAGCAGCAGCAGAAGTATCAGGTGGAGACTCCCTCCCTAAAGAAACGCTTTCAAAAAGCAAAAGACTGTCATCCATACCGGAAAAAGATGAGGAAAGACAATCTCTTTTAAAAGAAGAAACTGTGCATGCATCAACAAATGCAACAACGCCTCTCACAAGAGGCAACTCTACCAAAAGGCAGCAACAACCTGAAACGACACACACAACAGTTACTTCACAAGTTTCTCTACAAAGGGCAACAAGAATTCTCTCCGAAGAAGAAGTCATTCAATTGCTTCCACACCATTCATTGGTTCGAACCTATCAAGAAGAAATTCAACGTTTATCTGCAAATGCCTATGGCAACCCCGACATTTTGCAAGAAAAAATGCAGGAAATTCAAAGAAATCCCGCAGCAGGAGAAGAACTTTCATGGCGGATGACAGCCCATCCTGAAAGCATCGCTAAACTTTCCGGCACCAGCATGTTGGGCTTTAAAAATCAAACACGCAGGCAAGCAGAAGAGAGTTTTTCTGCCCTATGTGTTACCATTGAGTGTTATACAGAAGTGGTAAGACAGGCAAGAGAGAGCCTATTGCAATCTCCAGAGCAAGCACTCAAAAACTATGAACGCTTAATGGGGAAAGAGGCTGTCGCTGAACTTCTAAAAAAACCAGATCATTCTCAAAGGCAAAAAGAAAGTCTTTCAGAAGCAGAAATTTCCACCCAAATTCACCAACATTCAAAAGTTAAAAGACACCATGCCCAAATCCAATATTGGTGCACTGTTGTTTTTGGCAACACAAACATTTTGCAATCACAAGTGGAAGAGCTTTTCCAAAACCCTGAAACAATAGAACAGCTCACACAGCAACTTGCCGGAAATCCCCAATCTTTTTGCAAATACGCTGGTCGCAGCTTTTGTGGCTTTAAAAATCAAGCACGCAGACATGCTGAAGCTGGTCTTTCTCACTTAATTAGCGCCGCTGAAAATTATGCAACAGCTGTCACACAGGTAAGAGAGAGCATTTTACAAACTCAACAGACAAAACAAGAACGCCATGAAGCTGAATCATCATCTGAGAGAGCGCAAAATTTGCAGCAACGACAAAGCGTCTCACAGTCCGCTCAACGCCTTGAGGCTTCAACAATAACGTATGAAGGAACAACACCCTCTGGACAACAAAGAGAAACAGATTTTCGTCCTCGCAAAACTGCCGCGTCAAAAGCGATGGCTTTTGCCAGCTAAACGGACATAAGTTTTCACGTTGAACCCAACATCTTGGCGCAGCACATAAAAGAGGTGATTTGAGCCAAGAAAGAGAGAAACTTGAAACAAAGTTCATTTCCCCGTCCCTTAACCCAAACAGAGGAAAACAATCTTTAAAGAATGATCAGGGTTACGATTCTAAACTAAGAGAGTTAAAACGTGTGAGACCAATCAGTTTCATATATTCTCTCATGAAGCCCAAGTAAAAAAGCATAAAACAGAATAAACACCAACGTATATTTTTAAATAGTATTTAAAAACAATATTGGAAGAGTTTGAAAGGAACATGCATGAAAAAAAGAAACCCCTCCCCTTTTATCACTGAAATGATGGAAAAATTTCAACAACAGGCAGAACAATCGCCCACCAGAACATCTTCTCCCCAAGTTTCTCAAAAACCGCAAAAACCACCTGTACAAAAACGCCCAGAAAATTTGTCATCCTCCCCCAAAATTGCTCCACCGCCCCCCCTACGCATAAGAGACAAAACACCAACCGACATAAAAATCCAAAAGCCTGAAGCCCAAGAGACGCCTCCTCTACAGACAAAACCGGCTCCGCCCAAACCCCCACGTGTAAAAGAAAATCTACAATACAGCACAAAAACCCAAGAAAGCTCCTCCACGCACATAAAAGCGGCTCCACAAAGACCTCCACGCGCAAAAGATAGAGAACAAAATAAACAAACAGTTCAAGCGGAAGAAAGTCGCTATGCAACGCCTCCTCTACAGACAAAACCGGCTCCGCCCAAACCCCCACGTGTAAAAGAGAATCTACAACACAGCACAAAAACCCAAGAAAGCTCCTCCACGCACATAAAAGCGGCTCCACAAAGACCTCCACGCGCAAAAGATAGAGAACAAAATAAACAAACAGTTCAAGCGGAAGAAAGTCGCTATGCAACGCCTCCTCTACAGACAAAACCGACTCCGCCCAAACCCCCACGTGTAAAAGAAAATCTACAATACAGCACAAAAACCCAAGAAAGCTCCTCCACGCACATAAAAGCGGCTCCACAAAGACCTCCACGCGCAAAAGATAGAGAACAAAATAAACAAACAGTTCAAGCGAAAGAAAGTCGCTATGCAACGCCTCCTCTACAGACAAAACCGACTCCGCCCAAACCCCCACGTGTAAAAGAAAATCTACAATACAGCACAAAAACCCAAGAAAGCTCCTCCACGCACATAAAAGCAGCTCCACAAAGAGCTCCACGCGCAAAAGGTAGAGAACAAAATAAACAAACAGTTCAAGCGGAAGAAAGTCGCTATGCAACACCTGCTCCGCAAACGCCCCCACGCACGAGAGACAGAGTGCAAAACGACGCAAAAATCCAGAATCCTGAAGAACACTACCCAAGTGTTAGGCCCAAAACACCATCACATATGAAAGTTAGGCAACAAAGCAGTTCATCATCACATATGAAAGTTAGGCAACAAAGCAGTTCATCATCACAAGACAGTGAAGTATATGCAGTCCCTCGTTCAAGAAAATCGCACCATAGAGGAAACAGAAAACAAAGCGACGTTATCCTTCCCCAAACAGCTTCCCCAAAAACAGCAAGTGAACAATCAAAACCCTCTCACGCACAAAAAACATCTATTAATACAATGGAAAGAGAGCTATTGCTCTTAGCATATCAAGAAGAAATACGCTTTTTGTGCAAAAAGGTTTATGGCAACCGACTTATTTTAGAAGAAAGAATAGAAGCAATCAAAGAAAACCCCGATATGGGAGAACAGCTCTTATGGGATGTTACAGAACAACCTAAATCTATTCCTAAGCTTGCTGGTAAAAAAGTTCTTGGTATAAAAAGCCATGCGCGCAAACAAGCTGAAGAAAATCTTCCTAATCTGTATGAAGCTATTAACGGTTATATGTATACTTCAAAATATACAAAAAATGAAGATATTTCACTAAGTTCTCACACAAAACAACGACAGCATCAACAAATGCAAAAGGAAGAAGCAATCACTCGACACACACAAAATCCACTCAATTCAGAAAAAAAAATAAAGCCTCTCTCAAATGAGGAAATTGCTCGCAGAGTTCAGAAAGATCCATCGGTTCAATATGTTCAAAGAGAGGTTCAATATTGGTGCAAAATTGTTTATAATGATCCACTTATTTTGCAATATAGACTAGAAGATATGCAAAAAATTCCAGAGATAGGAGAAGAGCTTGTATTTCAAATTGAAAACAATTCTAGATCTTTTGCTCCGCTTGCTGGTAGGCAAGTCCTTGGCATAAAAAGTGGAGCACGCAAAGCTGCTGAAGAAAATCTTCCTACCCTTTGTACCGCCATTAAGGATTATGCTGAAACTATAAAACAGTTAAGAGAAACCATTGTGCAAAACCATCATACAGAACAACAACGCCATCAACCGCTTACTGATCTCGATAAAAGATTGCAAAAGCAGCAAAGCCTATCGCAGCCCCCGAAACTGCCTGAACGCTCAACAGCAAAGCGGCATCAAGAGGTTGCAGAAACTTCTAGACAAGAAGACCAACCGCATGTTCGACCACGCAAAGCCGAAACATCAAAAGCAATGGCTTTGTCGTGATAAACCTCCTAATTGTTGGCTTATCATACAAAACTTTGATGCAATTATCTTGCTAAGATTGCATCAAAGACAGTGTGTAAAATACAGCAAACTTTGAATAAGATACCCCATTATTTTACAGAATTCATTGATAAAATTTCACGATAATACTTTATAAAAGTTACAAACCTTAACTTTATTCCATAATTAACTTGGCTCTATACGAATAAGATCAATTTTTTCAATCATTCAAATGGACATTCTTCATTGAACAAAACGCTAAAATAATAAAAGGCAAAAAATGTAAAAAAGCTTTCAAAAAATAATGTTAACATTTGAAAGGAAATATACATGAAAGAAAACACAGAATATTGTGCCTCTTCCACACAGGAAGAGTTGCAAAATCAACCCCCTGCAATTAGTGCAACCATTTCTAAGCAAATCAATGAAGCATCGCAGAATTTTTTCTACCCCAATAGCAAGATACTTAAAAATAAATACCACATTAAAGATAAAGAAATATTAAAAGAACGCTGTTCGAATGATGTAAAAAAAGAAATGAGCAAACTGCGCCAAGAACCTCCACCAGAGCAGTTTAATTCCTCCTATCTAAAATATCTTCATCATCGCCTCTTTTCCCGTACATTTGAATGGGCCGGACAAACCCGCGAAGAGCCTTTTACATTTGAAGATAGCACCGTTGCTTCTATGCCCATTTTGAAAAGAAAAGAATTTACAAAACCTTTTGCGATTGGCAGAAAAATACAGGAAGAACTAGAAAATTTAGATAAAATACTTGCTGAAACGAATAACTTGAAAGGCTTAACTCGCGAAGAATTCGTTGAACAAACCGCTGGAATAATGATAGATTTGCACCATTTGCATCCTTTCAGAGAGGGCAATAGGCGTACAAAGAGACTGTTCGTTGAAAAACTCGCTCAAGCAGCAGGACATAAGCTAGACTTTTCTCTTGTGAGCAAAAAACGTAAAGACTTTGTCCGCGCCGCTGCCATGGAACATGGCGATCCAGAACCTATGAAGCATCTGCTTGAGGATATCTCCCATCCAGAAAAAATACTTATTTTACAAGAATTCACCAACTCTATGAGAGAGCTTGGATTGGATGAAAAAAATTATTATCTCGCTGTCGTCGCAAAAGAAGGAGAAACCTATCATGGTACTTATAGAGGCAGTGGGCCCAATGGCTTCATGCTTGATGCCAACGGGATTTTCATTTTGGGAAATAAAAAAAACCTCACCTCAGAGCAAATACAAACATTAAAAATCGGTGACGCCCTCTCCTTTACAGCGCCAAAAACTAAAAACCCGCAAAAAAACCAGCAAAAAGCATTGCTTCCAGAAAAAAAAAGAACCATTCTCAAAAACGATGAAATAACTGAAAAGAGCCAAGTCAGCGCATCCATTCAAACAAAGAAAAAAGAAAAAACCCATTTTTTGCCATGGATTGCCCCTCATGCTTTACATGATAGCATTGAAGTTATACCCCAAAGTTTGCAAGAACAAGAACAAATGACCAAACCAATTGCTCAATCTGCTTCCTCCATGAGGCAAATACAAAATAATTTTAAAGAAACCATTTTACAGACCAGCAATACAGCGACAAATGATCCAATATCTGTCCAAATGACAAAGGAAAAACGCTCTGATCATAAAGAAAGAACAAACCACACCCCCAAAAAAGCAATGGCATACTGGAACACTGGTACAAAAAAAACGGACACCGTTCCTCTCACCTTACAGGAGAAATTATCCTCATCGCCTGAAACCGAAGAAAATAGGACAATACACCGTAATTTCCTTTACCCCAATAGTATCACCTTAAAAAATAAATATGGAATAAAAGACTATGAAAAATTAAAAGTGCAATGTGCCCATGATACAACAAAAGCAATTATTCATCTACGCCAAGAAACACCACCACAAAAACTAACCTCCACATATCTCCAATATATTCATCACACCCTATTTAAAAATACTTTTGAATGGGCCGGACAAACACGCGAAAAACCATTTACATTTGAAGACGGTACCGTTGCTTCTATGCCAATGATGAAAAAATCTGGTATTTCTTTTGCCGCAGCACAACAGATACAAGAGGGACTAGAAAATCTAGATAAAATACTTGCTGAAACGAATAACTTGAAAGGCTTAACCCGCGAAACATTCGTTGAACATGTCACTGAAATGTTGATACAGCTCAACTATACGCATCCTTTCAGAGAGGGCAATGGGCGTACGCAACGCATGTTTTTTGAAAAACTTGGGCAAGTTGCTGGCCACCCACTCGACTTTTCTCTTGTAACAGAAAAACGCATGCGTCTTGCCAGCATTGCATCGCTAAAACATAACGATAAGGAAGCGATGAAACATCTGCTTGAGGATATCTCCCATCCAGAAAAAATACTTATTTTACAAGAATTCACCAACTCTATGAGAGAGCTTGGATTGGATGAAAAAAATTATTATCTCGCTGTCGTCGCAAAAGAAGGAGAAACCTATCATGGTACCTATAGAGGCAGTGGGCCCAATGGCTTCATGCTTGATGCCAACGGGATTTTTATTTTGGGAAATAAAAAAAACCTCACCCCAGAGCAAATACAAACATTAAAAATCGGTGACGCCCTCTCCTTTACAGCGCCAAAAACTAAAAACCCGCAAGAAGTGCTTATCCCCGCAGAAACAATAGCCCCCCTTACCAACAATGAAATTGCCTCAAGGATAAAAAACAACACATCCATTCAAGAAAGAAGAAAAGAAATCGAAACTTTGTGCCAAATCATTTATGGCAATCGTCATATTTTGCAGGAAAGAATAGAGATGATCCATGAAAATCATACTAAGGGTGAACAGCTCCCCTATCAAATTGCCGCCTCTCCCCAATCTATTTCTAAGCTTTCTGGTAGCAATGTATTTGGCATAAAAAACAATGCACGCGCCCATGCTGAAGCAAATATTTTGCCTCTCTGTAGAGCCATTGACCGCTATATCAATATTTTTAAACAAACAGAAAGAGACATTCTCCATACCCATCATGTAAAACAAAGGCGATGTGAACAGTCAGTAGAAATGCCTGAGGCTTGGATGAAAAATCTCTTTTCCTTGTCAAAAGCACAACTGCAAGAAACGTTATCAAACTCTCCTGAATTAAGGGGAGAAATAAGGACTTATATCAAAAAAATCAATGAGCGCTTATCCTCAAGCGAGCATGAAGCTATAAAGGAAAATAATCCTGAAAAACTTGCGAAGAGTCTTGGCACATCAATCGTTAAAACAAAAGAGATTATAGAAATAATCAAGCAGATAAAAGAGATAGAACAGCATATACAACCGATGTATTTTTATAACCATAAATTCGATGAGCGCTTAGCACCAAACCAGTATCAATCTATAAAGAAAAACAATGAAAAAAAATGTTCCAACACTCTTGATAAAGAAGCAATTAAAGTGCAAAAAATGACAGAAAACGTCAATCAGAGTCTCAAAAGACAAGAAGATATTCAACCTCACAAAACGGAGCACACAAAAGCAATGGCAATGAATATCTAAAGGATTCATAAACTTTAACTTTTTTGCCCCCTCTGGTAAAAATAATAGCCTTTACCCTCTATCGGCAAATCAATCGCACCTCAACAGGAATGGAAACCATGAGAGAGCAGATTTATCTTATTTTCTTAGATTGTATCCTCAGCAACTGTAAAAAGAAACCTAAACAGGAAAAATGAAAGAATCACTCACTTTTGAAAAGATAATCAAGCACTTTCATTGCTTTTAGTGCTAAAAACAGACAAAATGCTGTTGGAAGATTATGTCTTCCTATCCTCTTGTTTATGTAACTCTAAAACGGGAAAGCAGCCTAATTTGGGGAGAATATAAAGCCGTAAAGGTAAAAATCAATCACAAGCTTTGCCATCACCTTTTAGCTCAGCCTTACGACTTTTAAAAACATCTAAAGAAATGCTTTCTAAATAATGGAGATTGCACCTTGCTTTACGCTTTTATTTTATTTGCGTTCTTTAATAGGATCACGCCCCTAACGTAAAACAGAATGGTATTGGGTTGCACTATTCACAACATCATACCATAAAGAGAAATTATCATTATATATCCCTATATGCCCCTTCAAACTGTTATGATATCGCTCCCATATTTCCGTTTGAAAAAGAAATTTTAATTATTTTATGGCAACAATAAAAATTGTAATGCAACAGTAAACAAGGAGCATAAAAAGTCTTCATGCAACATTGTTGACAGAAAGGCAAACACCGTCGTAAAACGCTTTCAAAAAGTATCTCTAATTGGGATACAGATCAGATTTTTACGATTCAAAACGGTTTATTTCTCCTGTCATCGCTTCTCTTTTACAACAAACCCGATATATCTTTATGACATTGATTAAAAAAATTGCAACAGTTGCTTCCGGAACCCTCATGAGCCGCATTTTTGGTTTCGTACGCGAAATGCTTATGGCAGCAGCCCTAGGGACTGGTCCTGTTTCTGATGCGTTTAATGCTGCTTTTCGTTTTCCCAACACATTTCGTCGTTTTTTTGCTGAAGGTGCCTTTAACGCTGCTTTCATTCCTCTTTTTGCAAAAAAAATCACTGAAGATGGCCAAGAAACGGCATGCAAATTTGCAGAAGAAGTCTTTGGCGTTCTCTTTTCGCTGCTCTTACTATTAACGATTGCGATGGAACTGAGTATGCCTTTTTTGGTACGAACCATTATTGCCCCAGGTTTTACCGAAGATGCAACAAAATTTAACGCTACAATTCACTTTACTGCGATCATGTTTCCCTATTTAACCTGCATGTCACTCGCTGCCATGATGGGGGGCATGCTCAATGCTCTGCGACGCTATTTTATTGCCGCCATTGCCCCACTCTTTTTAAACATTATTCTGATTGGTGTGCTTGCCTATGCTTGGATCTATAAACTTGACGCTTGGCATATCGGCTTAAATCTTTCTTGGGGTGTTTTGGCAGCAGGGCTTCTTCAACTCACCTTAATTGCCCTTGCTTTGCATCAAAGTGGAATGAAAATTTCCTTTCGCCGGCCCCATTTAAGCCCTAATGTTCGCAAGCTATTAACTTTAGCATTCCCAGCAGCCATCACGGGTGGCATCACACAAATTAATTTGCTCATTAATACCAACATTGCTTCTAGTCAATCTGGTGCTGTCTCTTCTTTGATGTACGCTGATCGTCTTTATCAATTACCTCTAGGCGTAATCGCCATTGCCGTTGCAACCGTTCTTTTACCAGAATTAACACGCGCTTTGCGGAGCAAAAAGCATGAAGAAACCCACCATTTACAAAACCGCTCTATTGAATTAACGCTATTATTAACACTCCCAGCATCCATTGCTTTTTTGCTGCTCTCCACTCCCATTGTCAGTTTGCTCTTTGAGCGAGGACAATTTACCAGTCAATCAACACACCATGTTGCACAATTACTAGAACTTTATGGACTAGGACTCCCAGCGTTTGTCCTCATTAAGGTCTTTATTCCTAATTTCTTTGCCCATGAAGATACCAAAACACCGATGATTTTTACAGGTATTTGCGTTTTCATCAATATCAGCCTCGCCTTAACATTATTTCCTTCTTTTTCTGCACGAGGTATTGTTATTGCTGAAATTACCTCTGGATGGATCAACACCTTGTTGCTTTGGGGTGTTCTTATCAAACGCGGTTATTGGAAATACGACTTCCAACTGATAAAGCGAATATTATGTCTCGTGATCGCTTCCTTTTTGAACGCACTAGCCCTCTATTACGGATTGAATGTGTTTGGTTTTTTGTCTTTTCCTTTATCCTCACAAGCATCCTTTTTCTTGCGCGCCAGCACCTTAGCTGGGATCATGCTTGGCATATTCTTGATCTATTTTAGTGCCTATTTTTTATTTAACACCCGTTCTTTTTTTCACACGCTTAAAAAATTGAAAAAGCGCCCATAATATCTATACTTTGTCAAAAATAATAAAACGAATAACCTTAATTGAAGAAAGAGCACTCCTATGGATACCTTCACACCACTTGTCTTTTCCGGCGTACAACCGAGTGGTCATTTACATCTTGGCAATTATCTTGGAGCCATTCAGCGTTGGGTTGAACTTCAAAACGCTTATCACTGCCTCTATTGTGTTGTGGATATGCATGCACTCACAGTCAACCCAGATCCCCTTACTTTACGCGAATCCACCAGAACAGTGACAGCAGCTTTTTTGGCCTCCGGTATTGATCCTCAAAAACACATTATTTTTAACCAATCACGTGTTTTTCAACATGCTGAACTTGCTTGGATTTTTAATTGTGTTGCCCGTATCGGCTGGCTCCAACGCATGACACAATTCAAAGATAAAGCAGGAAAAGATCGCGAAAAAGCATCCCTAGGGCTTTTTGCCTATCCCACTTTGATGGCTGCTGATATTTTAGTCTATCGTGCAACGCATGTTCCCGTGGGCGAAGATCAAAAACAGCATGTTGAACTCACACGCGATATTGCACAAAAATTTAACAATGACTATGCACAACGTATTGCCGAATTAAATTTTGGTATCTCTATGCAAACGGATGAAGAAAACAGACAAGGCTTTTTTCCCCTCCCAGAGGCGCTTATTGGAACAACAGCCACACGCGTTATGTCTTTGCGCGATGGGACAAAAAAAATGTCAAAATCAGATCCTTCAGATTTTTCACGCATTAATTTGACCGATGATGCTGATCTTATCGCAAAAAAAATACGCAAAGCCAAAACGGATTCGGCTCCTCTTCCCGATACCCTTACCGCTTTAAAAGAACGACCAGAAGTGGATAACCTGCTTGGTATTTATGCCGCCTTTGCCAAAGTTAGCAAAGAAAAGATTCTTTTAGAATTTTCTGGTCAACAATTTTCGCATTTTAAAACAGCTCTAGCCGACCTTGCTGTTCATAAACTTGCCCCTATAACAGAAGAATTACGTCGACTCCATCAAGAAAGTGATTATATCGACTCTGTTTTGCATGATGGCGCAGAACGTGCTAGTATGCTCGCAGAAGAAAATATGAAAAAAATTCGTGAAATTATTGGATTTTTGCACGATACATAAAAATAATAAAACTAAAAACTGTAGAGAGCAAAAAAATCGTTTGTACAAAATAGAGAAAGTGCATGATTTCCAAACCCAAAAATCCGAAAAAAGAACCCAAGAAAAAAAACTTAGTCATTATTGATGAAACACCAGAGTGTCGGCGTGCCGTTGCGTTTGCCGCACAGCATGCTCAAAATACCAATAGAACATTGGTATTACTTTGTGTCGTTGATAGTGCAGAATTTCAACATTTTCTGGGTGTAAACAACGTTATGCGCACAGAATCAACGCAAAGTGCTCATAAAATATTAGGAGACATTGCCAGTGAAGTCCGCACCACCCATGCGCTTGAAACAGAAATAGTGGTGCGTGAAGGAAAAAAAATTGATGAGATTTCCAAACTGATCGACGAAGATAAAAGGATTGCACTAATTGTTTTAGCAGCCAGTGGACATACAGAAGGACCAGGGCCCCTTGTTCAATTAATCGGGAATAAAGGGACAGCTTTTTCAATCCCTGTCATTGTTATTCCTAGCAATCTTGCCGATGAAGATATTCAATCTATTGCCTAAAAAATAGAATATTCTACAATGTAAGATCTTCCTAATCCTTCATTATAAAAGGAGAATCTATGTTTATTCAAACTGAAACCACCCCAAACCCTGCAACACTTAAATTCCTGCCAGGACGCGTGGTTCTTTCTGAGGGCGTATTAGAATTTCGCGCCCCTGAAGAAGCAGCTAAAAACTCACCTTTGGCAGCTAAACTGTTTAATATTCCCAATATCAATGGTGTTTTTTTAGGCTATGATTTTATCACCGTAAGCAAAAAAGAAGGGGAGTGGCAACATCTCAAACCTGTCATTTTAGGTACAATCATGGAACATTTTCTATCCAATGAGCCAGTCATCACCACCAACGCTACAACACAAGCACAAACCCATGCCCTTAACGAAGAATTTTATGACGAAAAAGATGCTGATATTGTCTTAACCATTAAAGAGCTGCTCGAAACGCGTATCCGCCCAGCAGTCGCCAATGATGGTGGAGACATTACTTTTCGCGGATTTGAAAATGGTATTGTTTATCTCAATATGCGGGGCTCCTGCGCTGGATGTCCCTCTTCAACAGCAACCCTCAAACATGGTATTGAAAATCTTTTACGCCATTTTATCCCTGAAGTTTTAGGCGTTGAAGCCATGCCACAATAAATATTGACCTCAATAGGTAAAATAATCACACCGATTGCACCTCTTCAACAGCGCTTAAACATGGCGTGAAAAAATCTTATGTCATTTTATTTCTGAAATTTTAGACATAAGTTATGCAGCCATAAGAATGTAGTACTGTTAAAAAATCTATCCAATAATATATCTTCACTCACCTTTCACCTCCACATATGCCTTAAAAAGGTTCAAAGCTCCCTTTAAGAAGCATAAGTTGTTTCAATGCCCCCCCAAAATCACGTACACAAAAATACACGGCATGGGTATGCGCTTAAATTATTTTGTTTCATAATCTTGTCATGTAATTTTAACCAGGAAAACACGACCCGTTACAAAAAAACCAAAAAAGAAAACATTGTAAGATAGAGTGCCTATTTGCTCCATCATTCTCAGTGCTTCCAACGATAACATCACGCAAAATACTTTTGTAACGGGCAAACGACAAAGATCACATTTTGCAACTTGAATGAGAATCCTGACATTCTTCTTATTTCAATTCTGTTTTTATTGTATCAATCAAAACCGTCCACTTACACAGCACAAAATGGATAATAACAAAAACTATTTTAATAGCTCTTATGCACACTTTTATTAAGAGCTGTTGTAGTACTAAGAGCTGGGAAAATGCATGACTGTACTGCCTTATCAAGATCATACCGTCCTCTTTCTATTCTTAAAATCAAAAATTCCCCCCTATCATTTTCAATCTCATTTCCATCAATATGACGCAAAAGGTGTAAATACCTGTAAAAAATAAATACATTGAAGCCAGATCTATTATGGTTGTTTAAGAAATTATCTGATAAAAGAATGAGGATATTTCTTCAATTCAGCAGAAATAAGTTTGTCTACTTTACAGCGTTGTTCTTCTCATAAAGCGTATACTTTTACCGTTGCATATAAGTCAACATCCAACTTCACCCATAACCGCATATTAAAAGAAAAGCTAGAGTCACTATTTCTCTGCGATAGAAGGCTTTTGTATTGCAACAAAGGAAAACATATTGCCTTTATCTGATTGGTGTAATCTATGAAACAAGAAAAGAAGCCCATTGGAGAAAAATATGCCTAATTAGAGAAGAATGTAAAAATAGAAAATCAACGAAATGCAAAAACAATTGCAAGAGGATAAATGCTTAAACTTTTTTCACAAACTCCGACTTTAAACTCATCTGACCAATCCCAGGAATTTTGCAATCAATATTATGATCCCCATCCACCAAACGAATATTCTTTACCTTAGTACCACCTTTTAAAACAGATGAAGCGCCTTTTACTTTCAGATCTTTTATCACCATAACGGTGTCTCCGTTTGTTAAAATCTGACCATTGGCGTCATAAACAGTATCGGAAAGAACAGTATCATCGTTTTTTTGTGGCCATTCATGCGCGCATTCAGGACACACAAAATTTTCACCGTCTTCATAAGTATAAAGACAATCACAACGAGGACATTTGGGATATTGGGTCATAAATTCCCCTTTTAAAAGAAAAACCATTCATTATGACTGGTCATAAAGCAAGAAGTCTTTATTGTCCATTATTTTAGAAAAACATTTCCCTTTGTTTCAACCATCATCGACCAACTGTGTTCATGAATGCTATCATCACATACCATACATGAATTTATAAAAATGATTGATCATTATACAACTTAATACAACTAATACCCCCTGCATATCATAAAATTTACTCACTTCATTCTCTCTAATAAATCAACCAAAATCATTTTCTTATACATCAGCAATGCAATTAACGAATGGATAAAAAACAATTAGAAAAGGAACATCTCTGAATAAAACGCTCTCAAAGAGCTAAAAACTGAGAAACAAGAAAATGATGCCCTCAACTTGACCTTTTATTTCAGTAAAGGTAACAGCCATAATGTTAGAGGACAGACTGATTTATAATCATAATTAATGGTTTTGTATATTGAATGAGAGCCCCCAAATATCGTAAGATTCTCTCACCCCCTTTTACATTAAATCAACCAAAGGCTTTTGCTTGCATGTTACAATGTTGCGACATCCCTTGGCACTTGAGACGGTTCATAAAAGCCATTTTTACTTCTTTCTTGTACAGTTTTTATCCCCCCCCCCCACTCCTCCCGCTTATGACGTGCAAGTAAGTGATTTTGATTGATTCAAGATAGACAAATTTTAAATGAGAGAATCTTACGATATTCAGGGTTCTAATTCAATATGAATAACGCTAAATTATCATTACAAATCAATATCTTGTGCAAGTATAAAAAGCCGTGTAAACGATTAAGAAAAGATTCAAAATACTAAACACTCTCAAATATAAGAGCCAACATTGAAAGCGGGCAAAGTGAATGATGGTGCTGGCTTACTCTTTCATAAGCGTAAAAATGGTTCTGCTCAATGGATTGCCTGTTATCCCTTTCAAGACGACACGCATAAGATGCGTTTTTAGTATCTTGAGAGAAAAGCTTCTTTAAGACAAACATATGAAAAGTGCAACAATGATAGTATTTTGTTTTGCATGAAGAACATCCCCCTATTAAACAAACATTGCTATCAAACCATTAGAAACCATTGCACATAAATTCCCCGATTATGCCTGATTATAATTACCTACAGCATTCGGTTTTAAGAAGCCCAAAATTTTAGGAATTCGATTGATATGTAAAGGAGAAAAAACAAAGCGAGCTTGAAAATAGAGGATCTCCCTTATGGCAAATAAAATCACGCCCCTAAAATCATACCCCATGTGATCAATCATCATAGTTTTACAAAAAAACATTCCAATGACCTTAGGTAATAATATCAGGATGATCTCGCCCCAATGCTTGTTGTATGTTTAATAGTTTTAGTGCCACCTGTTGCAAAGGTTGGAGAACTTCTTGCGGATTTAAATTGTGTTTGCGCGGATCACTTTCATACTGTTCAAAATAAAGTCGCAAGGTCGCACCATACGTCCCTGTTCCCGACAAACGAATCACCAACCGTGCACCATTCTCGAAAAAAATACGGATACCTTGCCGCGTGCTAACGCTCTGATCAATAGGATCATGATATGTAAAATCATCTGCTTTTTTGACGAAAAAGCCAGCAATTTCAGTTCCTTCTTGTAGTAAGTGCGCACGCAAATGCTCTATAAGTGCCAAAGCTTTGTCTTCTTCAACTTCTTCATAATCATGCCGTAACGTATAGAAACGCCCATAGATGTGCCAATGCTGTTGAACAATTTGTGCAACCGTTTTTCCTGTTACCGCTAAAAGATTTAACCAAAATAAGACAGCCCATAAACCATCTTTTTCGCGGATGTGATGAGAGCCAGTTCCAAAGCTTTCTTCACCACAAAAGGTTATTTTCCCCGCATCTAAAAGGTTTCCAAAAAACTTCCATCCCGTTGGCGTTTCAAAAAAGTTTAATCCGTGTTTTTCCGCAACCAGATCAGCAGCACGCCCCGTCGGCATAGAACGCGCTATCCCCACAACACCTTTTTGATATCCTTTAATAAGGTGTGCATGTTCAGCCATAATAGCCAAAGAATCCGAAGGCGAAACAAATTGCCCACGACCAATAATGAGGTTACGATCTCCATCACCATCAGAGGCTGCTCCAAGATCTGGTCCTTGCTCTGACATCAATAAATCGTAAAGAGCCTTGGCATAAACCAAATTGGGATCTGGATGACTGCCTCCAAAATCTGGCAAAGGAATCCCATTAACCACCGTCCCTTCAGAAAATCCTAAGCATTTTTCAAAAATTTCATGAGCATAAGGCCCTGTTACCGCATGCATAGCATCAAACCGTAAAGTAAGGCCTCGAGCAACGGCCTTGGCAATACAGTCAAAATCAAAAAGCTTCTGCATCAAAGAAACATAATCGTCGACAGGATCAATAATCTCGATCTGCATATCTCCCATAAAGGTCATCCCTTGCCGATCTAAATTAACATCTGGAGCTTCAAAAATTTTATAAAAGGAAAGATGTTGCGATGTTGCAAAATAGCCTCACATAAAGAATTAGGCGCAGGTCCACCATTGGCAATATTGTATTTGATCCCACAGTCTCCCTCTAGACCACCAGGATTATGGCTTGCAGAAAGAATAAGTCCACCATGGGCATGAGTTTTACGAATAAGATGCGAAACAGCAGGTGTGGAAAGAATACCGCCCCTTCCCATTTTAACACGAGAAACGCCATGCGCTGCTGCCATCTTCAAAACAATCTGAAGGAGAGTCCGATTAAAGGCGCGTCCATCCCCCCCAAGAATCAACACTTTTCCTTCAAGAGGCCCAATATTATCAAAAAGAGACTGTATAAAGTTTTCTACATAATGGGGTTGTTGAAAAACAGACACTTTTTTTCGCAAACCAGACGTTCCCGGTTTTTGCCCCTCAAAAGCCGTGGTCAAAACTGTCTTTATGGTCATATAAATACCTTCATATTATTTCCTTTAATTTTAAGGTGAAGAGTATCCAAAGTCGACCATTAATTCTACTTGACGCAAGTGTGAAATATTTGCACACTCGTTAGAAGTAAAAATTTTTAAAGAATCCCTTTTATTTAAACCGTTCTTTCCGATATGCTTTTAAAGATGAAGGCTGTTTTAAAACGAAATTTTTGTAAAAAATATAGGAGCATCCTTATGATGAAAAAAACTGTTCCCAATGTAACATTCCATACACGTGTCCGCGATGAAATGGATGAAAATAACTCTTATCGGTGGCAAGAAGTTAACAGCGATGCTTACTTTAAAGGAAAGCGTGTTATTCTTTTCTCTCTTCCTGGAGCTTTTACTCCTACGTGCTCAACTTTTCAGCTGCCTGACTTTGAAAAACTCTATGATGAATTTAAACAAGCGGGTATTGATGAAATTTATTGCCTTTCCGTCAATGATGCTTTTGTCATGAATGCTTGGGGAAAAACACAAAATATTAAAAACGTGAAATTAATTCCTGATGGCTCTGGTGAATTCACACGCAAAATGGGTATGCTGGTTGCAAAAGACAATGTTGGTTTCGGCATGCGATCATGGCGCTATGCTGCCATTATTAATGATGGTGTAGTTGAACAATGGTTTGAAGAAGCAGGTTTTTCAGATAATTGTGCAACAGATCCTTATGAAGTTTCTTCACCACAAAATGTTTTAAAAGCTTTGAAAAACTAATTCCGCCCCCAAATCGTTCATTTAAACAAAATTTTACGACACAAATTTCCTGAGTTGGGGAATTTGTGTCGTTTGTGTTTTTTGAGACATCTATTTGTCAAGGCAAACACTATAAGTTGGTTGTGCGTTTTTGGTGAGAAAATATTCCAGCAATAATTTTTTAATAGGTATTTCACGTTTTAACAACTTTGAAAAAACTTGAAAAACTTCCAGTAAAAAATCTAAACCAGTTATGGCGCGAAAAGAATAAAAAGCTAAAAACTGTTGCATGCTATCAAAAAATGGGGATGCATTTGCGAAATGCGCAAATTCATGCGAAAATCTCTCAAAAAGATCAAGGATTAACGTATCGATGAAACATGCAAGATCAACGCTAAATTTCTTATATTGAGAAAAACTTTATGTTGAAAAATGATTTGGTTTATAAAGATAATTTATCATTTTTCATGTCGAATAAGAATAGCTGAATACCATAAGATTGTTTCATTTGATCCCTTCTTATATTGAATCCCTTAAAACTATTTTCTTGCTCATTTTCATTAGCAAGTGGGATTGGCATGTGAATAAACAATTAAAAAGAGTAAAAATGCGTCTCGTAAACGCTCTAAAATACAAGAGTTATAAACATCATAGCTGCAAGGTTCACAAAAGCATCAAGAAAGAAAATACAGATCAAACATTTGTTTGAAGAGGCGCACAGATCAAATTAACTTATATCTCATAAAAATAAGCAAATATGGCATAAAAACTGCTCTTCACAAATAACCTTTCATGAAGAATATTAAACCAAAACAGATCCTGTAAACATTCCAATTCACATACCCTAAACAAACTCATTGCTGTTCTCATAGCCATTTATTCTACGCTTTTTTTTCTAAGAGAGAAACGGTTAAAGAAAGCGTTTATTTGGATATTCTACCATAAAGTGTGTTTTCATTTCTTCCTCTTCTATCTCTTCCTCTTCATCGAGCCCAAAATCTTCATCACATTCCGGAAGACCAAAAATATCTGGATTAATGAAATAACAATCTTTTTTTGTCCCCTTCGCTACAATTTTATTTGTTTCTAATTCTTTGATACCTTCTTTAAAACTTTCAAAATTAAGATATTCTGGTTCTTGAATTGAAAGATCACAAGTCAAAAATTCCTCAAGAATATCACGATCCAATGTTACCTGATCAAACCATAAATCCACATCATCTTCATCTGACATTTTTCCTACTTGCCACAACATCACAAAAAATGCTTTCATACCACTAAATGATAGCCCAAAAATCATACGCCGACACGATGAGGCGCCTGAAAAGGTAATTTGCGGAAGATTTTCAAATCCGAAGTTTGAAGGAGGAAGTTTAAATGATTTTCCAATATCTTCAGGTTTTTTCAAAATAAAGGGATTTCTTTCATATAACACTGTAAAATCATATTGAGCCATTTTCATTTCTCCGTAAAAATCGATTTGTTATAATAAATAAATAATTTCAAATGGATGTCATTATAATCTCTTATAATGACCCCTCATATTTTCCCCTTAAAAATTGTCTGATTTAAGTTATTTGTTGTTTTTGAAACTAAAAACTTCTCAAATAAAACTATTGGGATCTCTTTCATCTCTCACGGATGTGAAATTGATGACTGTCGATAATAAAACAACAGAAAATATGATACCAGCAAATAAGAATTCAAAAATTAAATCCGTATGAATGATCAATATTTCTATAAACTATTAGCCATCAATTTTTCTAAAAAGGATTGCGTCAAGGACCTCAAATGCTTCAGTGTCCAGTATTTTACTTCACGAAGGTGCTTACCTCGTTCTCTCAAAAGCATTCATTTTATAATGAAGACGAAGCATTTTTATCTTTAAAAAATTGCTTTTATGCCGCAGGAACTTAAAAAAATAACGCGATGTTAACAATATCTAAACAAGTAAAATACAAATTCTGAAAATTGAAGAGGAAATATTCAAGTTTTTTCCAACAATCGCTTTCACAAAGCTTTTACCATTATCATTTTTGGGCAGCTAAAATATCCTGTACTGTTTGAACCAATTGCTCTTCATCAATCATCACTTGCGCGGGGCGGCTTTCACGCCATGTTTGATTATCCTTAATTTCATGAGACAAACGCGCGCCTTCAATCAAATCTTTAATCTGTATTTTTCCACTCTCACGTTCTTGTGAACCTTGGATAACCACACAAGGAGCTTTGCGCCGATCTGCATATTTCATCTGCGCTTTAATTCCTGATGCCCCTAAATAGAGTTCCGCACTAATTCCTGCATTTCGCAATTGCATCACCATTTTTTGATAGCGTGCAACAGCTTCTGGTTCTTTATCCATCATCAACACCACAACGGGTCCAAGAGTATTTTTTACGGGCAATTTTCCTAAGTTTTGCAAAGCAGCAATCAAACGTGAAACCCCTATTGAAAAACCCGTTGCCGGAATACGTTCCCCACGAAAACGTGCAACCAATCCATCATAGCGCCCACCACCACCAACAGAGCCAAAAACAACTTTTTGCCCATCATCATTGAAAACATCAAAAAGCAATGCTGCCTCAAAAACAGGCCCCGTATAATATTCCAATCCACGGACTACCGAAGGATCAATTTTAATGCGATTGTGATAACCATTAGCGACAAAGATTGCGTGCATTTCCTCAAGCTCGCGAACACCTTCAAGCCCCTGAACACTCTGACCAACAACTTGTCTGAAAGCATCAAGGGTTTCTTCTGCCGTTTTGCGTTTACAGTCAGTAAGGAAAGAATACACTCAATCTCTTTATCCTTAAGCTCGGCCCCTTTTGTAAAATCACCACTTTCATCCAAACGTCCCTTGCCTAGAAGCAAACGCACGCCTTCAGGACCAAATTTATCCAGTTTATCCATTGCTCGAAGAACAGTTAAGCGCCTTTCAATCTGCTCCCCTTCCCCTAAACCAATCAACTCTAAAACACTTTCCAGAATTTTTCGGTTATTCAAGCGAATGACATAATCATGCTGCTGAATGCCTAATTTTTCCAAACTATCCGCTGCCATCATACAGATTTCAGCATCAGCGGCAACAGTTGGTGTTCCAACAATATCCGCATCAAACTGCATAAATTGCCGAAATCGCCCTGGTCCAGGCTTTTCATTACGAAAAACAAACCCCAACCGATAACTGCGATACGGTTTTGGTAACGTTTCAAAATTTTCAGAAAAATAACGAGCAAGAGGAGCCGTTAGATCATAGCGCAAAGACATCCATTGCTCATCATCATCTTGTAGCGAAAAAACTCCCGCATTTGGACGATCTTCATCGGGTAAAAACTTACCCAACACATCCGTATATTCAAAAATCGGTGTTTCCAGTGCTTCGAAACCGTAAAGTTCATAAACTTCACGAATTTGCGCAATCATGGTTTCAGCAGCATACAACTGCGCACTTGTACGATCAACAAAACCACGGGGTAAACGTGCTTTGGTTTTTTCTTGTTTCAATGACATGTTTTTCTCTAACAACAATATGTATTCACAGATAACGTGTGTCTATCTTATAGAAACCAACGCTGCAATGACTTTATCCAACCTAGAAACTTTTAATAACATGTTAGAAGCCTTTATTTTACAAAAGCAATATCCTTATAAAGCAATATTCTAAAAGAGTTTATCCTGTAAGATGAGTTATAGCCCTTAAACTAAAACGTCCCCCAAACGAATACACTCTCCAAGTCCTCTTATGCCTCATCTTTTAGCACTGTTCGGGTATTTTTTGCATTTTCTTCCCTTATCTCGTCCTCCTTAAAGGAATTTTTCATATATTCTCAAGATTTCTGCATTTCTCTCCAAACATTTTCTTTCCGTATTTAATCCTCCCAATCCCAACAGAAAATAAGAAATATATGAACACTTTTTGAGAAGATCAAAAACAACTCTTGATTTTAGAGAGACAGCAAAATAACTTCTTGAAATCCGTATCTGACTTAAAATTTTATAAGCCCCCCCTTCTTTATAAGAGCTTTTTTATCTTGGATAAATTAGCAAAAAACTTTAAGATAAAAGCGTATTTTTAGATTGCTCGGCAAAATCATGAATAACATTTTTTAAATCAACACTATTTCGACCAACCTCTGTAATAGATCTTGAAATGGAAGGAATAATATTCTGCCATAGCCTTTGAGGAAACTGCTGAGTTAATTGTGTTATCGTTCCCCCTTGAGCCCCAATGCCAGGAACAAGAAATAAGTTATTTTCTAACTGTTCGATTGTATCTTTTGCTTCATTGCCCAATGTTGCTCCAATCACTGCTCCGATAGGACCAACATGGTGATATTGACTTGAAGATTGACTATTATATTCAAAAATACGCTGTGCCAAATGAACAGAAACAGTTTGATCACCAATGCGCGCATTTCGAATTTGCCTCCCCTCTGGATTGGAAGATTGAACAACCATAAAAACAGCTGTTTTTGTTTCTTCTGCAATCTTTATTAAAGGAATGAGAGCATCAAATCCTAAAAAAGGATTGACTGTTATGGCATCTGCTTTAAATGCACTGCTTGAACCAAGCCAAGCTTTACCGTAAGCCTCAGCGGTAGAGCCAATATCCCCTCTTTTCGTATCAACGAGAACCAACAAACCTTGTTTCTGTGCATTTTCAATGAGTTCTTTGAGAGCTTGCAGCCCTTCCACCCCATATAACTCAAAAAATGCGGCTTGAGGCTTTATCATCCCTACTTTACCAACAACCGCTGTTAAGAGGATATCGCAAAAATCTTTTAGACCTTTATAATCACAGCTTAAATTCCATGATTGCAAAACTTTATGACTCGGATCAAAACCAACACAAAGCGGTCCATATTTTTCACTATTTTTAAAAAAAGCTGAACAAAACATTTTATATCCTAACACGGTCTCTCTTTAAACTTTTTGATACAATCAAAAAGAAAAGCATTTGTCAAAAGAATACAATAGCGAAAACACAAAGAAAGAGCTCTCTATACAAAGTGTGCTTTTATTTATGACACATAAATATATTCCCATTCGTAACGCTTATCACATGTTTATCGACCAAGACGTAATCATGAGATAAAAATTCAAATTTATGAAAGAATATAAACAAAAAAGCGTCCATATTATAATAACCTCATAAAGCCCTATAGCGTACCTTGTCGTTTCCACACCCTTTTTTATGATCAACAAAAACTCTCTATGAACGCGCTTTAAACAAAAGTTTTAAAAGAAAATGCCCCATCATGATGATCTCGATCTTAATTTTAGATCTTTCCTATCTCTTTTTAGCGACTCTTTAACCATTTGGAACATAATTGGCAAAAAGACATTGTATCTCCAGCATATTCAAGGAGATAAAACATGGAAACTCGCATTCCTGAAGACACACCATTCGATACGAATTTTCTAGAAGGAACATCTCTAGACGAAAAGTATCCATTCTTTCACACCCCCATTTCATGGTCCGCAATCTTTGCAGGACTGGTGACAGCCCTTGCCACCTCAATCTGCCTCTCCTTTCTGGTAGCAGCTTTAGGTTTAAGCCAAATGGATTTCACCTCTTCAACCCCATTTGAAGGCTCTTTCCTCTCCTTTGGCGTAGGTTCTGTTATCGTTACACTGATTAGCCTAGCCTTGGGAGGCTTTGTCGCTGGACGTTTTGCTGAAACCTCAGGGACGCTTCATGGACTTCTCACTTGGGCTCTCATAACATTACTGATGACCCTCCAAGCCATCCACGTGGTTTCTAGTACAGCAAAGATAGGAGCTAAAACGGCTCTAGAAAACAGCTCCATGGTCCAGCAAACCGTAGACAGCCTCAAAACCAATATTTCCCCTATACTTGCAAAATTAAATAGCGAAAGTGTTAAAAAGTTTTTTGAAAAAAACAGTGACAATGACATCAATTTTGACCAACTTGGGAATGAATTGCGCACTCTTCTCAATAAAAGCGACATTCCTGCTCTCAACCCTAATCGCTTAAAACAAACCTATCAAGCAGCACTCAACGATATTGGTTCTGCAATCACAGCTTTCAAAAATGATCCTTCTCACTATCGCACCACTTTAAAAAATCTTGGTGAGCGCCTGTCTGATCGTGTAGAAGATCTCTCGGCAAAATTTGATCGAAGTGATATTATCAAGGCCCTTATGACCGATGGTATGACCCGTGCGGATGCACAAACAGCAGCCAACCGTGCCGTTCAACTCTATCAAAGCGCAGAGGAAAAAACCGAAAAAGCCATAAAAGCGCTTGAAGAACGGGCAGAAACACTCTCGGACAATCTTGAGGATACTATTAAGAGCGCCAAAAACACTGCAACTAAAGCCACAAAAACAGCCTCCAATATAGGATGGTGGGGCTTTTTAGGTAGTCTGGTAGGCGCCATTATTTCCAGTGTTTTTGGCTATTATGGTTACAGAAGCCGTAAGGATACTTTCATGCTTTAAAACTTCTACCTCTAAAGCAAACACATAAAAAGCTGCACCAGACATGCAGCTTTTTTGCAAAATTTTCTTGATTTTTCATGCTTTTCAACACAACCAGAATTTTCGAAATCCACGTGAAGCTTTTATAATCGTGAGAAACAAGCTTGAAAATAAAAGAAATTTTTGCAAAAAAGCTATTTTTTTATGTTTTTTCTTTAAAAAACTTCTTAAATGAAGTATTAACTCCATTGATTATATATACACATTACAGCATAATGAATATTCGACTATTGCTCTATTTTTTCCATTTAAGCCAAACGAATTTCGCAGAAAAATATTCCGCTACGATCAACAACTTTTCTCAATATGGAAAGCATATCAATCTTGCCTCTCATGTAAGAGGGAGCATTATGCGATTAACATTTCATCCACGCACAATATAAGAGAATAAGTTGAAACTTCTCTGATATAACGGAAATACCAGCCTACCAAATTATCTATTCTTAACAAAGCGATACTCTCACCACTTCAATACCAGTACTTTAGTTTGAGTATACGAACACAATTTGCATTCTAGATTAAATGTATTAAATAAACAATAAATCAAAATCTATGGATAAACAATGGGTTAACTCTCATGCTTTAAACAAAAGACAAGAAAATTCTTTAATCATGCATCATTAAAATTTTGTTTATAAATATTTTTATAGAGATATCAAAATAGTCTTTTACAAATTGCGACATTAGAGCAAAAACTTCATTGGCTAATTATACGAAAAAATAAAATAGGAATGCATTTTTAATAAATATAAAAGCAAATTGTTTTATAAAAGAATATGCAAAAAACCACAAAGCATCCAGCACAACCTTAAAAAGCAATAAAAAGTACGTGAGCAATATGAAAAAGCTAGACGGCAAAAGCATGAATATCGTGGAACAAAACATTAAACAGATGAAACAACTGTTCCCTGAAGTATTTTCAGAAGGAAAAATTAAATTTGACCAACTACAAGAGCTTTTAGGAAATTACTTGGTTAAGGACGAAGACCATTATAATTTCACATGGCATGGGAAACGTGCAGCAGGTCGTCTAGCACAAACGTCAAGTACAGGAACACTCCGCCCTTGTAAACAAGAAAGTGTGGATTGGGACACAACACAAAATCTATTCATTGAAGGTGACAATCTTGAAGTTTTGAAACTTTTGCAAAAATCATATCATCGCCAAGTCAAAATGATTTATATCGATCCTCCCTATAATACCGGTAATGACTTTGTTTATAAAGATGACTTTAAAGATGGCGTGCAAAATTATCTTGAAATGACAGGACAATTGGATGGCGAAGGCAAAAAAATAGGAACAAATTCCAGCAGTGCAGGTCGCTACCATACCAATTGGCTGAATATGATGTACCCACGCCTCAAACTTGCACGCAACTTGCTTCGTGACGATGGTGTTATTTTTATTTCCATTGATGATAATGAACAAGATAATCTTAAAAAACTTTGTAATGAGATCTTTGGTGAAGAAAATTTTATTGCGCAATTTACTTGGAGAAAAACCGACAACCAAGCCAATATTGGAAATATTGCACGAGTTAAAGAATATATCATCCTTTATTCTAAAGAATTAAAGTCCTTAAAATTAAATAAAATGCGCTTAACAGAGAGAGCAAAAAAAGAATATCGATATAAAGACAACCATGGAGTCTATAGACGATCTATTTTGTTAGATAAAACAAGAGGACGACATTTTTATAAAATAACCACACCTTCTGGAACTGTTTTAGAAGGGCCTTGGATGATAAATGAAAAAGATTTTCAGAACCTCTCTTCCAGACAAGCCATATATTGGGCAACAGGGAAAACTGAACTGCCCTATGGAAAAATTTATCTCCATGAAAGCCAAGGACAAATAGCCAATGATTTTCTTTCTATCGAATTTGGCACTAATCAAGAAGCAGGAGTGGCGTTAGAGAACTTGTTCAACGCCCGCTACTTTGATTTTCCTAAACCGCTTTCATTAATAAAACATTTTCTAACCATAGCAACCAATGATCACCTCATCCTTGACTTTTTTTCAGGGTCTGGCACGACAGCCCATGCGGTCATGCAGTTGAATGCCGAAGATGGCGGCAAACGCCGTTGCATTTCTGTACAACTACCCGAGCTTACAGACACAAAATCGGAAGCTTTTAAAGCTGGCTATAAAAACATTGCGGAAATAGCCAAAGAGCGCCTTCGCCGCGCTGGGAAAAAAATCAAAGAAGAACAATGCCAAAAACTGGATTTCAAGGGCAATGATAGTCTGGATTTGGGTTTTAAGGTTTTCAAGCTTGATAGTTCGAATATCAAGCGCTGGGAAGCCGATTTTGATACACTTGATAAAGATCTTCTCAACGCTGTTGATCATCTCAAACGGGACCGTTCCAATGAAGACCTTCTTTATGAAATTCTTCTCAAATACGGACTTGATCTCTCTGTTTCCATTAAAACACATATCATTGCAGAAAAAACTATCTATAGCATTGGACTTGGCACTTTAATAGTCTGCTTAGATGACGATATTGACATCAATGTCATTAATGGCATTGGTTCGCTTAAAGAAAAACTACAATCCGAAACCACACGTGTTGTTTTCAAAGATAATAGCTTTAAGGATGACAATGTTAAAACCAACGCTCTCATGTGTCTAAAACGTTATGGCATTACTGATATTAAAAGCTTGTAGAGAAGACCACAATGAAAATTAAATTTGACCCCAATCAACATCATCAACGTCGCGCTTGGGAAGCTGTTGTAGGAGTTTTTAAAGGTCAAGAACTTGATAAAGCCTTGTTTTCCATGCCCTCATTAACCAAAAATGAATTGGAAGCACACTTATAACACAGCAAGACGATATAGGTTGTGGTAACCGCTTACGTCTTTCGTCCGAAGAAATATTAAAAAACGTTCAAAATATTCAGCTCCTTAATGGTTTAAAGCAAACAAAAGAATTACAAAGCCTTGACTTTGCCATTGAAATGGAAACCGGAACGGGAAAAACCTACGTATATCTACGCTCTATTTTTGAAATGAATAAACACTATGGTTTTTCAAAATTCATTATTGTTGTTCCCAGCATTGCAATTAAAGAAGGAGTCTTTAAAACTCTCGAAATGACAACCGTACATTTTAAAGAGCAATATGAGAACATCCCTTTTGACTACTTTATTTATACTTCCAATCGATTAGAGCAAGTTCGCAGTTTTGCACACAATGATTATATCCAAATTATGGTGATCAATATTGATGCCTTCCGCAAAAGTTTTACAGATCCTTCAAAAGAAACCAGTGCAAATATCATCCATCGCTGGAATGACAAAATGCAAGGCATACCAATTGACTTTATAAAATCCACTCAACCAATCGTGATTATTGATGAACCGCAAAGTGTAGACACAACCGCCAAATCAGGAGAGGCAATCAAATCTCTTAATCCGCTCTGCATATTCAGATACTCAGCAACACATGTTGATAAACACAACATGCTGTATAAACTAGATTCTATTGATGCTTATGAACAAAAGCTTGTAAAGCAGATTGAAGTCGCCTCTATTGAAGTAAAGGATGGGCATAACAAAGCGTATATCAAACTTCTGTCTGTTGATAATAAGAAGGGACACCGCGCCAAGATTGAATTGGATATTCAGAAAAAAAACACGATAAAACGCACTGAAAAATGGGTAAAACAAGGAGATGATTTGTTTAGGCTTTCAGGGGGACGCTCTCTTTATGATGGTTACGTTGTCAATGATATTTATTGTGAAGAAGGTAATGAATATATCGACTTCACCAGTAAGCCAGATATCATTCGTCTAAACCATGTGATTGGTGATGTAAATGAGGATGAGTACAAGAGGCTACAAATCCGCAAAACGATAGAAGAACATCTAGATAAAGAGCTAAAACTCACCCCAATGGGAATTAAGGTTCTTAGTCTCTTTTTCATTGATAAAGTAGCGAATTATCGGGATTACACAGCACTAGGACAAAAAGGAAAATACGCTATTATTTTTGAAGAAGAATATGCAAAAGCAATTAAAAAGCCCAAATACCACACGCTTTTTTCTGAAATGGATATCGATAGTCTCCCCACACAGGTTCATAATGGCTATTTTTCTGGTGATAAGAATGGATTTAAAGATACCAACGGTTTTACAAAAGCTGATGAAAACACTTATAGCCTTATCATGAAGGATAAGGAAAAACTTCTTAGCTTTGATTCCAAGTTAAAGTTTATTTTCTCTCACTCCGCTCTCAAAGAAGGCTGGGATAATCCTAACGTCTTCCAGATTTGTACACTCAATGAAACCAAATCTGCCATAAAAAAACGTCAAGAAATTGGGCGTGGACTTCGTATTGCTGTTAATCAGGATGGAGAGCGTGTCTACGGTTTTGAGGTTAACACACTAACCGTTATGGCAAATGAATCCTACGAAACTTTTGTCGATGGTCTGCAAAAAGAAATAGAAAAAGAAGAAGGTCTACGTTTTGGCATTATTGAAAAGCATAGCTTTGCAAATATCGTCATTGAGAAAGAAAATGGAGAACAAGCATTTCTCGGTGCACAAGCCTCTGAAACCGTTTGGAATACTCTCTTAGAAAAGCAATATATTGATCAACACAGTAAAATAACAAACCAACTCAAAAAAGCTCTGAAAGAAGATAATATTACGCTTCCCAAACAGTTTGAAGCGCAAAGAGAGGCAATTGCTGCTATTCTTAAAAAAATTGCAGGTGGACTTAATATTAAAAACAACGAAGATAAGCGCACGGTACGCTTAAACAAAGCTGTTTTTGATCGTCCTGAATTCAAAGAATTATGGGATCGTATTAAATATAAAACCGTCTACAGAGTAGAATTTAATTCCAACAAACTCATTAAAAGGTGTGCCAAAAGCCTTCGGGATAATCTCATTGTCGGCAAAACAAAGTTCAATTACACACGCGCAAAAACTGAAATGAGCAAAGGTGGTATCAGTGTAACTAAAAATCAGAAAAGCACGCATATATATGATGTGCGCGATTATCAAATTCCAGATATTTTAAGCTATCTTCAAAATGAAACAAATTTAAAAAGGCGGTCCATTCTAAGCATATTACTTGAGAGCGGACGACTGAATGATTTTAAGAATAATCCTCAAAAATTCATTGACCAGGTAAAAAAGCTTATCAAGCGTGAAATGCAACGTTTTATAGTTGATGGTATCAAATACCAAAAAATTGGTGATGAATATTTTTATGCACAAGAGCTTTTTGAACGTGAAGAACTCATTGGCTATTTGAACAAAAATATGACAAAAACTGATAAATCAACTTATGATCATGTTATTTATGATTCAGATATTGAGTTCAGTTTTGCACAATCGTTTGAAAAAAACGATGAGATTAAAGTTTATGCGAAACTGCCTGAATGGTTTAAAATTGATACACCTCTTGGATCATATACCCCCGATTGGGCTGTATTATTCGAGCAAGATGGACAAGAAAAATTGTATTTTGTTGTGGAAAGCAAAGGCAGTATTTTTGAAGACATGTTGCGCGATCTGGAAAAAGCAAAAATCCATTGCGGTCGCGAACATTTCAAAGCTCTAGGAGAAAATACCCAATATATTGTTTCTGATAATTATGAAACTTTTATCGATCAAGCCCTTCAAAAAGATACCATAACAACTTGAAAAAATGTTTGGGCTATGGAAATAGCCCTCCGCTGTTATTTATAAAATGCAACTTTTCCCTACTCTATAATTTACAAGCTCTTCCTTATAACCGATTTTAATTTTTATTAAACGATTAAGAGATTGTCGAACATTTTCCAAAAAGGTCTGCACATTTAAGAAAAGAAAATTATAAACTATTGAAAACATTTGACACTCAAACAATCATTTAATCATAAAAAATGATATATAAACAAACATTGGATTTTTTAAGTCAATACGTTGATTTATAAAGATTTTAACATTTTTCATGTTAAATAATAAATGCAAATGGAGCAGGCATACACGTCTCGTTTAAGTTCTGCTTTTTCTCGCATGCAAAGTGAATTGACAGCAAACAGATTCCTCGATAAAGTCATCAAAATTAGCTTAACTAATGGCTTCATTTTGGAGGAAAAGGGGTTTGTACACAAGAGAAGCATTTGGGGACCATCAGCACTTCCAATCACATTCATCCTCATATTAAAGCCATCACAAACAGGTGTTCATTCTCAAAGCCTATGATTTATGAATCGGAACAAATATTTTAAAGAATTCAGCAGGGGGCATAATAATGCAAAAGGTAGATTCCTATACCAAATCAGAAAGGTGTGTCATATATACCGTCATTATTTCCAGCATACTCCCCTTGCTGGACGGAAGCATTGTTAATGTCATCCTTCCTGACCTTGCTTTTTATCTTTCAGTAGAGGAAAATAATATACAATGGGTTGTAACATCCTATTTTCTGGCCACCGTACCAGGGCTACTTATGGCCGCTTTTGTTCAAGGGAGAATAGGTATCAAAAGAACTTGGTTTCTTGCAAGCTTCATTTTTATGCTTGGATCACTGGGGGTAGGATTAAGCTATGATTTTCCAACCATTATATCTGCCCGTATCGTTCAAGGTTTCGGGACCGGTCTTTTGCTGCCCCTTAGCCAAACCATCATTGCATTACAATTCGGACAAGAACGGGTGCGCCAAGCCATGGGCACCATAGCCGTACCAACGGTTTTCGCTCCTGCCTTTGGTCCGCTGGTGGGCGCCTCGCTTGCTCAGTATGTGTCTTGGCGTTTGTTATTTTTTATCAATATTCCGCTCATTTTATTGGGGCTCACCATTGGAGCTAAACATTTAAAGAACACCGAAACAGCAAAAACAAAATTTAACTTATTTGCATTTTTAGCGTTTTCCATATCGCTTATTTCGTTTTTCTATCTCACAGAAGCAAGAAATATAGAGAACAACAACTCCGTATATATCCTCGCACTTATAGCGGTGTTATCTCTCATAGTGTTCATTGTTTCTAATCAGAAAGCAAAAAACAAATTAATAGTCTTTAGTGGATTTCAAAATGCGCGCTACACATTGCTCATGATCATGGGGCTTGTTGCTTCATTTCTTTTTTATAGCTTCCTCGTTTATTTCCCACTAGCCGTTGCCATGGAACAAGCCCATGAAAATAGCCTTCTCATCATCGGCACAGTCCTAGCTCTGCAAGGGGTAGGTGCATGGATCGGAAGGAAATTTATTTACCAGAAATGGAAAGAAAAATCTCCCTTTTTCATGATAGGAATTGGTTTGGTGATATCAAGCTTTGGACTATTATGCTTCGGTTATAATATAAGCATGGATGGGCTAGGATTTTTGCTAAGAGGCATAGGACTTGGCATCACCACCATTGTCTGCCTTTCTGCCCCCATCCAATATGTCAACAGTTTATACGTCAAAGATACGGCCGTTATCACACGCATATTACAGCAAATAGGTGGAGCCTTGGGGGGTATATTCGCTGGCTTTTTGATCCATTCTCTGACAGAAGAATATCTGTCCTTAAACCAAACATATATCGTATTCTTCATATTCTCTCTGTGTGCATTTTTACTGTTTTTCCTTGCACTCTCCTTATCGCATAAAGAGAACAGCTTCGATTTATAAGATGGCTTTTTTGAACG
This sequence comes from Bartonella grahamii subsp. shimonis, assembly GCF_036327415.1. Classification (NCBI taxonomy): domain Bacteria; kingdom Pseudomonadati; phylum Pseudomonadota; class Alphaproteobacteria; order Hyphomicrobiales; family Bartonellaceae; genus Bartonella; species Bartonella grahamii. The sequence continues at coordinate 1,959,293 of NZ_CP123961.1, forward strand.
CTCTCATAAAATAATGCAGACTATGCCCATAAGTACGATAACAGCCCTCCCCTGACCCAACATAGAATATGGGACTGCCAATCTATCTAACTATCTTTACTAAACACCGCACTCTGGAAAATATCACATGCACTTTCACACCGATACGTTGAACAGAACTACTTACTTTTAAAACAATAAAAAAGAGATTTTTTACATGATCTTATATTTTTCTTACACAACTTTTATATAAATGATAAACTCATTGCGCACTCTTGTATGAAGTATGAAGTATGGAATTCTATTCTCAAAAGCCCCCGCAACTTTTTGATATTATAAAACCATATAATCACTTATCCTCCTCGCAAAAAATATTTCATAACAACAAATTTTTTTTTGCCACAATTGGGATACTGTCTCCAATATTAGCAAAGTACTAATTGTTAAATAATTTTGATGACTTATTTTTATACACCATCTTCTCCTCATAAGAGCCGCGATGATAGTTAAGCTCTCATAGTTAAGAAATGCCTAGATACAAACAATGTGGACTTCAATAAAGGGTTTAAAGTCCTTGGTAATCTGCTTTGTGCTTTTATGGAGCACGAGTCTCACACATCAATCTAATTGATATTTCTCTTAAGTTAATTTGAGAGCCATCAGAAAATTTTTGAGACCAATCTAGGTTGAGCGCTATTTTTTGCACTCTATCGTGAACAACCAGTATCC
>NZ_CP123961.1:1967500-2077500 GCF_036327415.1 Bartonella grahamii subsp. shimonis
CATCCAAACTGACGCGTAACCAAACATTGGTTTTAAACACTTTAAAAAATGCAAAAGGGCCTTTAAGTGCTTATGCGATTCTCAATCACTTACGCGAAGAGGGTTTTCGTGCACCTCTCCAAGTTTATCGTGCGTTAGAAAAACTCGTACAGTTAAAGTGTATTCATCGTCTTGAAAGTGTAAATGCCTTTATGGTCTGTTTACACCCTGAAAACTGTCAACATGAACTTACAACGTTTATAATTTGCGAAAACTGTGGCACAGTCAATGAAATACAAAATCAAACGATTGTATCGAGTTTAAAACAGATGGTTCAAGCTGTTGACTTCCAAGCCCACAAAAGCACCTTAGAAGTACGAGGTCTTTGTAAAAAATGCGCAACAAAATAGGACCTTGAACTTGCAAGTTCATATATTTAGCATTATGTTTCGGAAATTACCTTATTGTTTGAAAAGCTCTTATCGTCCTTGCATGTATATCATCCGATCTTAGTCGGGTTTATTATACTCATTGGAATATAAATATTGAAAGATAAAATCATGTCCGTAGCTGAGACAACTTTTTCAACCAAAAATTTCAATAAAACGCAACAAAAGAAAGTAATCAAGGCTCTTCTTGTTGTCTTTACACTTTTTGTGCTTTGGCTTAGCTATAAGTATATAACGCAATGGCGTTATATGCTCTCCACTGAAGATGCCTACGTGCAAGGAGATATAGCAGCTATTGCGACTAAATTAAATGGGTATATTGAAAAAATCGCCATTAAAGCCAACCAAGTTGTAAAAAAGGACGATATTTTATTTTACCTAGACAATGGTGATTATCAAATAGCCTTGGATCAAACAGAAGCACATCTTAACACACAAAAAAAAACACTTCTACGCATTAATGCACAAATCACAGCCGCTCATAGTTCTTTAGATGAAGCAAAAGCACAAAAAGCAGCCGCTTCAGCCATAGCAACCAATGCACAACTCACCTTAAAACGTATAACAGAACTGAAAAAAAATCGTTATGCTCCTCAATCCAATGTTGATGATGCCAAATCAGCTTACGAACAAGCCATTGCAAATGTTAACAGAGCGGATGCACAAATAGCTGCAGCACGTGCAAATATCCGAGTACTAGAAGCGCAACGAAATGAAATAGAAAGCCAAACAAAGAATTTAGAACTCTCGCGTGAAAAAGCACAACGTGATCTTGATTCGACCATTATACGAGCGCCATTTGATGGAGTTATAGGAAATTTAACAGCAAAAACGGGAGATTTTGTTGTAAATGGCCAACGTCTTGCGGCGTTAGTCCCCATACATGCACTGTATATTGAAGCAAACTACAAAGAAACACAGTTGCAAAATATTCACGCAGGACAAAAAGCTTATATTACTGTTGATGCCTTCGAAAAGGAGTTTTTTACAGGAAAAGTGCTGTCTATTTCGCCTGCAACAGGCGCTGTTTTTTCTCTTTTGCCTCCACAAAATGCTACCGGTAACTTTACCAAGATTATCCAGCGCATTCCCGTACGTATTTCTATTCCAGAAGAAGTCTTAAAAACCGGACATATCCGAGCAGGAATGAGTGTTTCAGTGAAAATTGATACACGTACAAAGCCACAAGATAAAAGTTTCTTAATAACAAAAAAGTAGAAGATCTTACTATGACATCTTCCATACCAGAGCTCATACAATCTCAAGAACCCATAGGAATGCACAAAATTGTGGTTTTCATTGCTATGTCTTTTGGCATGTTTATGGCAATCTTAGATATCCAAATTGTCTCCTCCTCTTTAGCTGAAATTCAAGCGGGTCTTGCAGCAAGCTCTGAAGAAATTTCATGGGTTCAAACTTCCTATCTCATCGCTGAAGTCATCATGTTACCGCTTTCTGGATTTTTAGGACGATTGCTTTCAACACGTGTTTTCTTCACCTTATCAGCTATCGGTTTTACGATTACTTCTATTCTTTGTGCAACGGCAACGTCTATTGGAGAGATGATTATCTACCGTGCGCTACAAGGTTTTATTGGTGGTGGAATTATCCCTAGTGTTTTTGTTGCCTCTTATGTCCTTTTTCCTCCTTCTAAACGCCCTATTATTACACCTATCGTCGGACTGGTCGCAACATTGGCCCCCACCATTGGTCCAACCGTGGGAGGCTATATTTGTCATCTCTCATCATGGCATTGGCTTTTTCTCATCAATGTACCCTGCGGAATTATCATTTCAATTCTCGCTTGGAAATTAATTGATTTTGATAAAGCTAATCCCTCTTTAATGAAGAAATTTGATTGGTTAGGCCTCTTTTCTATGGCTACTTTCTTGGGAACTTTAGAGTATATTCTAGAAGAAGGAGCACGTCATAATTGGCTGAGTGATAGGCTGATTCGAGATTTGTTCATTATCATGATTCTTGCTGCATCCTTATTCTTCTGGCGTGCTTTTACAGCAAAAGAACCCATTGTAGATCTCTCTACTTTTTCTAATTTCAATTTTTCTGCTGCATCCATTTTTTCCTTTGCACTGGGAATAGGTCTTTATGGACTCACATACCTTTATCCTGTCTATTTAAGCCAAATCCGCCATTACGATGCCCTCATGATTGGAAAAACATTGTTTCTTTCAGGATTCGTCATGTTATTAACTGCTCCGCTTGCTGGATTTCTTTCAGCACGAATGGATGCGCGTTTAATGATGGCAATAGGACTTTTTGGTTTTGCAATAAGCACTTGGATGGCGAGCTCTATCACAGATAACTGGGATTTTTGGCAGCTCTTTTGGCCGCAAGTTTTCCGTGGTGCTTCTGTGATGCTATGTATGGTTCCTGTTAATAACATTGCTTTGGGAACACTCCCGCCAGAACGGATGCAAAATGCTTCTGGACTCTTTAATCTCACACGAAATCTAGGTGGTGCTGTAGGGCTTGCCATTATCAGCACTCTCATAACAAAACGCACAGACTTCCATTATGAACGAATAGCCGAAACGCTTAACCACGAAAACAGACAAGCAACTGAAATGCTTTCAAAGCTTACTTTACTTTTCAAAACAGAAACCTTTGATTCGTATACTCTTGCTCTTTCTCAATTGTTTGGTACGGTACACATACAAGCAACGATTATGGCTTTTAGTGATATTTTCTTTATCATAACCATTATCTTTAGTACGTTGACATTTATGACCATTTTTCTTAAAAAAATACCACCTCTCATGGATTCACCACCAAGTCACTAAACTTAATTAAAATTGAAAAATATTTTTTATCTTTATCACTTTCCTCGCTTCCTATGCACTTTATCTCTTCTCAAGAGACAGTGTAAATCAACATGTGATTCTAAATGTTTCTTCTGATAAAAATTCTTTTCAATGCGGACTCTTTACACACTTAAAAATAACTTCTCGCATACAAGAATTGTTTCAGATGATAACAAACAAAGAGCTTATCTAAAGTGCTCCACACCAAGATAAAGCAGCTATTTCTATAAGATTTTTGATTTATCACCATAAGGCAAAAAACATTCAAACAATATTTGCGCCTGTCACTAAATCTCTCATCTACTTCCCCCCTTTTTACGCTACTATCCTCAAAAAACTATCCTGTAAGATTCTTTGCCCTTCACTCTTTTGATTCTCACACGAATATTCATAACAGATTAATGATTCTTGTGATTTTTATTCACGCACCTATTTCCCTTATTATTTCCCTTATAATGTGTAGGATAACGTTTTTTGATTCTGAATACAAAATTTTACATGAGAAAATCATTTTGTATTCGATACTCTCATACCAATTGCAAAACGATTTACCTTTATAGCAAAAGAGTAATGATATATTTTTTTCAAAAAAGCTGCTTTTAAATTGTAATTTAATTTTTTACACTCTTTAAAAAAAGCTGATACTTACAATTTTGATTCTACTGCTGCATATTTTTCTTAAGCCCCTTCTCTTTCAACAAGTGCTAAAATTGTACAAAATTTCTCTCTCTTGAATCAATCAAAACCGTTCTCTTGCATATAAAATACAAAGAGATAAAAATTGTTTAAGAAAAAAGTAAAATACCCACCGTTTCGATGCAAGATCTACCAACGATATTAAAAACTGTATGATGATACCGGCTTTAAAAAAATACAAGATCACTCAAAAATCCGGTTCCTTTAATATTATAAAATAGGACGCTATTTCAAAAAATGAGCTTAAAATATATTCCTACTCACTTAACTGAAATTATCAAAAATAAGAAACTAGCCACATAAAGAAAAAGCCATATAATAAAATCGCACTACAACTCCCCAAAAACTTTGTACCGCTAAATACTTTGGTACTCGTCAAAACAGTATGCTCTCCTCAATGCCAACTGTTGAACAACAAAATAAACACTATCTTTAAGCCACTTTATGATGCTGAAAACGACTTGACACTTCTCGTTCTCCACTAGGAGCTAAAGTGCCATAACACCCAGAAAGATAATGTGGTATCAGTTCCAACGCTTGAAAGCGATGTTTTTCATAAGGACCAGGCATTGCCAAATTTTCTGTTAAACTATTTGAAAAGCCAAAACGTTGATAAAATTCAAAATCCCCTACCAGCAAAATGGCGCCATATCCCAACTTTTTTGCTGCTTCAATTGCATGTCGGACTAAAATTGATCCTATTCCCCTACCAGCACATTCAGATGCAACAGCCAAGGGGCCCAAAAGTAAAGCATGTTGTGTTTTATTTTTTCCTTTAGAAAAAGAAACATGCCAAAGACGGACACTTCCCACAAGATCTCCAAGCGCATTTTTAACCACAAAAGAGAGCCCTTGAGCTGCTAATCGACCACGACGTAAAGCCTCTGATGATTTACGTTTACGTCCATACCCCATCGTTGAATCAAGTAAAACTTCTCGATAAGGCTTATCTGCTTCTTGCTCCAATAACAGTGTAAAACATGTCCCATCTTTTGTTTGAAAATTCATCATGTTCATCTCAATGACCGCCCTCTTATAGAGCTATGACGAGCATAGCAAAAAGTCTAAAAAAACCTATAGTTAAAAGGAAACCTCAGATTACATATGATCGTAAAGGCTCAAAACCATTAAAAGCAACCGATGCGTAAGTTGTTGTGTAAGCACCCGTTCCATGAATCAATATTTCATCTCCTATCGTTAGAGATAGAGGAAGCGGATAAGGTGTTTTTTCATAGAGAACATCTGCCGAATCACACGTTGGTCCAGCCAAAATACAAGGCTCCATAACCTTATCATCGTGAGGTGTCTCAATAGGGTAACGAATGGCTTCATCCATAGTCTCAGCAAGACCATTAAATTTCCCAATATCAAGATAAACCCATCGTACATTATCATTATCAGCTTTTTTAGATATCAGAACAACTTCTGTACGAATAACACCAGCATTGCCAACCATCGCACGCCCAGGCTCAATAATCGTCTCAGGGATACGATTACCAAAATGCTTTTTCAATGAATCAAAAACTGCTGTACCATAAGCTTGTTCTGTAGGGACATCTTTCAAATAACGCGTTGGAAAACCGCCCCCCATATTCACCAACCTCAGTGAAATGCCTTCTTGTTCCAAACGCTTAAAGACTGTAGCAGCATCCGATAAAGCACGATCCCACGCACTTAGATCAACCTGCTGAGACCCAACATGAAAAGAAACACCATAGGCTTGCAAACCCAATTGGTGTGCTCGTCTTAGAATATCAACCGCCATAGCTGGGACACAACCGAATTTGCGTGACAATGGCCACTCTGCCCCCCTTCCATCAGTAAGAACACGGCAAAAAACACGTGCTCCTGGAGCAACACGCGCAATTTTTTCCACCTCTTCAACACAATCAACTGCATAAAGTGAAACTCCCAATGCATATGCTCGTGCAATATCACGCTCTTTTTTTATCGTATTCCCAAAAGAAATACGCTCTGAGGTTGCTCCTGCTTTTAAAGCCATTTCAATTTCTGCAACAGAAGCCGCATCAAAAGAAGATCCTAAAGAACTCAGCAAATGCAAGATTTCAGGTGCTGGATTTGCCTTTATTGCGTAAAAAATACGAGACTGTGGCAGAGCTTTTTCAAAATTTAAATAGTTGTCACGAACAACATCAAGGTCAACAATTAAGCATGGACCTTCAGAACGATGTGTTGCAAGAAAATCGCGAATACGTTGCGTTGCCATCTGCAATTCTCCTTGAGGGAAAGCTCCCCCACTCTATGCTTGGACAGCCAAAGCTACCAAAGCTAAAGGACAAAAAACACACAACAACCATCCCCATTCTGATTACAAAAAACCAGAAATTATCATTGCATGCAGCGAAAGAACAGCGCGAAACCGCGTTATTCTATTTTATCTGCCTTTTTGATTGGAGTTGAGAAAACCACTTCCGCACTGAAGGCAATGAGGTGTGCCTCTATAGTTATCCCAGCATTAAAAAACTGGAAGACACCAGAAAGGCCCGCACCGTCGTTGCTTCAAGATGTCCTCATTCTTGCAATTGGCTGTAAGAATGACTGGAGCGGTTAGTTCCAGGTACCGTACCGGTTAATCTCACCATTTGAGAACCAGCGGACACCCACAGGCACGTGCGACTTTGGGCAAGGCATCCTATAAAACGAATTCTTTCTCATTTCAATCATTTTTTTAATTTTAAACATTTTTTAATTCTTAAAGATAAAATGGTGCAAAAAAACAACACTCTCCTCCACAGACAAAGCCATCCATCCGCTTTCATGAGGTCACAGCCCTTACATTATCCGAGCAACATAAATCACTGTCTTACTTTTAAAGCCCTTCGTTTTTTGCCCTATTCTATCTCATAATATCCGCAGCAGAAAATAACGCAAAATAAATTACTCAACACATTAATTTATAATGATAATTTATTATTGTGCCCTTAAACAAAAATCCCATCATAAAATTCTCTTATTTCAACCCTCTTACAATGAATCAATAAAAATCATTCTTTTGCGCATCACAAATAAAAAACAATTGAAAAAAGGAGGACCTCTTATATATCCTCTCAAATGCAAAGATGACCAACATTGAAAACTAGGGATAGTAACACGACTGAAGCACCATCATCTTTAAAGATAACGATATCCTTCCCCCAACAAATACCATTATCTTTCTCATTTATATTCTAAAAAGTATCCCTGCTTCCACATCCATCTCACAGCATCGCTTAAGCAAAATATCATGAAAAGTTCCCCTTATAATATAGCTTGTATGGTACAGATTAACTAAATCTCACCCTCTTTATACTTATGAAATTACAAACCAACGCCCCCATCCTATCTGCCAACTCCCAATATTGCAGAAACTCCTACATTGAAATGTTTCATAACACTTTATCTAAAATGATTTTTGTCCATAGGTTGCTCCCATTTGAAACGTACAAGTGAATGAGATTTACGTGATTTATTCTCATCTAATCTGTAAGCAATAAAGTTCACAATATTTAACTCTTTTATTCAAATCAAAATAAATTATCATTATAAATTAATGTATTATATTAAATTATGAAATCATAAACTCCTATTATCATTTTATTTTTCCCACCTAGCAACTGCCTTTCCACCTCCTCTTATTAATCACATCTTATTCATACGCTTTTCTCTTAAACTATAAACCTCCCTCCCCCTGCGCTGTTGGTGAAGAGAGTTTCTATTTTAAAATGAAAAGTATTTAAAAACTCAATCCTATAAAATGTAAGGAGAGCAAACGATTTATAATGATTTATACATCAAATAATTTAACATAGACAAAAAGACCGAATAATATCCGGTCTTTTAAAATATTTTTCTACCAATATAAAAAACTTTTTTCTCTTAAATTTAAGAGAAAAACGCTAAAATTTAAAGCCCTACACTGCGATATCCTTATATCCCTTGATGAGAATCAATTGCACGCAACTTCAACAGTTGAAACTGCCTATGGCGCTCACGAAAACGCTCTCTATCGGCTTCACTCCGCGTGTTATAACAAGCATCACAGGAAACACCTTCCTCATAATGAGGCGATAATTTGCTTTCAGCATTAAGAGGAGAACGACATGCGCGACATAATTCGCGTCCACATTCTTCAAGGCCATGTTGAACAGAAACACGCTCATCAAAAACAAAACACTCACCCCACCATAAACTTTCCTCTTTTGGAATTTTTTCTAAATATTTTAGGATCCCTCCTTTTAGATGGTACACTTGCTCATAACCAAGTTCACGAACATAAGCTGTTGATTTTTCACACCGAATACCGCCTGTACAAAACATAGCAATTTTCTTTTTCTTCTTTAAATCAGCTTCGTGTTGACGCACCCATTCAGGAAATTCGCGAAATGTTTTAATTTGCGGATCAATCGCTCCTTGAAAACTCCCAATCGCATATTCATAATCATTACGCGTATCGATCAAAATTGTTTCTTCATCTTGAATAAGAGCATTCCAATCTTCAGGCTCCACATAAGTACCAACAACTTTTAGCGGGTCAACACCTTCAACCCCCATTGTCACAATCTCTTTTTTCAACCGCACTTTCATACGATGAAAAGGCATCTTTGATGCCCATGAATATTTAATCTCCGGCGTTTGAAACGCTGGCTCAGCCGTAATAAAGTCCACCAACGCCTCAATCGCAGCACAAGAACCAGCAACGGTTCCATTAATTCCCTCTTGCGCTAAAAGCAGGGTGCCTTTGATATCCTCTGCTTGACATAAATCCTGCAAAGGTTTTTGTAATTGACGATAATGTTTCAAATCTGCAAAGCAATAAAGTGCAGCAACTTTAAAATTCTTTTCCATGTGTTTTGCCATAACGCGCGTTTCATTCAATTTCAAGATTTATTCATGTACTCTTTAACATATTGTGCTTAATCAAACGATACAAATAATATCATCTCCAAGAAGAAAAAATATTATGTGCCAAAAAAGAGAAAAGCTTTCATTATATCTCCAAGGACAAACTGTTATACCTGTTTTGCTCATTGACAATTTACAAAGTGCTGTACCCTTAACACGCGCTCTTGTCAAAGGCGGATTAAAAACAATTGAGATCACCTTGCGAACACCAAATGCCCTCAAAGCAATTCAGAAAATTACACAAGAAGTTCCTGAAGCAATTGTTGGAGCTGGAACAATTCTCAACACGATACATTATGAACAAGCCGAACAAGCTGGAGCAAAATTTATTGTAAGCCCCGGATTATCCAATGAATTAATCAATTGTGCAAAAAATAGTGAAATTCCCCTTCTTCCCGCTGCCATGACCCCAAGTGAACTCATGCAAGCATTAAACAAAGGCTATTCATATCTTAAGTTTTTCCCTGCTGAAGCTGCTGGCGGTATTTCCTTCATCAAAGCTTTAGCATCTCCCTTCTCAGATATCCGATTTTGCCCAACAGGCGGTATTACACAAAAAAGTGCAACACAATGGCTCCAACTGCCTAACGTCTTCTGCGTTGGCGGTTCTTGGATAGCACCGCAACAACTCATTGCAATAAGTGATTGGGATTCGATTACTGCATTAGCATACACTGCATCACAACTTCCCTCTCTCTCGAAAAAAGCGCACTCCACAATATAATGTAAGGTACAAGAACATCAGCCCCTTCAACAAGACCAAAACTTTCACACATCCTTGCATAATCTTTTAACATTGCCATGGAACCACAAATCATCACCCGATCTTCATCAGGATGAATTTTAGGAAGTCCAGTTGTTTCAAAAAAGCACCCACTCTCCATAACCGTCGTAATACGCCCCATATGTTCAGAAGGTTCACGAGTGGTCATAGGATAAAATTTCAACTGTTGTGCATACTCTCCAATGAGAGGATCTTGTTGCAAAGAGGAAACAAGATCTTTTGCATAAATTAACTCATTTTTCTCACGCGTTGTTTGAATAAGAACAACTTCTGAAAATTTTTCATAAGTGTCAGGATCACGAATAAGGCTTGCAAAAGGCCCCCATACCGGTTTGAAAGAAGATAAAGCATCAACTTCCCCACTCATTACTCCACAAAAGCACGCTCTACAACATAAGTAGCAGGAGCATTATTGGCCCCTTCAACAAGACCAAAACTTTCACACATCCTTGCATAATCTTTTAACATTGCCATGGAACCACAAATCATCACCCGATCTTCATCAGGATGAATTTTAGGAAGTCCAGTTGTTTCAAAAAAGCACCCACTCTCCATAACCGTCGTAATACGCCCCATATGTTCAGAAGGTTCACGAGTGGTCATAGGATAAAATTTCAACTGTTGTGCATACTCTCCAATGAGAGGATCTTGTTGCAAAGAGGAAACAAGATCTTTTGCATAAATTAACTCATTTTTCTCACGCGTTGTTTGAATAAGAACAACTTCTGAAAATTTTTCATAAGTGTCAGGATCACGAATAAGGCTTGCAAAAGGAGCAACCCCCGTCCCAGTTGAAAGAAGATAAAGACGTTTTCCAGGAATAAGAGCATCAAGAACCAGCGTTCCTGTAGATTTTTTACGCATAAGAACTGTATCACCAATTTTAATTTTTTGCAGATGCTCCGTTAAAGGTCCCCCTGGAATTTTTATCGAAAAAAACTCAAGCTGTTCATCCCAAAAGGGGCTTGCAATCGAATAAGCCCGATAAATTGGCTTTTCTGCATTTGGCAAACCAATCATAACAAACTCACCTGAACGAAAACGAAAACTGTCCGGACGATTCAAGCGGAATTTAAATAACCGATCTGTATAGTGACAAACCTCTTGGACAGTAAGGGCAAACACATTCTCAGGAATCGGAAAATCTGCAACGCTACTGATGTTTGACGGAACATTGGTCGCAGACATATTCATACTTTTCCCCATATCTTTATTGAACGTTAAATTTATAATCCTTGATGTGATATAGTACTTGCATAACCATCTGCCAATAATTTTCTTAAAACAAAAATCTCAAGATTAACACTTTTATGTCAGAACCAATCGAATGAGGAAAATGCGAATACAAATCCCATTCAAAGAAAAACAAAAACATTGAGTATTAAACAATCACAGTACTCTTTTCCCCTTTCACACATAATGCATATTTTTCTATTGTAACGCTATAACACTCTCTCGCTTTACAAAACTTATGACCCAAAAGCCTTAAAATAAGAGATAAAGCTTTTGTTGATTAAACAATAACCGCACGAACCTTCAACAAGATTCCCAGCATGACATCCATTTTTTTCCTTACTGACCTTTTTTACGCTACTCTTTTCATAAATATCCATAAATAATTGAGTCTAACGGACTCTATGAGCGATAAAACTGTTTTCACTTAAAACCAATCAAACGAAAGAAAGTAAATATTGAATACCCAATCCATCTTGAAAACAAATAATATCCAAATCAACAGATTTTCTAAATCAACAGCTTTTAATGTATCAGAAAGTGGTTACACACTGTTTCCCATTTAACAAAAGTAACTTTAAATGCATGAGACAACATCCAGAATTGCACAGATGAGTGATCTTTTCCTCATGGTAGAAAAATCGTAATACATTGATTTAGAGTGATTAATTTAATCATTTTACCTTCTCTGAATAAGTAGCCAATGCAATGTTTAATTAAAACAATCGCACCAGCAACAACAACCTAACATTGCACTCTTCAAAATGATACAATACAATAAACCATGTTTTATTTTTTTATATACCTCAACTAGAGAAAATAAGTAAAAAACAGAAGTCTATGTTTCACAAATTATTAGAAAACGCCGTGTTGATAACAACACAAATAAAACTAAAATATCTCTTATATCCAGAGTACCATTTTACATAAAAAATGACTTTAATGGTACATAATTCAGTATAAGCTCTTTATAATTTTGACCATAGCAAAAAAACCTCTTTCCCTATATCATAAAGAACCTCAATGAAATAACCAAAAAACCCTATATTTCACGAACCCAGATAAGCTTTTAAAATGAAAAAATCCGTTAATGATGAAATAAATGCATCGCTCTATGCAGCTGTAGCAACCATCGATGTCAGTGCCATTGTTGGCAATTATATCACTTTAGCCAAACGTGTAGCTCCAACACAATGTTCAGCAGTTGTAAAGGCAAATGCCTATGGATTAGGAGCTCACAAAATTGCTCCTGCCCTTTATCAAGCTGGTTGTCGCACTTTTTTTGTCGCCCAAATTATAGAAGCACTCCAATTAAAAAACATTTTACCATCGAATGTCACGGTTGCTCTTCTGAATGGACTTCCACACTTAGCAGAAGAGTTTGTCGCACAATCTGGTATTGTTCCTGTTCTAAACTCTTGGAATGCCATTGAAAATTGGCAAAAAATTTGTCAAAAAAAAGATAAAAAATTTCCAGCAATTGTTCAAATCGATACCCATATGAACCGATTAGGACTTGATCAAAAAGAATTACAAAAACTCATCAAACATCCTACAATTTTTGAAAAAGCAGAAATAAAATATATTCTCAGTCACCTCGCGAATGGAGAAGACAAAACACATTCATCCAATTATACACAATTGGCTACTTTTAAAACTATCCTTGCGCAATTGCCTGCTTGCAAAGTTTCCTTTGCTAATTCTGGAGGTATTTTTCTTGGAAACGACTTTTATTTTGATCTTGTTCGTCCCGGTATTGCACTTTACGGAATCGACCCTTCAGGAAAACACCCATCACTTCTGAAACCTGTTTTAAAACTTGAAGCCCAAGTCATTCAAAACCGCGTTGTTGATAGAGGCACACCTGTTGGTTATGGAGAAAGCTTTATAACCAACAGACCAAGCACTCTTGCAACTATTTCTATAGGCTACGCTGACGGCTGGCTTCGTGCTCTTTCGAATAAAGGAACAGTTTATTTCAGCGGGCACAAGCTTCCCATGGTTGGGCGGGTTTCTATGGATTCCATTATTGTAGATACAACCGATCTTGATCAAAAACCTCAAACAGGTGAATGGGTAGAACTCATTGGACCCCATCAAACACTTGAAAAAGTATCTATAGATGCCGATACCCTTCCCAATGAAATTCTAACATCTCTTGGCTCCCGCTATAAATACATTTACACATAAAAACTCTTTAAAGAAATAAATTGATAAAAATCATCATTTTAGAAAATTGAGGGGCTTTTACGAAAGATTTTACAACAATCAATCACATAGAATGCTCATAGACACCGCACATTTATGGAAATCCCAAAATAGGCACGTTGATGGACTGTTTTATGGAAGCAGCTTTCTCTCAAAATACAAAAACTGAACCTTTCTCGCATAAATTAACAAAAAAGAATCTATTGCCAAGTTTTTAAAATTAATTGCCCAATTAAGTCAAAATATCTGTTCTCTCCATATAGAATAAGACAGCCAATCTTGTAAGTTTTTCTAATTTTCAGCTTTGTTCATAGTGAAGCAATCAAAATCATTCGCTTGCATACCACAAGCTGGACTATGTGTAGATAAAAATGATTTAAGATAAGAAATAGGACCCCTTATGAACCATCTTAAGTGCCAAGAGCTTATATACCATTAGACACCTGCTAAGTGTTTGATAATGCCGTCTTGCTCCTTTTGAAGCGTAAAAATAGGTGCTTTCAATAGATTTATCGTGGGTCCATTCACAAACACCGTCGCAAAATGTCTCTTTAAAACAAACACGTGAATTAACAACAAAAGTATGTCCTTTTCGGAGCGTTCCGTTTTACATGAGGGGCGTGCCCCATTAAAGAACACAATAAATAAAAGCATGGGGCAATGTATAACCCCCATTATAAAAAAACATTGCTTTAGATGCTTTTGAAAGCCGTAAAGCTGAATTAAAAGGAGATGACAAACTGAAGATTGATTTTCACCTTTACGGCTTTACATTTCTCTGAAATTAGATTGTCTTCTAGTTTCAAAGATTACGTCAACAGAAACACGCAATCCCCTCGCCCTCACCTTGCATACAAAAGCTGGAACTACTCATAAAGCTCTTTTTTTGCCTCAATCTCTGGCTCAAAATATAACGCTGCGTTAAATTTGGATGTTGATACAGGCAATAACTAAAGCACACGCGCCCTTAGGAAAACAACACTGTAAAGTCACAAACTGACCTGCAATGGATTGGAAAGATGTGCTGGCTTCTTATAAGACACCCTTGTAAAAAAACAACCATAATACATTTGGCTTTGCATTTACTCATTCTGACAGGTGTTCTTACATATTTTTGCGTCATATTTATAAAAAGCAGATTAAAGAGAAATATTTAGACAATTCTTGACTTAAAAAAATGCAACAACAGAGTTTCGCAAGGCTTTATCATCAGAAACACTAAAATTGATTTTATTCTTTCTGCAACCGATCGTAATCATCTTAGTGAGCGTCGTATGTAACAACACATGCAACAGACTGGACTCTATCCCCGTAGGTTTCACTCTCATTTACGTGAATTAGCTAGCTAAACCGATGCGCCTCGTCACTAAAACTATGTCATACGGTAGGAGGCAAAAGAGAGCATGCCTATTGCCCACAAAACATAGCTTTTCTTATTTATTTTTTTCGATTTTTCTCATGTTATAAAAAAACAATGCAAAATTCTAGAAAATAGACAAATAACTCCATAATAACATGATCAATAAGTAAAAAACCCACACAAAATGTGTGGGCTTTTTTGTTTATGTAAATAAACAAAGTAAATACATATTTTTATTTAATAGGTATTTCCCAAGGGCGGGCATGAACAAATGAGCATTCTGTCTCCCGCAACATTATCAATACGCGATACAGGAGGCCAATATTTATTGGCTGGATCAAGAGAACTATTGGGAAAAGCAGCTTCTTGTCGCGAATAGGGTCGTGCCCAAGCATCATCTAAAGTATCTGCCATTGTATGAGGAGCATTCACCAATGGATTATTGTCTTTTGGCCAAACCCCGCTAGCAACTCTCTTTGCTTCTTCAGCAATAGAGAGTAAAGCATCACAGAAACGATCAATTTCTGCTTTTGGTTCTGATTCCGTTGGCTCAATCATCAAAGTTCCCGGAACAGGGAACGACATCGTGGGCGCATGGAATCCATAATCAATGAGACGTTTTGCAATATCATCAACACTCACCCCATACTGCTCTTTCAACACACGTGTATCCACAATACATTCATGAGCAACACGTCCATGCTTGCCCCGATAAAGAATGGAATAAGCGGGTGAAAGACGTGCAGCAATATAATTGGCATTTAAAATGGCTATTTGTGTTGCATATTTTAAGCCATCAGCCCCCATCATTCGAATATACATCCATGTAATTGCAAGAATAGACGCACTTCCATAAGGAGCTGCCGAAACCGCATATGTTGTCCTATCCTGTTCATGCCCTGGTAAGAATGATTTGAGATGCGCTGCAACTCCAATTGGTCCCATACCAGGACCACCCCCCCCGTGGGGAATGGCAAATGTTTTATGAAGATTCATATGACAAACATCCGCTCCAATATCCGCCGGACGAGCAAGCCCCACAAGTGCATTGAGATTAGCGCCATCAAAATAAACTTGTCCGCCATTTTCGTGGATAATAGAACAAATTTCCTTAATGCTTTCCTCATAAACACCATGAGTTGAAGGATAGGTGATCATGAGAGCGGCCAATTTATCCTTATGCAATTGCGCTTTCATTTTGAGATCGTCTACATCAACATCGCCATCGCTTAAACATTTTATCACAACGACTTCCATACCTGCCATATGCGCCGAAGCTGGATTGGTACCATGCGCAGATGCAGGAATAAGACAAACTGTACGTTGATGTTCTCCCCGTGATTGGTAATATCGTCGGATAGCCAAAAGCCCCGCATATTCACCTTGAGCACCAGAATTTGGCTGAAAAGAAACTTGCGCAAATCCTGTAATTTCGCATAACCACGCATTTAACTGATCGATCATCTCCAGATAACCGGCTGCATCCTCTTGTGAAACAAAGGGATGTATATTAGCCATACTGGCCCAACTCACAGGCATCAATTCAGCCGCCGCATTGAGCTTCATTGTACAAGAACCAAGAGGAATCATAGCACGATCCAGCGCCAAATCCTTATCCGCTAAACGACGCAAAAAACGCATCATATCTGTCTCTGAATGAACCGCATGAAAAAAAGGCTGGGAAAGAAAGGAAGACTCCCGCTTTTTGCCAAAGAGCTGTGGAGAAACCTGATCGCCTAATTGTGCCCCAAAAAGCTGCGCTAAAGCACAAGCATCTTCTTCTGTTGACAATTCATCAAAATTAATTGCAATGGTGTCATCATCGAGAACACGAATAAGGCGTCCACTTATTTTAGCTTGATGCGCGATCTCTTTCGCTTTTCCCTTCACAACAATGCTTACACAATCAAAAAAAGATTCTCCTTCACAAAAAACACCTGCAGCCTTTAAACCAGCAACAAAACGACATGTTAAATGATGAATTCGCTGCGCAATTGCTTGTAAACCTTTCGGCCCATGCCAAACAGCATAAGCAGTTGCCATATTAGCCAATAAAGC
Organism: Bartonella grahamii subsp. shimonis; assembly: GCF_036327415.1. Lineage (NCBI taxonomy): Bacteria > Pseudomonadati > Pseudomonadota > Alphaproteobacteria > Hyphomicrobiales > Bartonellaceae > Bartonella > Bartonella grahamii. The sequence goes on from NZ_CP123961.1 coordinate 1,983,992, forward strand.
CTGAGCTGTACAAATATTTGATGTCGCTTTATCGCGCCGAATATGTTGTTCACGTGTTTGCAAAGCTAAACGAAAACCAACACGCCCTCTCGTATCCACGGATTGACCAACAATACGCCCTGGAATAAGGCGCGTTAACGCATCACTCACTGCAAGGTAACCAGCATGTGGACCACCAAATCCCATCGGAACGCCATAACGCTGCATAGAACCAACAACGATATCCGCCCCCCATTGAGCAGGTGGCTCCATAAGAGTAAGCGCTAAAGGATCAGCCACAACGATAACTAAAGCTCCTTTTTCCTTTGCCTCTTTTATGATCTCACTATAATCATGAAAAGAACCTTTTGTATCTGGCCAAGATAAAACAATTGCCGCTGTATTAGAACAAATTTTCCTCTCTTGGCTAATCTGAATGCCTTGTGTTTCAGCACGCGTTTGCGCAACACTTAAAGTCTGAGGATGTAAAAGACTCTGAACAGAAATCTTCGTCTTTTTCTCACGGGAAAAGCGAAAAGCGAGGGCATTGGCTTCAGCTAAAGCAGTTGCTTCATCAAGAAGTGAAGCAGCAGCAATAGGCAAACCTGTTAGTTCACTAATCAATGTCTGAAAATAAAACAAAAGTTCTAAACGACCCTGGCTAATTTCTGCTTGATACGGCGTATAAGCAGTATACCAAGCAGGATTTTCAAACAGATTTCGTAAAATAACCGGGGGCACATGAGTTCCATGATATCCTTGCCCAATAAAACTTTTGTGCAAACAATTACGCCCCATCATCTTGGAGAGTTCTTCCAAGGCTTGTCCTTCACTCGCAGCCTTTGGCAAATTAAGTGAACGTCCCAAATGGATAGAATGTGGAACAGCTTGAGAAATAAGTGTATCAACACAATCAAGCTCTAAAACATCAAGCATTTTTTGTGTTTCATCAGGACGCAGCCCAATATGTCGAGAAGAAAAAGAACGCTCGATCATGGCACTCATCCAATCAAAGTCTTATAAGCATCTTTATCCAACAACCCTTCCAGTTGTGTCTCATCCTGCAATGTCATTTTCCATAACCAGCCTTCTGTTTCAGCTTTCTGATTTACCAATTCAGGACTATCAGCCAATGCTTCATTGATTTCGACCACTTCACCATCAAGAGGAGCATAAACATCTGAAGCGGCTTTCACCGATTCCACAACAGCAGCTGCCTCTCCTTTGGAAAGTTTTGTCCCACTTTGTGGTAAATCAACAAAAACCAAATCCCCTAATTGCTCTTGCGCATAATGTGTAACCCCAACAGTCACCACTTGTCCTTCAACGCTAAGCCATTCATGGTCTTGTGTAAAATAAGTTTTAGACATAAAAAATCATCCTTTAAAATAACGTTGTTCAACAAAGGGAAGTGAATGAACTGATAATACAATCTTTTTGCCTCGCAGTTCTGTAAAGACTTGTGTCCCTTCAACTTTACAATCAACAGGAACATAACCCATCGCGACAGGACCATCAAAAGAAGGACCAAAACCACCTGATGTTACAACTCCAATCTCATTACCTTGATTATCAAGAAGCACCGCACCAGCACGAACAGGTTGGCGCGTTTGCGGTTTTAATCCAACACGACAACGAGCAGGTCCTTTTTGCAACGCTTCAAGAAAAGCCTTCGCGCCATAAAATTGTGCTTTTTCTCGAACACTTTTAGGAACAGCCCATGTCAAAGCAGCATCAATAGGTGTTGTATCAGGGGTAATGTCATTTCCATGCAAACACAACCCTGCTTCTAACCGCAAGCTATCGCGTGCTGCAAGTCCAACCCACTCAACACGAGAATCACTCAGCAATTTTTCAGCCAACATATGCGCATGCCCTATAGGTAAAGCAATTTCAAAACCATCCTCTCCCGTATAACCAGAACGCGTTATAAACCAATCTTGTTGTGGTTCGAATCCTTGCATAAAGAACAATTCATTCCCTGGTAAATCCGCATCAGCAAGAACAGCTGCCGCTTCAGGACCTTGAAGAGCAAGCAATACCCTTTCAAGAGCAATCACTTGACATTCAAAATCAACTGCACGCTTTTCCAATTCTACAAAATCATCCTGCGCATTCCCAGCATTAGCAACCAATATAAAACGGTTTTCTTCTAAACGGGTAATGATAAGATCATCAAGAATACCAGCCTGCTCATTAAGCAAGTAATTATACCGTGAGTGCCCAATCTTTAAAGCTGCTGCATCAATAGGAAAAGCATAGGATAAAAATTCCGCGGCTTGTGCGCCTTCAACAGTAATCAATTTCATATGAGAAATATCAAAAAGTCCTGCATGTGCACGCGTATGGAGATGCTCTTTCAAAACGCCAAGAGGATACGTTAAAGGCATATTCCAACCCGCAAAAGCGCCAAATTTTGCTCCTGCTTTTTCATGTAAATCATATAAAGGAAGTGTTTTTAAAAAAGATGTTTCTTGTGCTGTGCCCATAATAACTCCAAAGCTGCGCTAACGCCCATACAATATGACCGTCTCTGCACCCCTCTGTCATCAACCTGAGAGACTCGCGAAAAGATCTTTCGCTTACACCTTCGGCGCGGGCTCTCCCGACTTTCCAGATCTGCCTTCCTCCTTTTACGGTCCTTAAAGCCTGAGAGATTATGGGCTATTTCCCCTTCGGCGGCAATGCGAAAATTTGCAATCTGCACTCTCCCGCAAAAGAATGAAAGAAACGATAACGCTCTTTCCAGCATATTTTAACCTATAACCTATCTTTATCACACTGTCATTAGTAAAGTGATGAAAATGTTCTCATTTTAAAACTTGCATAAGCTGCTTCAAAAGATTTATAATAGCATCCTTTTGAACCTTACAAAAATTGTAAGGGACACATTTTAGAAAAATTAAAACAAAAATCAAAAGCTATAAACAAAAATACCTCTTGAAAATAATGCAAAACGTCACACACTAAAAAGATCGCAAAGTAATATTCTTTCTCGCGCAGTTCGATCTTAAAAATAGGGTTTCATTTTCTTTTTTAGAATAAGGATTTCAAGTATTTTATAAGTATGATTTTAATTTACAAGAAGTGTTTTTTTTGCTTTCTCAATAGTGTCATAAATTGCGACTATTTACAGACTGAAACTACCTCAAACAAAGGTGACAAAATACTCATGAAAGCTGGTAATATCTCGTACAATTGCGAAAATGATCTTCCAAAGCAAATTGCCCTTTTTCCTTTAGAAGGTGCGCTCTTACTACCTGGTGGTTTTTTATCACTCAACATTTTTGAACCAGAATCACTTGAAATGATTGAAAACGTTATGGTAACTGATCGTCTATTGGGCATTATTCAACCACTTTCATCGAATACAGACCGCTTCTCTACACAACTTTATAAAACAGGCTGTATAGGGCGCATTACAAACTACAGCGAAACAGGAAATGGACAACTGTTCATTATCTTACAAGGTGTTTGCCGCTTCACCTTAGAACAAGAATTGACAAACACAAAATCCTATCGAACAGCTCTCATCCAATCAAACATAAAAGACTTACAAGAATTCGATATTGAAGAAAGCATTAACCGAGAAAACTTACTCGACGTTGTAGAAAAATATCTGACCATCCATGAAATGGAATATAATTGGAGCAGTATCATAGAAGCTCCTACACCTATATTGGTTAATGCTTTTTCAGCTCTTATCCCCTTTACACCAGCAGAAAAACAAGCTCTCCTTGAAGCTCCAGATATCGAAAGCCGTGCCCAAACTCTTCTTGCATTAACAGAACGCTCACTCATGAAACAAACAGGAACAGATTACCGTTTAAACTAATAAACGTCAAAACATGAAAAAAATGACTCCAGATCCCAAAATGCTCGAATTGCTCGTCTGTCCAATAACGAGAGGCACACTCTCTTTCAACCGAAAAACACAAGAACTCATTTCTCTCAAAGCCAAGCTTGCCTATCCTATTCGTGATGGCGTTCCCATTATGCTTGCTTCAGAAGCGCGCCCTTTGCAAAACAATGAAAAAGTAGCCTATAAAAAATAAGAAATTTTCGTTCATTTTTTCTGGAGAAACCTGTTATCAATCACTGCTCTATGAAAAGCTCTCTTTTACTCTTGCAATCTTTTTAATATTGGTATTTTAAACGCTAATCCATGACACGCCAGCACCAGCATTCTCTTTACCAACTCGCAATATTATAGTTGCTCTAAAAAAGTCTTTTGCTTCTGAATGCGAAAAGAAGCTTTCATTTTTCTACAAAAGAGATAGATAATGGATAAAAGTGATATAGTTACAATTTAAAATATCCCCCATAATGATCACCAAGAAATGATCCAAAATCCCATCAAAATAAAGAGATGCATTGCAACAGTTGCATGTAAACTTTGCAAAAAATAACCAAAACAACTGCTGTCACTCTGGTTGACGATTTAAAGAAATTACCCTATGAAGGAGACTTGTGTTTTTGGTCGTATACGCGACGATCAAATAGGGTCTGGAAGCCCGAAAAACTCAAACTAGAAATAAAACCGTTTTTGCGGATATCCCGGAATTTCCGGGGGCTCTTGTTATGTCCAAGTGCTCTCAGCACTAAAAGCAAGAGGCTGTTTTGAGTCAGCACTTCCAGACCCCGGAATACCAATGCGAGGGCGCTCGCAACCGGAGGGGGAGCAAAGTGCGAACCAAAAATCTACATTTTTATGACATTTCTTTAGGCAAAAAAATTCGCTTCAGAAGAAACATCATGGGTTTTTCTCAAAAACAATTAGGGAGTCATTTGGGCGTAACGTTTCAACAAATTCAAAAATATGAAAAAGGCTTAAATCGTGTAAGCGCAGCACGTTTACAGAAAATTGCTCATATATTAGATGTTCCCGTTTCCTTCTTTTATGCTGATAACACGAAAAAAGAAGATACCCTCTATCATTGTGATGATAGAATAGAAAGCAAAGCAGAATATTTACTTTTGAAAAGTTTTAGAATGCTGACCCGCAAAAAACAAAGGGCTATTTTGCAGTTGATTTCTGATGAAAAAAATGACCCATTATTTTCATAAATTCGCTGAAAGGACAATCAACGTCCTTAATAACATTGAAAAGAATTGTGACTGTCTCACCATATCTCATGAGAACGAAATTTTTTAAATCTAATCTTGTCTGTAAATAGTCCGAATTCTAACGAGTTTAACTTAGAAATAGCGCGTTGATTTATAATGATCATCTAACGTTATGTATACTAAATAAGTGTTCCAAATATCGTAAAATTCTTTCATTTCAAAATTGTTCTATATTGAATCAATCAAAATCTCTTGTTTGCACATTACAAGCAGAGTTGGTGTGTGAGTAAAATGTACAAAAAGGCATACCTCTTATTGAATCGTCTCACATACCAAGAACTGTAGCGATATTGGGAGCTGGAAAAATGTATGATGGTGCTAACTTGCTCTTTTATTAAACATAAATATGGGGGTGTTCAACGGCTTTCCACTCATATAATTCACTTGAAACCAAAAGCTCACCAAGCAAGTCTATGAATATTCCCACACACTAAAGGAACACTTAAGTATATCAAGAAAGTTTAAAGATCACCTTACTTCAAATGACGATATTTTATAGCATAACAGGATTAAAGTAAAAAACAGACACGAAAAAACTATATGTATAACTTTCATAAGAATTTATTTATATAATGGATACTTAAGTTTATCCTATTGTACCATAAATTCTATCATTTAAGGTATGAGGATATGAAGCATGCATACCTTCTTGAAACATTCAAATGTTTTTAGGTGCCAAATGTTTTTTTAAGTATTTTTAGGCTTGCTTTTTGATCTCTTAGTTTAAGAGAAAAATAGGAAGCCGCTAAAAATAACCACTAGAATCTGGCTGTTTACAAACTGAATAGGAAGCTTCGCTTTTAAAGTGCATAGGGAGAAGATCAAATAATTAAACACTTAACAGATAAAGTATTAAAAGATTCCACCAACGCAATACGCCATACCATCCTTAAAAAATTCAAAGTGTGAAGAGAAACAATTGACAGAAGATAAGGAATTCACTTAATTAAAATGCTCTCTCAAAGAGATGAAGGTTTGGCGTACAATATTCAATTTTTCAATTCTGAAAGATTAAACAAAGATAGTATTATTTGAAATAAAACGATTTATTGTGCTCACGATAATGATTGGTGTGCACTGTGCTCACGATAATGATTGGTGTGCACAAGATTGAATTGTTGAAAATCAAAAATATAATTTAATGATGTTCCTTGACCAACTCACTCTCTCCTGAGTATAGCACGGGGAATAAACGTGGAAAGACATGAGGAGTATATAGAAAATGAGTTTTAAAGTTGCAATTGTCGGCGCAACCGGAAATGTTGGTCGTGAAATGCTTACAATTTTAGAAGAACGTGGTTTTCCCGCGCATGAAATTGTTCCTTTAGCATCACGACGCTCATTAGGACAAGAAGTTTCTTATGGAGATAAAACTTTAAAAGTAAAAGCATTGGATACTTACGATTTTTCTGACACAGATTTTTGTCTTATGTCTGCGGGGGGAAGCATTTCCAAAGAATATGCTCCTAAAATCGCTGCCGCTGGCTGTGTCGTCATCGATAATTCCTCCACGTGGCGCTATGATTCCAATGTTCCGTTGATCGTCCCTGAAGTCAATGCCGAAGCTATAAATGCCTTTTCTAAACGTAATATTATAGCAAATCCTAATTGTTCAACAATTCAACTGGTCTTAGCTTTAAAACCTCTCCATGATGCTGCAATCATTAAACGTGTTGTTGTCTCTACATATCAATCGGTTTCTGGAGCTGGTAAAGAAGGAATGGATGAACTTTTCGAACAATCACGTGCAGTTTTTGTTGCTGATCCAATTACATCAAAAAAATTCACTAAACGCATTGCCTTTAATGTTATTCCTCATATCGATGTTTTCATGGAAGATGGTTATACAAAAGAAGAATGGAAAATGACTGCTGAAACGAAGAAAATTCTCGATCCGAAGATTAAATTAACGGCCACTGCTGTACGGGTCCCTGTCTTTATCGGTCATGCCGAAGCCGTCCATGTTGAATTTGAAAAACCATTAAGCGTATCTGAAGCACAAGCGCTTCTCCGCAATGCTCCCGGTTGTCAGCTTATCGATAAACACGAAGATGGTGGCTATACCACACCTTATGAATGTACAGGAGAAGATGACACCTTTATTAGCCGTATTCGTGAAGATATCACCGTTGAAAATGGTTTAGCTTTCTGGGTTGCTGCCGATAATTTAAGAAAAGGAGCAGCATTGAATGCAGTTCAAATTGCTGAATTGCTCATTTCTCGTAATTTGATAAAGCCTAAGTCCGTAAATTAATGCCCTGTCCGAAAGGACGAAGAGCCCTAGCCGCTCTGTCAAAAGTCCGGCTTCTCTTCAGCAGGATCTTCCCCTGCTGAGGATTCATATCACCATCCTAAAGGACTGTAATTCGGGGTATTAACAAATTTTACTCTGAATATCCATGAATACCTCGCCACCTTAATTAATCATCGCCGCCTTAATGCCATTTTACGGTACAATAGGATCAGCAGCATGAAGCAAAAAACCCTTATGCTGCCGATCCTTTTTATCACTCCGATTGTGAAATTAACTTACCCTTATCGAGGAGGATAAGTCACAACACGGTAACGTGTTTCATTACGTTCAAAATTTTTGTAATTGACATTATCAGGAAAGAAGGGATTATAAGCATTTACGTGCTTTACAGAAACTCCTTGTGCTTTGGGCGAAGGATTTAAAATTGTCCGTTCATCTCTTTTTTTGACACCAGTAGAATCGATAATCACATCTGTTCTGTAGAGTTTTTGTATGTTTTTCCGTGTTTTTTGAATCGCCGGAAGAGCTTTAAAACCAGAAACAAACTGTTTTACTTTTTCTTTTTTTACTTTTTGCGATTTTATCCTAGCATTTGGCTTTACTGGCATCTTTGTAAAAGCAACGGTGGGAACATTGTTGACATTGACATAACGTGCAGATGCCCAACCAACCTTTCCGTGATAACCAAGAGAACACCAAGTTTTATTGGATAGACAGCCATAAATTTGCACTTTTGCTCCCATTGGAACCATTGTGATAACTTTATAAGCTGTCGCAGGACCTGTGCGTAAAGATACCTGACCTGATGCAACACGAGCAACTGTTCCTGCAATGGTTCCAGCTTCCACGTGAGAAGCAGTCACAGCCACCCCCGACGCTCCCAAAGCCCATAAAATCATTGTTGTTGATAAAAATTTCTTTCTTAACATTATTTTTCTTCCTCTCTCAAAACATGTGAAGGGCAAAATTTCGCCTTTGCAAAAATTTGTCGCGTTTAAATCCAATGATCAGCAACCTTTATTTCCCGCCCCAAAGACCCCACAACATTGTAACAAAGTCTCTTTTTATTCCCCATCTACACGAACGCGGCCTTTTGATCTTGATTGCGCAGTATGTTCCTCATGAATTTACTGCTAAAGCATCATCTGATTGTCTAGTTCTTCAACCAATCGTCCCTTAAAGAAGTTTTTAAAGTGTCATTGGTTCCCTCAACAAATGATTACAATATGATTACAATAGAAGAATTGATGCCTGAATTTCAGAGAATTACTGAGAATGAATAATGATAAGCCCCCAAAACTACTAAAAATAGAAGAAAAAATAATACTCTTTTAAAAATAAAAGTGATTGAATATTATCTAAAGCTTGTATAACTTGAAATCTCCCTAAAAAAATACAGAGTATATTGAAACTTCCCTCAAAAAATCTCTTAGAAAAGAAAGTTAAAAGCACATGACATTAAAAAAATTTTTTCGTAGTCAGATTATAGGATTATTCCTCTCTCTCTTTGCACTTTTTTTATCTACAGTTTTTGTCATGGCTACAGACAAATCAAAAATCAAACTTGGTATTATGGAAGGGCGGGATGCGATTATTTGGAAAACTGCTGCTGAACAAGCTAAAAAAGCCGGTTTAGATATTGAACTCGTTTATTTTTCTGATTACGCTTTGCCTAATGACGCTGTTAACGCAGGAGAGATCGATGCGAATGCTTTTCAGCACGCCCCTTATCTTAATGAACAAATGAAACAACGTGGCTATAAACTTTCAATTGTCGGCTATACATTTATTGCTCCAATCGGTGTTTATTCGCACAAAATCAAAGACTTAAAAGATTTACGTGATGGTGCACATGTTGGTATTCCAAACGACCCATCTAATGGTGGAAGAGCCTTACTTCTTCTCAATTCTTTAGGTCTCATTAAGTTAAAAGATCCTCATAATATTCTTGCATCTCCACTTGATATTATCGAAAATCCTAAAAACCTGCAAATTCGTGAACTCGATGCTGGTATGTTAGGACGAGCTATTGACGATTTTGATCTTGCAATTATAAACACAAACTGGGCTATTGTTTCCGGATTAAACTTCGAAAAAGATGTCGTCGCATGGGAGAGCGCAAAAAATAATCCTTATGATAATATCATCGTTGTACGCACGAGCGAAAAAGATGAGCCATGGGTTAAAAAATTAGTTGCCGCTTACAACAACGATCTTATCCGTGCAAAAATCAAAGAGGTTTTTGGAAAAACCGCCCAAACTTCTTGGTAATTGTGCCAAATATCCGAGTAATTGTGAATGGAAAAACCTACTCTTATCTCCTTAAAAAACATCAGCCGTTGTTTTAACAAAACGGCTGGTGTTCCGGTAATTAATAATCTCTCTTTAAATATCCATGCTGGTGAAATCCTTGGCATTATTGGGCGCAGTGGAGCAGGAAAATCAACACTTATCCGCTGTTTAAATGGGTTAGAGAAGATTGATGCAGGGTCCATTTTTTTTGAAGGTGTTGATATTTCAAATCTATCAGAGATAGAGTGGGCGCCTTACCGTCAACGAATTGGGATGATTTTTCAACATTTCAATCTTCTCTCATCGCAAAATATTCTTGATAACATTGCATTGCCGCTTAAATTAAGTGGTGTAAGTAAAAAACAACGCCACAAACGTGCCCTTGAACTTATTGAATTGGTTGGGTTATATGGAAAAGAATATTGCTATCCAGCACAATTATCAGGGGGGCAAAAACAACGCGTTGGCATTGCTCGTGCGCTTGCTGCTAATCCTAAAATATTGTTATCAGATGAAGCTACCTCTGCTCTTGACCCTGAAACAACACAATCTATTCTAGAGCTCCTTGCTGATATTAATAAACACCTCAATCTCACGATTGTGCTCATCACCCATGAAATGGAAGTTGTGCGCACCATAGCGCATCGCGTTGTTGTTCTTAATCAGGGGAACATTGTAGAAGAAGGACGTGTGAAAGACATCTTTACATCACCGCAAGACGATACAACCATAGCCATGCTCAAGCTTGTCACCCCGCAACTTCCTGAAAAATTTGCGAAAAATCTCAAACCAATCGGGCGAGAAGCTGTCATTGAAATCAATATTGCCGGTGAAATTGCCCAGCAACCTTTTCTTCATCTTCTAGAAAATGAGAGTGGTTTAAAAGCACGTATTTTGCATGGTGGCATTGATACAGTTCAAGATGAAACCATCGGGCGACTCTTCTTAGCTCTTCCTGGAGAAGATAAAGAAGCTTTAGAAAAAGCTGTTCAATGGTTAACGAAAAAAGGACGATATTGTGAGGTCTTAGGCTATGTTTAATGTTTTGTCTCATGAACTTCCCCAAGCTGTTATTGATACAATATTGATGACACTTAGTGCTTCTTTTATGGCATTTATTATAGGACTTCCCCTTGGTCTTCTTCTTCACACAACAGCACGCGGGGGGATTTTTTCCTCATCTCTCATCAATCGCCCTTTAAGCATGATCATTGACAGTATTCGTGCCATTCCCTTTATTATTCTTGCATTTTATCTTCTTCCCGTTACGCGTATCGTTGTAGGAAGAGGGATAGGAATGCCTGCTGTAATTTTTATACTGACCATTTCAGCTATCCCTTTTTATGCACGCATGGCAGAACTCTCTTTTAAAACCGTTGAAAACGGTCTCATTGAAGCGATCCGCTCTATGGGCGCAAGCCGTCTTCAAATTATCAGACATGTTCTTATTCCTGAAGCTCTCCCTAGCCTGATTACAGGTTTTACAGTCATGGTCATTTCTCTCATAGGAGCCACCTCACTTGCTGGATATCTTGGTGGAGGCGGTTTAGGGGATATGGCAATCCGCTATGGCTATCAACGCTATAATACCTTCATCATGACCATTGTCATCATTCTTTTGATCATACTCAATGTTATAACCCAATGGACTTCTGATAAAATCGTACAAAAACTTGATAAAACAAAACATTAAAAGACTTAGAATTTCACATGCCAGTACCATCATCCTCTTTGCCACTTTCCAAGTGCAACAACCCTTGCCTATCGAAAACGCTCATAAGAGATTAGGAACTTTTCTCTTAAACAGTTTTTGTCTCTCTCCATCCGTTTGTAACATGAAAGAAAATAGTTTTAATGGATTGAATATAAAAGGGAATAAAATGAGAGATCTTACAATATTCGAGACTCTCTCTCTCTCTTAACATAAAAATAATAAATTATCATGTAAATTAAGGCATTGGTCATGGCCTTCTCAAATCTTATACAACATATTGATTTATAATGATAATATGACGTTATTCATATTGAATGAGAACTCTGAATACAGTAAGAGCCTCTCACTCTAAAGTTATTCCATATTGAATCAATCAAAACCCCTCGCTTACACCTTAAAAGCGGAAAGAGCCGTATGAGTAAAAACTATACAAGCAAGGAAGGCCATGACTCTTATGAATTATCTCAAGTGTCAAGACCTGTCTTAACATCGGGGACTGGCATATAATATGATGGTACTAACTTTCTTCTTCCCAAGCATAAAGATGGGGTGCTCAATGGTTTTATAGTTATACTATTATAGGCGCCACTGCGAAATGGGTGTGACGAGCGTTGAGAGATATTTCTTTAAAATAAGCCTGTGAATTGGCAACGCAAGTATATTCCATTTGAAGCGTTCTGTTTTACGTGAGGGTTATGATCCCATTAAAGAACGCTATAAACAAAAGCGCAAAACAATGCACAGTCTTCATTAGGAAACTCCTCTTCAAAACGATCTAGGAAAGATAGCAATCAGCTATAGCTATCAACGCTATGATAGCTCCACCATATCTATCATCCTATAGATTATTCTCAATCCTATCCTTGAAGAAACTTCTCATAGAACTGTATAAAAATTTTATAAAATAAAGTACTCAAACTAACCTAGATATTAGATATTTTCTCTCCCACCACAGCTACAATAAGCCATTGAGCTGTAAGAGCTGGCTTTTTTAGCTGTTCAATTTCCACCGTAACCCCATAATGGAAAACCACTCGACCAGAAGGGCGAATTTCTGCATCATCTAACACAAAACGCGCGCGTACCCGTACTCCTGTTTTCACAGGACTCATAAAGCGTACTTTATCGAAACCATAATTAATCCCCATTGTGGTCCCTTCCAACTCTGGAAGAGCCTCATAAGCAAGCGTAGACAAAAGCGATAATGTTAAAAAACCATGAGCAATCGTTCCCCCAAAAGGTGTCTGTTTAGCCTTTTCCTCATCAACGTGTATCCATTGATGATCATCTGTAGCGCATGCAAATTGATTAATCATATCCTGTGTAACAAGACGCCACCCCGATAATCCCACTTCTTTCCCAATAAAATTAGTGACATCTTGTACTGTTATTTTTTGCTGCATAACGCTATTCCTACTTTATTTGATAAAAGCAACCACCCCCCTTGCTTTTATAAAGTCCATTGATTAGAGCATCAAGAATAAAAGATTAATTGTCTTAAAAATAAATACACCTTAATGAATGAGAAAAGTTTTTTAGCAGAATAGTTTTCAAATGGGAAAAAAGAATGGCAAGCAATGTGAACCTAACAGGTTTAGCGCATGATTTGAAAAAACGTGCAGAAAACCATCCCCCCATCCGTATTGGACTGATTGGTTGTGGGGAAATGGGCACAGATTTATTATCAAGTATTGCGCATATGGATGGTATAACAGTGGCTGCTGTAGCCACTAGGACGCCATCACGTATTTTTGATGCCGCTACACTAGCCTATGGCGAAGATGGACATGTCTGTGAAGTTGAAAATACTTATGCTCTCACGCAAAGCATTGAAAAAGATTTGATTGCAGCGACAGATGATATTGACCTTGTTTTGCGCCATGAACAAATTGATATTATCATTGATGCAACAGGCTATCCTGAAGCGGGAGCAGAAATTGGTATCAAAGCGCTTGAGAATAACAAACATCTTGTCATGATGAATGTTGAAGCAGATGTTACAATTGGCGCTTATCTCAAACATGAAGCAGAAAAACGAGGACTTATTTATACCCTTGGTGCCGGAGATGAACCAACTTCTTGCATGGAACTCATCGAATTTGTTTCAGCTCTTGGACATAAGATTGTTGCAGCGGGTAAGGGAAAAAATAATCCTCTGCTCTTTGATGCTACACCTGATGCTTACGAAGAAGAAGCACTCCGGCGTAATATGAATGTACGCATGTTGGTTGAATTTATTGATGGTTCCAAAACGATGGTTGAAATGGCCGCAATTGCCAATGCCACCGGACTTCTCCCCGACTGCCCAGGAATGCATGGACCACAAGCGACGCTGCAAGATTTAAACAAAGTGCTTATTCCCAAAAAAGATGGAGGAATTTTACAGCAATATGGTGTTGTGGATTATTCAATAGGTCAAGGTGTTTCCCCAGGTGTTTTTGTCATTGCAGAAATAACACACCCACGTTTACGCGAACGTATGGAAGATTTAAAAATTGGTCAGGGACCTTACTTCACCTTTCACCGCCCCTATCATTTAACAGCAATGGAAGTTCCCCTCACCTGCGCACGTGTTATGCTTTATGGTAAAAAAGATATGGTCCCTCTTAGCCACCCCGTAGTAGAAGTCTGTGCTGTTGCTAAAAAAGATTTACACCCAGGTGACCAGCTAGACTTTATCGGTCTTTATACTTATCGCGCTTGGATAATGAACATCGCAGAAGCACGCGCTCACCACGCCATTCCTTGTGGTCTTTTAGAAAAAGCAACTGTAACAGCTGCAATTAAAAAAAATGAACTCATTACAACGCATAATACTACTATTCGTGAAGATCAGTGGATTGCACGCCTTCGTGCTAAACAAGACCTTTTACTTCATTGCCCTTCTTCTGCTAAGCTATAATACCTCTTAGCACCTTACTTAACAGCATCGTTCCCTTACGCAACAGAACAACCCAGAATACACTTGTATCACAAATTCATGTTTCTGTTTTAATAAAGGCATTTTCCAACGATACACATCACCACTTCCCTCACACGAACAGGGCCCATAAATTCTATAGTATAAACCTCCCCATGAGATAGTATAAGGTTCATTGTGTATCACTCTCTTACCTTCATAAAGATACAAATCAGCATCATCATTTTATTTGCTAATTACCAATAGTATGACAGCCCTTGAACCTTAGAGATGATTCATGAGAAGAATTTTTGCTCTTTTCTTAAATAATTTTTATCCATACACGAATGCAAATTGTTATATGCAAAAAATGCTTTTGATGGATTCAATATAAACAAATTTGAAATGATGAATATCTATCATTTTTCTTATTGCATGAAAAACCTAAATACAGGGATATTTTTTTTTATCTTCCTATAAAAGATAAAAATATTTTAAAAAGGGATAAAATATGCCTTTGATGAATAATCTTCATATAAGAGCAGGTAGACAATATTAAAATGCTTATAAAAAGAGTGAATGTACTAGCATTATTACTAAGATAATAACTATAAACTGTAAAAAAACAGGTTACACTACTTTGAAAAAGAAAAACATAAATGTAGAATCTTGAACTTTAATAATGTTAATAAAAGATAGATTTAGTATTAACAATAGAGATTTTTCTAGCTAATACAGCACAAATCATTTCAAATATTAATTTTTTCAAACTAATGAAGTGAACAAAACAACTCATCGACTTTGTCGATGAGCCTTCTACTAAAGTGTACTAAATATTCCTAAAAGAGATACAACTGCACCAAATACATCCCCAATACATAAAGAAGCAATAAGTGAGAAAATACCTATTTCACCCCAAAAAGCTGAACCTGAAAAGGCAGAAACTTTTTCAGCTTTCCCAAAAGCAATGCCATCTTGTTTCTCAACACCTTGAATAACCGCACTGTCCACAGCTTTAATAGCTACATTTTTTTCTAGTGTGGAAATAGGAACTGCCATTCTCTCTTGAAATTTATTTTTTACAAAACTTTCATTTCCCTCTATAGTTTGTACAAAAAAAGAATAAATAATGTAAAAGTAAGTGAACATACACGATTTTTAAATATTTTAAACATCGATTTCTTTTCTCCTCTTTTTCTTCACTGAAAAAATGAAAGAATATTCACATATGTAAAAACCAAAGCTTATATTTAAGCATTTATAGAATTACACATAACAAAATACTATATGTAATTATATTATAAATATAATTACATCATGTGTTACATATAAATACAAAAAAACGACAAATCCATTTGAAAACTTATATAATATAAATTTTATAAATAATTTAAAATGTAATTAAATTCTAAAGAACTATAATATTAAAAACTGTCAATATAATGATAATGTTTGTCTATTATTTCAATAAATATAAAAATGAAATAGTAACTAATGGATTTTTATTATATCACTCATCAATAATCTTGAAAAATAAAATTGGAAGAGAATAAAAACATCGATCTAAAACAAATCTATCCTAATAAATAAACCTTAAAATAGTGTATTATTTTTCTATAAAACAGTTATAAAGTGTAAAAAAGCAAATAAGATCTCTCTTTTCAAATAGAAAAGACGTTAATAAAATTATCCTCAACTTTTACTGATATATAAAGAAAAAATATCGCATAGCATCTTCAAAAAGGTAATTCAGCGCCCTTTATCTCATACAGCATAAGAACTCAAAATATTGACTTTCAAACCTAACAAAACAAACTTATAAAATAACTAAATCTATCAGATTTACAAAAACATTATAAGTAACATTAGAGCACCAACAAACTGCCTAAAATTAAATAAAAAGAAAGTCATGAAAAATGATATAATCCCCTAAAATATCGAAAATAATTCTCTTTCTTAATTTTTATAAAAATTATTCCATATTTTTCGTCAATATTGTAGATCCTATCCATATTTATGTTTTGAGTAATTATATTTACTCTGTATTAGTAAAAAATAATTCTCTTTAAAAGAAGTTTTTGGCAATATTCACATAACCGTCTTCAATTTGTGATAATAATAAAGAATTGATCAAATTCTTGGAAGAAAAGTGATAGAGAAACTTACTAAAAATTGCATTTTTGAAATACCAACTTAAGTAAGCGCATTGAAAAAATAACGCCATGAAAACTGATATTGAATGATAAATTTATCAACCAATCACTTTAATGGCAGGATACTGATCTATAATAATAGTTCATTGTTTTGCATGTTGAATGAGAAAGCTAGCTATTATAAGATTCTCTTAATTTTAACTCTGTTTATATTGAATCAAACAAATTTTTTTGCTGGCAAATCACAAACGAAATCGATGTGTATGTAAACACACTTGAAGAAAGAAAAATATCACTTATGAGATATTTTAACTATCAAGCGCTGTTAACACAGTATTGAAAACTAGCAAAGTAAATGGCGCTGCCCCTTTTTACTTTAAAAGTGTAAAGCTGATGGAACACTGTAGATTTTACATTATGAGACTTTACCATTATACCATTCACGGGCGCCGTCGCAAAATAGGCTTGGATACCTTGGGAAAGGTTTCTTTAAAACAAGCGTGTCAATGTGCAACACAATGGCGTTCTGTTTATCATGTATCCAACGGTGTTTCTTTTTGAATCATCTTATAAACTCATCGAGCTCTCTGAGATTTCAAGTTCATCTTACGTGAATTCTTCTCTTTGATATTCACTTTTTTCATGAACACTAAAGTCTGTTAATACACTATCCAAAGTAAATCAATCAACAAACATTTCTATTCTTTTATAATATACAGATACTTGAATTAAGAATTTAGAGCTTCTGATTGAAACCAAAATCTGTACTATCGCAAAAATAGAAATAATTTGGTTATCTTTTCTCCCTAGTAAAAAGAAGGATATGCAACTTACAGAAAAAATTGCGTTTTCAATAAACAACGAAAAACAACAAAAAAATTATTTTTCATGACATGATGTGAGGTATTTAATCTGTCTGAATATTGATTTGTTAAAAATGAGAATATGTATCAGAAAGACTTACCAAAGATAGCTATCTTTAGAAAGGTCGCCTCATATTACAGAAAAAATTGCGTTAGCTTTACTCAATAAAAGTTTCACTATTTTTAACAAAGCTCTCATTTTATAGCATCCATATGTGATGTAAAAAGACGCCTATTTGCGTTTCTCTTATAGATAGATTAAATAGTGACAGTACCTTTGATCACTTTAATCTGTGTTAACTTCTCTTTTGGGCAATAATTTATGGTATCTAACACGCCTTTTCTCGCTCTTTTACCTTTGGGCGCACACGAATATCACGGAGAGCACCTTCCCTTCGAAACCGACTGGATCATTGCTGAAGCTTTTGCAAAAGCTCTCACTTTACAAACAAAAGAGCAGTTTCATATCGCACTTTTACCAGTTGAAAAGATTGGCTATTCTATAGAACATATGGATGTTACAGGCACACAAACTCTTACCTTTTCTGATGCGATTAAGCGATGGATAAAGATTGGTGAAAACTGTTATCATAAAGGGATCAACCGTCTTCTTCTTCTCAATGCTCACGGAGGCAATTCACCTTTAATGAGCATTGTTATCACCGAATTACGAAGGCGCCTTTCCATGCTCGCTGTAGCAACAAGCTGGAGCCGTTTTGGTTTGCCACAAGGTCTCATGGAGCCTTTTCAACAGCATCTTGATATCCATGGAGGTTTTATCGAAACTTCTCTCATGCTCTATTTAGCACCAGAAAAAGTGCATATGGAAAAAGCAACAAATTTTCATAACAAACAAGCAGATATGATTGCCAATTATCGGTATTTACGCGCTTATGGTCCTCATGCCTTTGGCTGGACAATGCGAGATCTAAATATGCAAGGTGCAGCAGGAAACGCAAGCAAAGCAACACCACAAGCCGGTGAAGCAATCTTTTCTCATGTTCTATCTCAGCTTCGTGATTTACTTGATGATATCAATCGATTTAACATAAACACATGGCAATAAAGAACAATAAAAGGTCTCTCCATGGAAACGACACACCCCAAAAAACTTCCCGTTACGGTTCTCACAGGCTATCTTGGTGCGGGAAAAACCACCCTTCTCAACCGCATTCTCAGTGAAAATCATGGCAAACGTTATGCCGTCATTGTCAATGAATTTGGTGAAATTGGCATTGATAATGACCTGATCATTGAATCAGATGAAGAAATTTATGAAATGAATAATGGCTGTGTTTGCTGCACCGTGCGTGGTGATCTCATTCGCATTCTGGAAAGTCTGATGCAACGTTCTCATCGATTTGATGCGATCATTATAGAAACGACAGGGCTTGCAGATCCCGTTCCCGTAGCCCAGACCTTTTTCATGGATGATACTATCCATGAAAAAACAACCCTTGACAGTGTCATAGCGGTCGTTGATGCAAAGCATTTACCCTCTCAACTGAAAAAAAGTCGTGAAGTTGAAGAGCAAATTGCTTTCTCTGACATTGTTCTTTTAAATAAGATTGATCTTGTCACGGCACAAGAACGCGCCTATGCTGAATCCCTTATTCTGGCCATTAATCCTCGCGCTATACTCTATACAACACAGCGCGCCAATATTCCTCTTGAAAAACTCATCAATCGTGGTTTCTTTGATCTCCAACGAACTCTCGATCATGAACCTCATTTTCTCGATCACGAACATACACACCAACATACCAACCATGTGTGCGGTCCCGATTGCCATCATGACCATCATCACGCTTCCCCCATTCATGATATTACCATCACTTCTGTAAGTTTAAAAACAGGTGCTCTGCAACCAGAAAAGTTTTTCCCTTGGATCCAACAAATTACGCAGCAACAGGGACCTGATATCTTGCGTCTCAAAGGCATTATCGCCTTTCAAAGAGACGATGATCGTTACGTCATTCAAGGTATACACATGCTTCTTGAGGGACAACATCAACGCCCATGGCGTGAAGATGAAAAACGAGAAAGTCGCCTTGTTTTTATAGGACGCTCTCTTGATGCTGAAAAATTAAAAACTGGTTTTGAAAGTTGTGCATAAGGGAGTGACAATGCCAAACATTACCCATTATGATCTCAAAAGTTACTGCCTTTCCTGCGGTTTTATAGGCAATAAACCAGCTTTTGTTTCCGTAGAAGGTTTCATTGTTTTTTTTAATCCAACCCCACAAATCTTTGAAGTTCACAAAGGAATAATTTCCAGCCATTTTTCCCATGACAATACTGCGATCATCACAGGTGGAGAAGATGGAAAAGTCTGTCAAACAACCGCAGCGGGACATACAGAAGTGCTAAGCCAAAAAGAACGCAAATGGATAAACAACGTTGCTTTTGGTCCACAAAAAGCTTTTGCTTTTTCCTCCTCACGTTTCGTATTTGTGCATGTTGGAAAAGAACGACAAGAGCTTACACATGAACGCAGTGTAGAAGGCATCGCTTTTGCCCCAAAAGGTTTACGACTTGCCGTTGCCCATTACAATGGTGTCACTCTTCATTGGTTATCAACGCAAATATCTCCCACCACATTGGTATGGAAAGGAGCTCATTGTGATGTCACCTTTTCACCAGACAACCGCTATGTCATTTCCACGATGCAAGAAAACGCCTTACACGGCTGGCGCCTTAGAGATCATCAACATTTACGGATGAGTGGCTACCCAAGCAAAGTCAAAAGCTGGTCTTGGAGTGCAAAAGGAAAATGGCTAGCAACATCAGGTGCCTCTGCCGCAATTGTTTGGCCCTTTCATACAAAAGATGGCCCCATGGGAAAAACACCACTAGAACTAGGCACACGAGCAAATGCGCTTGTTAGCACCGTTTCATGCCACCCAAGCAAAGAAATTGTAGCTATAGGCTTCAATGATGGAATGATTTTAGCGGCATATTTTCATGATGGAAAAGAAGTCCTTCTAAAAGGTTATGGGAAAAGTGCTATCTCAGCACTCAACTGGGATCAGGCAGGGTACAACCTCACCTTCGGTAGCGAAAATGGTGAATGTGGTATGATCAATATCACTGATTAAACCAAGCATCAACAAGCGCAACCATTGCTGATAAAAATGCCTACACAATCCTCCAGAAATCCTAATACCCCTTGCATCTTTAGAGCTCTCAGAAACCCTATCTCTCTAGTCTCCCCCAAAAGCTCCTAAAATCTTCGTAATCATTGAATCTTTCCTCCCCCCTTCAGACAAGAAAATACCTTAACATGTTTTTTGACCTTTTAACATTGCTACCCCCATGCAAGAATAAAAACATCACCCCCAAGCCCCCCATCTCCCTATAAACACCTATATAGGCTACATACTTCCACAAAAGCATTTTTCTTAAAAATTCGGCAAAAAATAGCTTATATCATCATTGAAACAACTATTTATTCCTACGCTTAGAAGAATGGAATTCAACACTATTTTCCTAAATAAAATTTTTTTGATTTCCCCCTCTAAAGAGCAAAGTTTCCTACTGGCAGCCTTCTACACGTCAGTTTTTTTCCCAGCAGATTCCATCTCAATAATCATTTCATGGAGATGCTGGAACAGAGGGCTGTGACAGATGTTAACGACGTAGGAAATGGATTGGGGGGCGGAGAATCTACAGGATCAGAAGATGCAAAAGAAGAAAGTGTATCAGATATAGTATTATCAGAATTTACTTTAGAATAAATATAGATACCTTCGAGACGAAAATCCCAAAAACTCCCCTCACCTTCCACTAATCTTAGTGTAACATCCGCTTCTCCAAAAGGCGAGCTTGGACCATAACCACGAAGACGATATTGATAAGGAAAATCATTCACCGTAGTATAACCATTGGCTAACTCAAAAAAATCCTCCTTTGCTGTTCCAGCAACTTGAATGAGTAAAATGCTTTGATCTTTTCCGCCACATATCTCTTTACTTGAAGCTTTTAAAAAATTTTGCACATGAATAAGAGTCGTTCCAGAAACATCACCATAGATCAAAATGCGATCCGTCCTTTGGAGATCAAACAAACCCTCATCATTAAAAATGCACTCAACTTAATCTGAACATTTCCCTCAACACTATAAGCTTTTTATATGCTGACAATACTACTTTGTCTCCTTCATTTATATCCGTCCTTTTTCCAATGCGTAGCGTTTGATAACCACTCGATATATCTTTATCATCAAAGATTAGTGTACTATTGGAAAGACTTAGAGGTGAAAGCGATGAAACAGAGTCTTGTAAACCGTTGTATTTACTTTTAGTAAGATACCATGTTGAAGCACGCGTTAACTCTAAATCAACAAGTTGAACTATCTATCCTCAACACACATACCTCCTGTAAGAGAAGAAGCCCTTGCTTTCACCAATAGAGAAGAGTTATTTTTAGCTTTTAGCAACAAATCACCAGAGATCTTTGTTTCATCAGATAATTCAAGAATACCTTCAGCCCTATAGCCTCCATTCTCCTTCGCATAAATTGCAATACCATCTAGGACTGTCATATTTGTCTGTGATAAATAAACACATGCCTTCCCCGTAATAATTGTTTTTGTTTCTAAAATCTTTTCATTTTTCGTTGCCCTGACATCTTAGCAAGCTCTTCTGAAGCTAAAATATTAAAATACAGACCATGTACTCCCTCCCCTTTCACAGAAATATTGTTTTTTTCTATCTTAATACTTGTATTCTTAAAGCCATCTGGTGAAATATATTTTTGAATTAATTTGCCATTATCGTCTACATAACCTGAAAAATTTTTAATCAAGAATCCATGCATATGGTTAAGATGAATAAAATTGTTTTTCAAATGCCCCCTTGAAAAACCTCTAAAGCTTCCGGCAATACCCCCCATAGCGCCATCACCATCTGTTCTAGTTTTCTCCCTCCTTCCTTGCCCCGTAATACCCATAAGTGCCCCCAACCGAGTTGAAAATGAGCTAATCTGATTAAAATTAACGGTACCCTCTGACATTCTAACCATTGCATCAAAACCACTCATAATACCGATCCCTTTTACCTTCAAATTATCTGGCTGAATATCGATATTCACACTCGCTAAAGCAATATCCGCTTCTTTCCCCATACATAAATAGCATGTGAAACGCCCTTAATTTCCCCTACTGTCATGCTAATGACTGCATTTTGAGCACGAAGAGCAGATATATCCTTAAAATCTGAAGCTGTTAGATTAAGTTTTCCACTATTTCTTGCATACGCCCATAGGCAGATATTTTATCTGGATTATCGCCATAAACTGTTATCTGAGAGGCATTAACAACAGCGCCTGCTTTTTCTAAATATATAACTGCAATAGGCGCAGCCTCTTGAGAATTTTTTAAGTAATAAACTTTATCTGCATCTGCGAGAAAGTGTGTTTTTCTATCATCGCATTTATAAAATGCCTCTCCTGCATCACTTGAAGATCCTGCAGCACTAACCTAAGTAACCTGCAAAAAATAAAGAATAGCTGTTGTAAAGTTACATAAAAACATATGTTTTTGAAATACATAAACCATAACTCTTCCCGACTCCTATTCTCCTATTTTTATTCATTTAAGAAAAAAATCTATATTTAAGCTAACAAATTTCTTAAAATACAATAAATATAAAACTAAATATCTACTTTTAATACTTAATATAACAATATATACTTGTATATAAGCTACTATATAGTTTATGTATAGCTAAAAAAGATGGAGCAATCCAGTAGAGAAACGCACTCCAGAAAAACCAACTTTCTTAAATTCATGCTGATAAGTTACATCTCCATGCAATGCAAAATTTGAAAACAACTGAGCATTCAACCCAACTCCAATTTCTAGAGAAGCCCCCCCTAATTGAAATTCATCTCCAAACTGTACAGGTTGTTTTCCTCCAAAACTATTGGCAAGATGAAGCTTTCCATTGAAAATAAAAAACATTTGCAATAGCGCTAAATTAAACACATTAACAGTGAGAAGTATAAAACCTAAATACTCATTTTATACTTCACAAAACACTCTATAACTTATGTAAAAATTGCTCTATATTTTAAATATATCTAAAAGCGATAGCGCAAACCGCCTGAAAAAATCATCCCTGAAAAACCAGCTTTGCTCAGACGATGCTGATAAGTTAGATCTCCATGCAATGCAAAATTTGAAAACAACTGAGCATTCAACCCAACTCCAGTTTCTAGAGAAGAACCAAAAGCCCCTAATTGAAATTCATCTCCAAACTGTACACGTTGTTTTCCTCCCAAACTATTGGCAAGATGAAGCTTTCCATTGAAAGAAACAACAGAACCCTCTTCAGAGGCTGAAAGTGTCTTGCTTAAAGCCCCACCAACACGTATCACCCACTGATTAAGTTTTCCCATTTCGATATCAAAACCATCAATATCAGACACCTTATCAAACTGCAAACTTTGATAAACAACCTGAATCTGCGGATCAAAAATAACTCCTTTATGTTCTGCCGTAAATGACTTACCCGCAATCAATGAAGCACTCAAAGGTGTTCCCTTCAATGTTGTTGTCTTGCCTCTTGCTTGCGTGAGAACATCCCCTTTAAATAAACCATAGGAAAAAAGGCCATCAACATAGAATCCTGCATCATGCTGCATACTGCCATATGCTGCAATAGACCATTTATCAAATGTACTTTTTTTACTTTCTTCAACATCTTGAGGTTGTAGAGAAATTTTTCCATAGCTCCCTATTACTCCAAAGCTCAAAATGTGATCTGTATCCTCAATCGCATTAAGCAACACACTTGCCGCTATAGCATTATAATTCAAATCTGCGCCATAGCCATATTGAAGCTCAGATAAATCAGAAACATAACGATAACTTCCACCGTAACCTCGCAGAAAAAGTGCAGGGTTTTTATCATTTTCCCCTAAAGTCCCAGCAGCGATACGCAATGTTTCCAACTGTTTGTTGTGATTGTTCATATCCATCAAACCAACCTGAAACAAAGCATTAGGCATCGATAGATATGTTGGAACCTGTGGAACAACTGCTTTAACGCCCTCTACAAGATAATCAGTAGAAGCATCATGATCAGTTAAAACATTATTATGATGAGTATGAGATCCGAGAGAACGAGGCATACGAGAACGAAGGACAACTTTCTTCACTTGAGAACGATGCTTTTGAGAAGAACGTTGAAAATATTCAGCTTCAAGCCGGTAATCCCAAAAATCTCCATTATATTCAGTATCTTTCTTTTTAACGGATCCATTCTCACCTTTTACCTGTCCATGAGAAGAATTTGGACCATAAGCACGCAGACTGTATCGATAAGGTGCCCCTCTTAAAGCGACATAACCCGTTGCCAGTTTAAAAGAATCTTCCGCAGCCTTTCCATAAACCTGAATAATTGAAGCACTATGGCGTTCTCCTTTCTTAACTTTTAACGTATTTCCTTTCCCTGGAGTCACTGAAGGATTTACAATATACACCTTGGTTTTTCCATAAACATCACCATGGATTAAAAGTTGATCAGCTTTTACCGTTTTACTTTTTCCATTTGTAGCAAGATGTGCATTAACATATAAGCGTGCATCCCTCCCTGCGACGTAAACATAATCACTGGAATTATCTTCTACGCTTCCGACATGCAGTTTCTGATAATAACCACTTTGAGGTTTATGAAAGAAAATAGAACTATCAATAAGCCTTACAAATGAAACAGATGAATCTGCATAAAATGAATCTTTTTTATGTTCGCTGCTTAGTAGATTTTTACTTGCTCTTACAGTCCATTGTGACTTATCGAACAACTCAATACTACCATAAGAACCTTTCTCAACCTGTGCTCCTCCTGCAAGAAAAGATGCATAAGCATCAAGGGCGACAAACGAATTATTTCTAACATCTAATAACCGATCAGCAAAAATATGTGAACCCTCTGAAGCTGTGATATAAGGATACCTCCTAGCATCACTACTATAAATAGCCGTACCATTGGGAACACGAAGATCGGTCTTTTTGAACCGAAATTCACCTAGACTTGTAAGAAGCTCTCCTTCTTGATATTTATCTTGCGAAGGACTTCCTCTAAAATGCAAACCATGAACTCCTTCTCCCTTAAGAAGGATATTTGAATTTTTAAAAGAAACCAAAGACATATCATCCCGCGAGTTAATGTTTGCATCATAAATCAGTTTTGCACTTTCAACCGCTATACCATGAACATCAGAAACCTCAATCTTACCTTCATCAACGAAGAGAAAACCGCCCTGTTTAACACCAAAAACAGATTGAAATAACTTATTTTGACCACTTTTCTTTTCGCCATTTCCCGTAATAGACATCTTCTTAAAAGAACTTTTCTCATCTTTTGACACAATTACGGCTGATGTAATTTTCTCAGATTTATTAAATTCTAAAGACCCACCCGTTTTTGAAATGCCTTTTTCCTCTTTACCTTTTTCCAGCTTAATAACTATGTTATTAGATTGGGATATAGAAATAACATTTTTAAAACTTGTATCCAATCCACTCACATATAATTTATCGCTCCTTTCGACAATCTTAGCAGCATCAACAGCATTACATGGATAGGATTTAAAAAGAGAACTACACGAGGCTTCCTCTTGTGCATTTACATCTACATTATGCACAAAAAGTAAAACAGAGGTCGTAAAAGCACACAAATATACATGGCGTTTTAATACGTTAATCATAATTTATTCTAAACTTTCTTCATTTCATCTGCATCAAAAACCGAAAAGACGAATCTGGTTCACCTAGCGATTCTTCTTTTATTTTTATGTGCCGTCCGCATAATTCGTTTTGTATTATATGTAAAGTCAAAAATCAGAAAAATAACACAATAAAACCATGTTTTGTGCTTATGATTTTCACAAAGGATGTATTGAAGAAAAGTACAATTAAAAATGATAGCTTAATCCACCAGAGAAATGCGTTCCAGAAAAGCCAGATTTTGTAAATTTATGCTGATAAATCATGTCGCTATGAAAAATAATTTTTGGAGATAATTGCGAATAAACACCAAATCCAGCTTCTAAAAAAGACCCAAAGGAGCTAAGCTGGAAAGCATCTTTAAAATATACAAATTGTTTATCATCAAAACTACGAATGAAATGAAGCTTGCCATAGAATGAAAGGACATGTGCATCTTTAGTAAATATAAGTGTCTTCGTTAAATACCCACCAATACGCATCCCCCAATGATCTGGACTTCGCATATCAATATTAAAATTATCAATATCACGAGTCTTATTAAACTGGAGATTTTGATAAACAAACTGAATCTGTGGTTCAAAAATAAAATATTGGCTGCCTATCATAAATGTTTTACCAGCAGTTAAGGAAACATTTAGGGGCTTACCTCTCAATGCAGCCGTTTTACCTCGCTTAAGTGTTAGAACATTTCCATTAAACAAACCATAAGAAAAGAGACCATCCATATAAAGACCCGTATCATGCTGCATGCTTCCATATGCTGTGATTGTCCATTTATCAAATATACTTTCTTGACTTTGTTTAACCTTTCGAGGCTGCAAAGAAAGCTTGCCATAATTTCCCATAATCCCAAAGGATGTCGTACTATATGCACTTTCGATTTTCTTGAGTAAAATATTTGCCTCTAGTGCATTATAATCAAGCTCACCGCCATAATCACCATATTTAAGTGCAGATAAATTTGAGGTATAATGATGGTGTCCACCGTAAGCGCGCAAAAACAAAGCGGGATTTTCATCATTTTTCAACAACCACCCAGAAACGGTTCGCAGCGTTTTCAACTGCTTGTTTTGATTACTGATATCCATTAATCCAGCATAAAATAAGGTATTTGGCACAAGAAGATAAGTCAGAACCTGAGGAACAACAACTCTCACATTTGGCTTAAAATGAGAAGAAGGCTCAGAAATAGATGGCGAAACAGAAGAACCAGATGCAACTGGGACAACAACAGAAGGTGTGGGAGAAACAGACGGCGGAACAGAAGAACCAGATGAAACTGGGGCAACAACAGAAGGTGTGGGTGAAACAGACGGCGAAACAGAAGGATCAGATGCAACTGGTGCAACAACAGAAGGTGTGGGAGAAACAGGCGGCGAAACAGAAGGACCAGATGCAACTGGGACAACAACAGAAGGTGTGGGAGAAACAGGCGGCGAAACAGAAGGATCAGATGCAACTGGGGCAACAACAGAAGGTGTAGGAGAAACAGGCGGCGAAACAGAAGAACCAGACGCAACTGGGACAACAACAGAAGGAGTGGGTGAAACAGAAGGAGAAACAGAAGGACCAGACGCAACTGGTGCAACAACAGAAGGACCAGATGCAGGTGGTAGAACTGGATCAGATTCAGCAATAGTAGGAACAACAGGTGCAAGAGAGGAAGGAGGAGTGGGAATCTCAAACACAACAACATCAGATACATTAGGTGTGGTAGTAAGATGGAAATCCCGATCTGGAGAATCTACAGAAGAAGAAAGACTTGGCTCCTGAGGTTTTTGCCTAGAATTAGAATCAATAGAACCATCCTCACCTCCAGTCATATTAGGATGAATTTTAGGAAAAGAAGGAATATCGTCAGAAGAAGGAGGGACAAACAAATCAAGAACAGGAAAAACTTTAGTGGAATCGAGAGAAGTAGAATCAACAAATTGACTTTCGAGGCGAAAATCCCAAAATGTTCCAGTATTTTTAAGCAATCTTCACGGCAAGGCAACCCAATAAAGAGTAGGAACGTTAAAAATTAGTTCCTATTTGACTATCTCCTTTTAATTCAACTTTACAACATTCACAAGCATTCAGAGCCGGATCTTTAAAAAGCAAAGATTATATATGACTTCATCCTGTTATTTATCGCATTCCTTTTAAGAAAACCCATTTTCAAAAAACAATATGTCATTATGTTTCTCATTCATCAGTTTTCTCAGATATCTCTCATTTTTTCCACCCCCATTTCACAACGACAGCGGATATAATATAAAGTTCATCGGATATAGCCCTCATTGTGCTTGAGTAGCTTCTTTTTCTTCGCCAATTTCTAATATTGTAAATCCTCTCCTCTTAACATAATTCGCAAAATTATAATATTGGCTCCTTTCTTAAACGATTATCCACTTGCCAATCTTACATATAATATGCAAAGGGGTACTTTTTATGGATTCATCATAAGAGCATTGAAAATATTTCAGCATTCTGAATTAAAAATATCTTTATCAATCGGCAATTGTAAATAATATAACAATCACTCTGAAATACGCGTTTTGAAACGATAACGTATAAACTCTTCAAACTTTTCAAAAAAATGAAAGAGATCCAACCCAAAAGCATATTAAAGATATGCAGAGTCACAATCTCGTAAAAATGCTATAACACAAAATGAATAGAGAATGAGAAAAAGCCACAAGCATAACTTGTGGCTTTTTCAAAGATTAATCAGAAACAGCAACAAAACTAGAAATGATAACGCAATCCACCAGAGAAACTGGTTCCAGAAAAACCAGCTTTCGTTAGCTTGTGCTGATAAACCAAATCGCCGTAAAGCGCAAAATTTTGAGACAATTGGGCATTAAAGCCTAATCCAGTTTCTAACGAAGAACCAAAAGAGCCTAGCTGAAAAGAATCTTTGAAATGTACAAATTGTTTTCCTTCAAAGCCATGAGCAAGATGAAGCTTGCCATAGAAAGAAACAACTTTCGCCTCATCAGTAGCAACCAGCATCTTTGTTAAACGGCCTCCAACACGCCCCACCCACTGATGAAGCTTTCCTAAGTCAATATCAAAGCCGTCCACATCACGCGCCTTATTAAATTGAAGATATTGATAAACAACTTGAACTTGCGGATCAAAGACAAAACCGTCCTCCCCTACCATAAACGTTTTACCAGCCGTCAATGAAGCACTTAAAGGTTTTCCCTTTAATGTTGCCGTTTTACCCCGTGCAGTTGTTAAAACATCCCCTTTAAAAAAACCATAAGACACAAGGCCATCAACGTAAAAACCCGCATCATGCTGCATACCACCGTATGCCGCAACTGACCATTTATCAAATGTACTTTTTTGACTCTGTTCAACATTCAAAGGTTGTAAAGAAAATCTCTCGTAAGCCCCGATAATTCCAAAAAAAGTGGAACCATACATATTTTCGATTGCTTTCAGCAAAACACCTGCCTCTATGGCATTATAATCAAGCTCGCCGCTATAACCATATTCAAGCGCAGAAAGATTTGAAGCATAACGGTGATTACCGCCATAACCACTCACAAAAAAGAAAGGATTTTCACGGCTTCCTAATAAGCCCCCAGAATCAATTCGTAAAGCTTCTAATCGCTTATTTTGATTGCTCACATTCATCAAACCAAGATGATGTAAGGCATTAGGCAAAAGCAGATAAGTCGGAACCTGCGGAACAACAGCCTTAACGCCCGGCTTAGGGTGAGGCTCCGGAGCTGGTGCTGGAGAAGGTCCTGGTCCTGGAATTGGATCAGGAAAAGGCTTCGGAGCAGGATCTGGTTTAGGTTGAACATCAGAATCTATAGACCTACTTTCAAGGCGGAAATCCCAAAATTCTCCGTTCCCTTCAACTAATCTTTGATCCATGCTTGCTTTTCCTAAATGAGACCCTGGACCATAACTATAAAGCTTATACTGATAAGGTAATTCATTTAATGCTACATAACCACCTTGCAACTGAAAAGAATCTTGCTGTGCTTTTCCAGAAACCTGAATGATTGAAATACCTTGATCATTTGCCCCCTTTCCCGTATATCCTCCTGGACTTCCTGAAACAGCATGCACCTGGAGCTTTGTTTTTCCGGAAACATCCCCATGAATTAAAACACGATCAGTCTTTTGCTTATCAAGAGCACCACCACTATTCAGATAGCTATTAAGGGAAATAGAGGCACCGTCCCGTGCTCTATAAACGTCACCCTTTCCCTTTCCAATACGAAGGGTTTGATAATCACCAGCAGAAGAAGATTCGTGTCTTTTAAAATTAATAGAGCTCTCACCCATAAGACTAACGAGTGAAATAGAAGAATCATGTGCTTCCTTATTTTGATCTTTTTTCAACGGTTGTTGTAAAATCCACTTAGAACCACCTCCCAAATAAAGTTCAGCATTAGAATTTTGATCAACGTGTGTGCGACCTTCAAGCGTAGAACCATCAGCCAAAACTGTTATAGAAGCACCTTTCTCAGCTTTTAATAAAAAATCCCCTGAACGAAGAGTGCTTTTCATCAAACTCACCGCACCAGAAATAATGTTTTTACCATAAAGAGCCGTATCATCTAAAACCGAAAACTCTGTTTTATTCAAATTAACAATCTCTAATCGTGGTGGAGCTTTTTCTTCCTCTAATGAAATCTCCTCTTTTTTATCTTCACCTTCTCTCCAGGGCTTCTCTCCCCGCAAATAAATACCATAAGATCCCTTACCCTTTACAGTAACAGAAGAGGATTTAATATTAACTTCAGTCACAGGAATCTTTGAACCAGAATCTTCATTTGATAAATCTTTAACTTCCTGCAAAGGAATAGAATCGACCGTATTTTCTAATAATATGCCATGGGTATCCTGTGCACTAACAGTAACACCATCTAAATTAACAATCCCCCCTAAATCCATACGCACAACCGCATGATCCTTGCCGTTGTCACCCTTCCCAGTAATTGTAACATTCTCGAGATTTACTTTTCCACCTAACATCGAAGAAATCCCATGGCTGTTCATAAAATCAACTGATCCACCAGACATCCAAACTTCTGAATGATCATAACTTAAAAGACCTGCGACCCCATTAGCCGTCTTAATTTCTGTATCTTCTAACAGAACAAACGAATTCTCTGTTGCATCAACACCCTCATGACTTTCCTTAATCTTTCCATTTTTTACCTCAATCACGCCATCACTCGCACGAAGGGCTATAACTGTGCCTTTGATAATCGGATCTTCCAAAACAACCTTACCGTTCTCTAATACATGCACACCCACTAGAAAAGTTTCATCAGCAACTTGACTACTAACTTTTACACCCTTTCCACTAACTTTTGTCCCTATTCCTTTTATCGTTATAGCAGTAGCGCTCGTCGGTTCCCTCCCACGCACAGCATTATAAGACCGATTATCAATTTTGGATTCTTCACAATTATCGCATATATAATATGCACCATCGTGTAATATAAGCTTATTATTTTCGTATATTTCATGGGCGTATGCACTTCCTTTTTCCTCACGACCTCCACTAAAAAAGCTAGAATTATTATTCCCAATAGGATACCCATCAACACTACCGATAAGATAACTGCTGTTTGGAACAGTGGGAGCAATTGGGACGACATCAATATCGGTTTTGATATTTCTAATATCATAAGAAGACCCACTATAATGCTCTCCAACACTTGCACCAATCACTACTCCATTTTGTAGCAAAAAAAGGACAGCTGTTGAACAAGCACATAAACATACATGATTTCTAAAAACTTTAATCATAGTTCCCTCGAAACTTTTCTTCCCCTCTCATTAAAAATAAAAGCACCTGCAAAACATCCCATTGCACACCTCAAAATATGAAAAGTGTAACAAAAAGAACATGCCTCATGCTCATTTGAACTGTGCAACGAATTATCCCAATAAATTTGGCAGAAGCTCTACGCCAAAACCACCTATAAGAGAATAATTAAAATTACACTTTATGGGTGTATAATGCATTCTGTATTTCGTGTAAAGAAAAAATAAAATCAATGCGTGTAATTAATTAAAAATACAACCAAGCCTTTTGAACTTTAAAAATTAATCTACAAGGAGGTGAATGAAACAATGATTTAAAACAGTGGAAAACAAACTCTCAAAAACGAGCTTTAGAAAACATCAAATATTATATTAGATAATATCAATACAGTACCAAAAAGGATAATGTAACGCATACTGGACTGCTGAACGTTTAAAAACCGA
Organism: Bartonella grahamii subsp. shimonis; assembly: GCF_036327415.1. Taxonomy (NCBI): domain Bacteria; kingdom Pseudomonadati; phylum Pseudomonadota; class Alphaproteobacteria; order Hyphomicrobiales; family Bartonellaceae; genus Bartonella; species Bartonella grahamii. The sequence goes on from NZ_CP123961.1 coordinate 2,016,238, forward strand.
TAAAAGCGAGTCGCTCTATCGCATCAGTAACAGCATAAATTTTAAGAAAATTCGCTTTAGCATAGAAAAAAGCTCTCATGCATAAAACAAACTATGTCTTTTTTTGCTCAATCAAGAAGATGAGAAGCTTTTAAGAATAACACAAATTGTTATAAAGAAAAAAGGCAGCACACTGTGCTGCCTTTTTTAACAAAGTACATCCTGTACCTTATATTAAAATTGATAACGCACTCCTCCTGAAAAACTTGTTCCAGAAAAACCAGCCTTATTAAGCTTATGTTGATAGAAAACGTCAGCATGTAGAGAGAACTGTGGCAACAATTTGGCATTAAAGCCTAACCCAGCCTCTAGTGAAGAACCAAAAGCCCCTAGCTTGAAAGCATCCCTGAAATGCACAGACTGTTTTTCTCCAAAACCGTGAGCAAGATAAAGCTTACCATAGAAAGCAACAGCATTCACGCCTTCAAAACCTGTAGGAGTCTTGGTTAAGCGTCCACCAACACGTGCCACCCACTGATCAAGATTACCCATTTCAATATCAAAATTGTCGATATCGCGGGCCTTATTAAACTGGAGATGTTGATAAACAACTTGAACCTGCGGATCAAAGACAAAACCCTTATACCCTGTCACAATTGTCTGACCACCAGCTAAGGAAATACTCAAAGGATTACCTTTCAATGTTGCTGTCTTACCCCGTGCGAGGGTGAGAACATCACCTTTGAATAGACCATAGGACAAAAGACCATCAACATAGAAGCCAACATTATGCTGCATACTACCATATACCGTAGCAGTCCATTTATCAAATGCACTCTTCTGACTTTGCTTAACATTCAAAGGCTGCAAAGAAAGTTTTCCATAGGTTCCCATAACGCCAAAGGACATAGCTCTATCAGCATTTTCAATAGTTTGCAGCAGAACACCTGCCTCTACACCATTATAACTAAGATCACCATCATAACCATATTCAAGTGCAGATAAATCCGAAGCATAACGATAACTTCCACCATAGCCGCGCAAATATAAAGCAGGATTCTCACGAACCTCTACCATTCCTGTAGAAGTCATCCGCAATGTCTCCAACTGCTTGTTTTGATTACTGATATCCATCAAACCAGCATGGAATACACTATTAGGTAAGCTGAGATAAGTCGGCACCTGTGGGACAACAGACCTTACAAATTGTTCAGGAAGGGCAGCAGATCCTATAGACTTAACATACTGATTTTCTAGACGGAAATTCCAAAACGCTCCACCATCCTTAATGAACTTCTGCTGAACATGCTCCTGTTTCGAAGTCGCTTCTGGAGCATAAGCACGAAGAGTGTATTTGTAAGGTGAGTTCCTCAGCGCAACATAATTGCCATCAAGTTGGAAAGAGTCCTTCTTCGCTTGACCATAGACCTGGATAACTGAAACACTGTGAGCAATCTTGGCATTCGCTTTAACATTTCCTACATTGCCCGCATCACCTCGTACATGTATTTTTGTTTTTCCAGAAACATCACCACGAATGACAAGTCGATCAGTGACTTGCTGATCTCTCGGATCATGAGAATTTAAACGTGCATTGAGATGAATTACAGCATCACCCTGCGCCGCATAAACTGTGCCGTTCCCATTTCCAATATGGAGAGTCTGATATTTTCCTTTAGATTCCGAAGGTGCAAAGTTAATAGCACTATTTACAAGACTCACAGAAGAAACGCATGAATCCACACATCCTAAATCTGGAGTACCCAAATTCTCCTGCACACTTCTTTTTAGAATCCACTGCGATTTATTGGCTAAATCTAATTTAGCATAAGAACTTCTATCAACGCGAACAGCCCCTGTAACAATAGACTTATCAATCGAAACCGATATATTAGAATTGTTCTCAGCCTTCAACAACAAGTCACCAGCAAGAGTTGTTTTATTTTCTAATGAAACATGACCACCAGAATTATTACCATAAATCGCTATACCCTGTGCAACTTCAAAGTTAGTCTTTTTTAACGAAACTGTTCCTGTTATGCCTATAGGTGTTTTTTCCTGTTTGGATACAGCGCTCCGCTTAACAACATTTGCTTTCTCAGTTGCCAAATCCTTACTTCGATTTTGTTGGCTTCCTTCTTTCTGTATTCCTCCATAAAAATATATACCATAGGTTCCATCACCTTCCACTTTAACAGTAGAAGATTCAATATTCGCGTGATTCATAGTAGGACGAACCTCCGAAGATCTCCTTTTCCTAGAAGTCCCCGTTTCAACCACATCATCACCCTTCACAACCCACAAAGCATGTCCATCTGTCAAAACACTCCCATTCTTAAAATCAACAGAAGCATTATTTTTCAACAGAAAAGCTGCACTCCCAAAGTTATCTGCGGAATCTAATTTTTCTGCCGCTTTTTTCACAGTAATATTAACTTTGTCTAACTCAACGCTTCCCCCAGCTTCTGACCTCACAGCCACTCCCTTTGCCAAAGTAATAGCTCCAGAGTCCATGGTTATCGCACCGGCCTTACTCGCCAGACCAGCCACAGCCAAATCCCCTGTCACGTTAATTGTCGCATCCTTTAAATGAACAGATGATCCGGAACCCGCTAACGTACCTACATAACGAGCATTAACCATTCCACCAATCATCTCAACCGATCCACCTCTTTGCGCTTCAAGCCCAATCACAGAAGACTGAATTGTTGAGTTTTTATCTAAAACAACTTTTGCATTGTTTTCTGCAAGCACAGCACTCACAAGCTTAGACGGTACCAAATTAATACCATTTTTCAAATCAGAAGAATCCGCACCACTAATTGTGGTCCCTTCTAGCTTAATAATAGTATTCTGATTTTTTGCATGCATAGAATGTTGAGTCGTCTCACTTGCCTTCAGTGTAAGATTTTTCATTGTATATGTCTTACCATCACTACACAAATAAGGAGTTTGCGATTCCTTCTTACCATTTTCCTTCGTAGTATCACCGCATGTAGAAACATTTTGAACCGCATTATAAACAGGTACAACAGGAGATACCAAAGATCTTCCTGAAGATGACACAGACTGCGTAGAAGAAACAATTTTAGGCTTTTCTGTGGAAGCAGAAGATGAATTTACAGATATAGTAGGCGAAGATTCCTCAGATGTATTAGTATTCTCAGATAGAAGTAAAATACGTCCTCGTCCTAAAGTCCTTGTTCCTTCCTCCTTAGGTGAAGGTTTCTTTTGTTGGGATGTATTAGAAATAGCCTCAGACACTTCATTTCCAACACCTGTAGCAGAAGTAACGTCTTCTACATTCTGATTTTCTCCAGTTGAATTAACAGGTTCACTTGAGCTAACAGGATTCTCAGCAGTAAGAACATCTAACGTAATAGGCTCAGACACTTCATTTTCAACACCTGTAGCAGAAGTAACGTCTTTTACATTCTGATTTTCTCCAGTTGAATTAACAGGTTCACTTGAGCTAACAGGATTCTCAGTAGTAAGAACATCTAACGTAGAAGATAGGGTATCTTCTTCCACTTCAGACGCTGAATAAATTTCTAGAAGACTTAAATCCACATCAGAACTATTTATTTCAGATCTCGCAAGCGCAGAACTCTCCGTCGTAACAGATTGAGGAGCAGATGGAATATGTCCTGAAACTTCAACAACAATAGGCTTAATACTATTACGAGGTCCATGAGCTATACTAGCAGCTACATTTCGCCGCTCCTCAGCATTTTCTATTTTACTTTCTAAGCTGAAAACCCACACTGCATCAGAACTACCTTCAGATTTTCTTGAATCACTGGAAGGTATTATTGAACTAGACGCCCTAAGAACATATTGATAAGGTGATCCCTGCAATGTGACATACTCATTAGCAAGTTCAAAAGAATCTTTTCTTGCTTCTCCATAAACTTGAATAATTTGAAGAGGGGCAGGTTTTTTTGTATTTATCTCCTGTTCATCTTGATTTTGCACACCTTGACGCTGAATTTTCTCTCCATTTTTTAGTTTTCCATTTAAAGCGGTGATGACAGAATTATCATTTACATACACCTTCGTTTTTCCAGTAACAACGCCGTAAACCAAAAGCTTATCAGACATAAGCTTAACGTTACCTGAATCACCAGAAACAAGATTCACATTGATATAAAGCCTAGCATCTCCAGAAGCATACAAACCGTTACCTAGAGGGCTTACACCTCCTCTCTTTCCAATTTTTAGTGTTTGATAACCTTCATCTTCACTTCTTGGAGGCAAAAATACAATATGACTATTTATAAGACTTACCGCCGAAAGGTTTGAATCTACACTCTTTCTATCTTTCTCTAGTTGATTTCTATCTTTCTCTAGTGGATGATGAATACTTTTTGTTAAATACAATCCTGAATTAGACAAATAAAGCGCAGCATTTGCATTCTCATCAGTCCGAGCTGCACCTATAATCGAAGCGTCATGAGCGTGCACTGATAGATAAGAAGAAGGTCCAGCTTTTAAAAATAGATCACCCGAAAGAAGGCTCCCCTCTCCTAAAATGACCATACCATTTATATCACCACTATAAACAGCTATGCCTTTTGGAATTTTAAGAGTAGTTCCTTTTAAAGAAACTATCTGCGCTGTACGGCTATTGTTGCTATTTATCATGGTTTCTTCTTCATCTGATTCTTCTTCCTCTGATTCTTCTTCATCTTCTGCAGCTATCGTATTAAAATATATGCCGTAAGAATCTTCTCCCGCTATTTCAATATTCGATCTTTGAATATCAGCTTTAATCTTAAAATGACTTTCATTCTCCCGATCACCCGTCATAGCTAGTATATAGTCCAAAGCTGTCGCATCAGATATAGTCTTCTCTACAGTAGAGAGAGAAGTAGCAAGAGCATTCTCCGTAGCGTGATAAGTATAATAGAGTGCATTCAGCCCAGACATCTCATCCCTTGTATAAATATCGAAAGAATCATCAGCATTACCACCCCCCCTACTATTACCAGCATTATCACCCCCCCTACCATTACCAGCATTATCACCCCCCTCAGCATCACCAGCATTATCACCATCCTCCTCATCATCAATATGAAAAGGTTCCGACAACACACCAACCCCAAAAACACGTTCATCTCTTGGAGAGACGAAAAATTCATCAGTACCAAACTCACTAGTACCATCAGCAACCCAAAGAGCAACTACATCAGAGCCCTCAACTGTTCCTCTATCAACAGAAATAAGACCTCCATCTGACAGTAAAATAAAATTTGAAGAACTTTCAGAATCAGTGCTCTCAGAATCAGTGCTCTTTCGCCAACTCCTCCCCTTTTCACTTTTAATACGAACTTTATCTAGTCTTACAATCCCTTTATATCCCGCTACAACTCCCACCTCAGCTCTATCAAGATTAATCGACCCAGATTGCATCATTATTCCAGACCTGTCCTGACTTTTCAAACCAACCTCAGCACCATAAAAATTCACTCCATCTAGAAAAATAAACGAATCAAAATCAGCAAAAGCTCCTATCCCAGTATAATATACTCCTCCACCTTTCATATAAATCTTTGAATCGCCTTGAGCACCAACCCCAATTGTAAAGTTCTTAATATTTGAATTTTTTAGATCAACTCTTGAAATAAGCGTTGCTAGTACTCCTGCCCCCATTTTTTCATCACTATCGCTATCACTAGATCCATTTTCATTATCAAGATCAGCGTCTTCATCAATTAAATTACCTTTTGGAGCAGCTTTCCCCCTAATAGACACTCTCTCTAACTCAACAGTTGTACCTTTAACTAAAGAAATGGATACTTGATTACCAGCTTTATACTCCTCTTTCTCAACAAGCTTTCCTTTTGCATGCATAGCGTTATCGCCAAAGTTCAACACACTAATAGTACTTCTCTTGAAATGATGATATATCCCATCAGAACAGAGCACAGAGTTAAGGGTCAAGTAACTCCCATCAGAACATTGACTTGCAACAGGAGCAGCGGGGTTACCAGCTGCAGGAACACCGCTGCCACCAGCGCCAACGCCAGCACCAGCACCAGCACCAGCGCCAACACCGCCGCCGCCAGCAGGGCCAGCAGCACCAGCAACACCACCAGCGCCAAGTCCACCAGCGCCAAGTCCACCAGCGCCAAGTCCACCAGCACCAGCAACACCACCACCAGGGACAGCGCCAGGGACAGCGCCAGGGACAGCGCCAATGCCAGCACCAGGGACACCGCCACCGCCAACGCCAGCGCCACCAACTTGTGGTGCAGGAGGTGCGGGCGTTTCTGCTGCTTTAGCTCCAGTAGAATCAGAAGAGTCCGGCTTTATCCACTCTATCAGATATGTCAATCCAGCTGAAAACCAATCATCCGAAGCATTTACACTTTCAGCCGAAGCATTTACACTTTGTAAAAAGAAGAGAGCACTTGTTGTCAGTGCGTACAGACTTGTACGCTTTTTAAATACATTGATCATATGTCAAACTTTCTAAATAATGTTGCAAAAACACTAGAATTAAGTGAAAATGAGGTAAGTGAACAATTTGTAACATATGTAAGTCAACTTTACAACATAGTGTAATTTATTTACGCTTCATTTTGTGCATAAAAATACCTAAGTTAAGGTTTTTAAATGCACAAGCCCTTGTAATATCAGATAAAAGGATAAAATCACGATGATAAAATATATGAAATGGGTGGCTTCTGTTTTACTGGTTGCAACCAGCTTTACAACACCTTTATGGACACAGATGAGTATTGCAAATACGAGTACTCAAACAAATGTAACAATTAATCATGTTTCAGGCACGACTTCTGTTCCCACCTCTCCGAAAAAGGTCGTTGTATTTGATATCGCCGCACTTGATAATATGAGTCGCCTTGGTATCAAAGCGGTTGTCGGCATTCCTGAAGGAAAAAAACCACCCTATCTGCAACAATTTGATGATGCAAAATATGAAAAAATTGGTACCCTTTTTGAACCTGATTATGAAAAAATTGCCACTCTTCAACCTGATTTGATTATTATATCCTCCAGAACTCAAGCAAAATATAACGATTTATCCAAAATCGCTCCAACAATTGATCTAACTGTAGGAAATGAAAACTCTCTTGCAGATATTGAACGAAATGTGTCTATCCTTGGCAAAATTTTTGGCAAAGAAAAAGAAGCTGCAGCAGAAATTGCAAAACTCAATGAAACTTTAGCTGAAGTTCGTAAAAATACCAAAGGAAAAGGCCAAGGTCTTGTACTCATGACCTCTGGTGGAAAGATCAGTGCCTTAGGACCAAAATCACGTTTCGATATTTTACATTCCGCTTTTGGAATTGCTCCTGCAACCGATAAACTCACTGTACAAAAACATGGACAGCTTATTTCTCCTGAATTTATTCTTGAGACCAATCCTGATTGGTTGTTGGTGATTGATCGCGATGCAGCAATTGGACGAGAAGGGCAATCCGCAGCACAATTGCTTAACAATGAGCTTGTTCACCGCACAACAGCGAGCAAACAAAATCAAATTATTTATTTGGACTCTTGGAGCTGGTATCGTGCAAGTGGTGGTTTAACGGGACTCATTGAAACCGCCAAGCAGATCAACGAAGCCTTCACAAAGAGCAAATAAGCGTACAAAAGAGCTTGCTTGCTATATAAATAAAATTTAAAAGCAGAGGTTGTTTATTAAGCAATCTTTGCTTTTTTAGGTTTTGTTAGAAAATGATTTAACGTGAAGAATTACTGGATAACCATAACGCTTCTCATTCTCCTGTCTATCCTCAGCATTTTTGTTGGTTATTCTGATGTCACGCCTTCTGACCTCTTTGCAGCCGATCCCCATGCGTGGCTTATTTTTTGGCAAACACGTCTTCCTCGTACCATTTCAATCCTTTTAGTAGGTGCATCGCTTGCGCTTTCAGGTATGATTATGCAACTATTGACACGCAATCGCTTTGTCGAGCCATCAACCGCTGGAACTGTTGAATCTGCTTCCCTTGGTATTCTTTTTATTATGATTTTTCTGCCCGATATTTCTGTTTTAGGAAAAACGGTCGTTGCAACACTTTTTGCCATGACAGGCACTTTACTTTTTATATTTTTATTGCGCCGCATTCCTCTAAAATCTGCTCTCATTGTACCCCTTACAGGGATTATGCTAAGCTATATTATTGGCTCTTTAACCAATGCCATTGCAGATTATGAAATGTTACTTCCCTCTCTTCAAGCTTACTTATTTGGCAGTTTTTCGATGGTTCTTGAAGGAAAATATGAGCTCTTATGGCTATCCCTTCCCCTTTGTATTCTGGCCTATTGTACTGCTGATCGCTTCACGGTTGCAAGCTTAGGAGAAGATTTAACCAATAACCTTGGATTGAATTATCGTGTTGTCATGTTTTTTGGTCTTTTTATTGTTGCATCGATAACCGCTGTTGTTGTCTGTACAATTGGTCGAATTCCTTTTGTTGGATTGATTATTCCAAATATTGTTTCAAGTTTCATGGGCGATAATATGCGCCGTACTGCTCCTTGGGTGGCCATCAGCGGTGCAGGATTGGTCTTAATTTGTGATCTTGTAGGACGAATAATTCATCCCTCTCTTGAAATTCCCATCAGCACTATGATGGGTGTAATCGGTAGTTTTATTTTTATGATACTGCTTTTACGCAGGAGAAAGCGTCTTGGATAGAAGAAGAAAAACAATATGTGTACTAACAACACTTATCATCATAGCATGTACTGTCATTAGTCTTTACATGACGTGGAATATCAATATTTATACCTGGACATTTCGTCTTACAAAACTTTCCTCTCTGCTTCTTATTGCCTATGCAATAAGTGTTTCTACGGTTTTATTTCAAACAATCGTTAATAACCGTCTTCTTACCCCTTCAATTATGGGATTTGACCAGCTTTATATTTTAATAAAAACTGTCTTGATATATTTTGTAGGTTCTCTTTCCTTACCTTTTTTGAATGAAGAAGGACAACTCATTCTTGAAGCTCTCATTCTCATTCTTTTTTCAATAAGCCTTTTTCGCTGGCTATTTTCAGGAAGCTTAAAGGGACTTCATTTGACGCTTTTAATGGGTGTTGTTTTAGGCGGCTTTTTTTTTAGTTTACGGATGTTTATGCAATTGCAATTAAATCCAGACCAAATGATGAATTTAACCGATATTATGTTTACAAATTTTAATAAATTTAATACGTCCCTCATAAGCTTTGCCACAATCATTGTCTTCATTGTGAGTCTAATTGGTTGGCGTTCACGTCATATTCTTGATATTTTGGCTTTGGGACGTGAAAATGCTCTCAATCTTGGAATTAATTACCACAAAAGTGCGACAGCTATTCTTATTTTTGTTTCCATTCTCGTATCCATTTCCACAGCGCTGGTAGGACCCGTCACCTTTTTTGGACTATTAGTTGCCAATCTTGCTTATGAATTCTCCCCTCAGGCAAAACACGGTGTCGTTGTGCCCATTGCAATACTATTAGCAATTATTTGTTTGGTTGGTGGACAATTTATTTTAGAGCAAATTCTCAATATGGCAGGACGTTTAAGCTTTATCATTGAGTTTTGTGGGGGAATTGTTTTTTTAATGTTACTGATGAAGGGAAAACTAAAATGATTGAGATCAATCATCTTTCCAAGGCTTATGGAACCCGATTGATTATCGATAATTTATCCCTTCATCTTCCCAAAGGGGGGATTATTTCTCTTATTGGCCCTAATGGTTCTGGAAAATCAACTCTTTTAATGCTGATAAGACGTCTTTTACCGCACCATAATGGTACAATTCATATCGATGGCTTTGATATTGATAAAATGCCCCACGATATCTTGGCTCAAAAGCTTTCAATTTTGCGTCAAGATAATTCTTTATCCTTCCGTTTAACCGTGTACGATTTAGTAAGTTTCGGACGCTATCCTTATTCAAAAGGCTGGTATACACATGAAGATAGACAATTTATCGACAGTGCGCTACGCTATCTCGGCTTACAAGATTTAAAAGACCGTTTTTTAGATGAGCTTTCTGGCGGTCAGCGTCAACGCGCTTTTATAGCCATGGTTATCTGCCAAGATACTGATTATCTTCTCTTAGATGAACCATTAAACAATCTGGATATGAAACATGCCGTTTCTATGATGAAGCAGTTACGCCGCACAGCTGATGAACTGAAAAAAACCATTCTTATTGTTATGCACGATATTAATTTTGCATCATCTTATTCAGATATAATTGTTGCACTGAAAAATGGGAAAGCAGCCTATTGTGGGACTCCCAAAGAAATTATGCAGCCAGAAATTCTCAAAGACATTTATGGTGTTGATATTCAAATCAAAACAATCAATGACATCCCTATCGCTCTTTATTATCGATAATCTAAAGATTTTTTGCGCTTGCCTGCATTGTAGAATCTGCTACAGATAGTAAAATTGGCTTATTGGGGAATAGTTTAATGGTAGAACAGCGGACTCTGACTCCGTCAATCTTGGTTCGAATCCAAGTTCCCCAGCCAGTGGTGTATGTAGCTTGTCGGCGGGTTTTATATATGTAGCTTGTCGGCGGGTTTTGTATATTTTGACACTAGGTTTTGTATCAATTTATTTTTTTTCAAAGAGTTTTAAAGGTGTTCTCAAAGGGTCTTCAAAGGTCTTATCTAAAGGTTATTTAAAGACCCTTTAACGCGTTTTTCTGCTCCTATTTTTCCAAATCACTAAAGCGTGTAAAATCGGATTGAAATGCAAGGGGGACGATTCCTGTCGGACCGTGGCGTTGTTTTGCTATAATAACCTCAGCTTTACCCTTGGCTTGCTCCATTGCCTCTTGCCATTTGTGATATTCAGCAGTGCCTTCTTTGGGTTCTTCATTTTTGAGATAATATTCTTCACGATAAATGAACAAAACAATGTCGGCATCTTGCTCGATTGAACCAGATTCACGTAAATCGGAGAGTTGTGGACGTTTATCGGTTCGGTTTTCAACTTGACGCGAAAGTTGTGACAGGGCAATGATGGGAATATTGAGTTCTTTTGCAAGTGCTTTTAATCCGGTGGTAATGGCTGTAATTTCTTGAACGCGATTTTCTAATGAATGCTTTGAACCGCTTGTCATGAGTTGGATATAATCAATAATCAAGACATCTAGACCATGTTGTCGTTTAAGACGCCTTGCACGGGCGGACAATTGTGCAAGGGATACACCACCCGCTTGATCAATATAAAGAGGGATTGTTTGTAAGGAACGCATTGCGTAAATGATGTTGGTAAATTGCTCTTCTGAGATATTACCACGACGCATATCAGAAGAAGAAACCTTTATTTGTTCTGAGATAATACGGGTTGCAAGCTGTTCAGATGACATTTCAAGTGAGAAGAATCCTACTATCCCCCCTTCATTTTCTTGGCTGTTATCACGCTTACAAGCATTGGCAATATTAAAAGCAATATTGGTCGCCAGGGAGGTTTTCCCCATCCCAGGGCGCCCCGCTAGGATAATCAAATCAGATGGCTGTAGCCCCCCCATTTTCTCATCCAGGGTTTTGATATGGGTAGCGATCCCAGAGAGCTGTGAGGAACGCTTTTTTGCAGCGCTTGCCATGTTAAGTGCTTTTGCAATGGCTGTATCAAAGTTTTCAAACCCACCCCCATATTTGCCTTTTTCTGCCAATTCAAATAACTGATTTTCAATCGTTTCAATTTGTTGGGAAGGTGTAAATTCGACAGGCGCATCAAAAGCTGTATTGGCAACTTCATTGCCAAGATTAATCAAAGACCGGCGGATAAAAAGATCATAAATGACGCGTCCATAATCTTCAGCGTTAATAATAGTGACTGCCTCTGTGGCTAAGCGAACAACATATTGGTATACAGTAATATCTCCAACTTTTCCTTCCATTTGGATATAGGGCTTGATTGTAATGGGGTTTGCAAGATGACCCTTTTGAATAATTTGTAAGACAATCTCAAAAATCTTTTGATGGAGCGTTTCAAAAAAATGTTCTGCTTTGAGAAAGTCTGAAACGCGATCGAGTGCATTATTATTAATCAGGATTGCTCCAAGTAATGCCTGTTCAGCTTCAATATTATGGGGAAGTTGACGAAAAGAAGAAGCAAAGTTATCTCTTGGTTTCTCTGTTTTTAGCATGTTCAATGTTCTCATTGCTTTCTTTTCCCTTGTCTGGTGCCTCTAAGGTAATTTCTGTGGTGTAACCCGCTTTGTTTTTCATAGCGGTGGGTGACGGTAGCGGCTTTCCATAGACCATTGATTTCGCCTCGAAACCCTTGCAAGAGAAGCGGTTGATCCGCCATGATTTCTGGTCGCCCCGCAAGGGTCAAAGAACCACTGCCCACAGCACGGCAAAGTCGGTCTGATTCTGATGCAGCAGCAGCTTGTGCTTCTTCCTTACAGGTGTAACAAGTGCGCAGACGACGCACGGGACCGCTAAACCCTGTCTGATGCTTGACTTGGCATTGCTGCCCTTTTGAGCGATCAAAATAAGCAGCTTCAATGGTGCCATATTGCGTGCGTGGCTCGAGGGTGAATTCCCAGTTGGAACAGTCGTATTTATGAAGTTTGAATACGGGTAAATTATCTCCGCTTAAAAACAAAAACTTATTGTCCTTGATTAAAAAACGTGCCCGCATGCGGTCAGCAAGGCGGGTTAAAAAATCAACAGCCGATTGATCTGTACGCACCACATAAGGCAAAGTTTGTTTGGTAAACTGGGGACTGACCTTTGCTTGATAGCCGTGGCGTTTGGCGAGTGTCTCGACAATCTCGCCAATGGTTTTATGGTCAAAATGTTCACTCACCTGTTCTTTGAGTTCTTTACGCATCGAGGCACTTTTGCCGCAAAGACGCAAGATCTCTCCATCACTGCCCCCTGAGCTTACAACCGATTCGATAACAAAACACCCCATAAAAGCACTGATGCTGTTCTCATAGCCAAAGATCACCTGGAGCGCACTGTTGCTTGAGGGAACCTCTAAATCATTGCCACTATCATCAAACTCTGCTTCAAATGTATCGGCTTCATTCCCGGCATGGTCTGTAATGGTTGCGATTAAAAGACGCTGGTAAAAAACCGCGTGAACAGGTTTGTCTCCCACCTTGACCACAATAAAAGGGTGTGTACGCATTAATCCCATAGCCGTGTCACCGTGCTTTGGGGATTAGACAACACAAATTCAGGTAAAAAGACTTTTAAGCCTCGCGGTAAAAGAACACCATATTTGGCAATCTCTGGATTGGCTTCCAATGTGGCTTCTAAATAGCCTTTGAGTAAACCAGCCTGCCTCCGGTCCCCTAACACAACCATAGCATGGTGAAAGCAGATGAGATCGAGACTCATGTCCTCTAGCTCTACAACAACACGCTTTGCTGGTATCTTCATGGAATTTGCCCCACTTGATATTGCCCCACTTGATATTGCCCCACTTGATATTGCCCCACTTGATATTGCCCCTCTTGGGTTTGTCCTTGTGGTTTTCCGCCATTAAAAAAGGGCAAGAGCGTAATGGAATAGCGGATGCGCTGTGAGTGACCAGAGCGACTGATATAGTCGTGGTCTTTCGTGATACTGGTGATCACCACGGGTCCATGGAGAAGGACACTATAAGGTGGTATCATTGATCCAACGAAGCATCTGGACCGGCTTTGCTCTTTTGATCGTTGTGGTGATGGCATCAATGGCTACCCGATCACCAAATTCTTCTGGAAACCAAACGCCATGAATGGTTTTGGGATCATTGCCATAGCCGGTAAATTGCAAACTGGGAGACCTGCCAAAACGCTCCATACAAACCCATGAGGCAGAAAACTCTTCTTCAAAGGATTGGAAATTCAGCCAATCCACATAAAATTGATGCGGACCTAACATCATCAAAGGATCTCTCATAAGCTCCCTCCCCTCCCATTATTGTATCCCTTCCAGCCTGTTGTCTCTTTCAAAACTTATCATTGCCTCTCTCCTACACCATTATGCCTCTCCCCTCATTGCCTTCCCCCCCTCATTCTGTTCCCCATGCAGAACATTGGCGCGTGCCCGTTGAATGGCGTAAGCAACCGTTTGACCGGCAGCAACAGGGTCACGCGCGCCATTGACATGCACCGTGACATTTTGAGTGCGATACATAAGTTTGTGTCTCCCCCCTCATTCTGTTCCCCATGCAGAACATTGGCGCGTGCCCGTTGAATGACGTGGGCAACCGTTTGATCAGTGGCAACAGGATCACGCGCACCATTGACATGCACCATGACATTTTGAGTGCGATACATAAGTTTGTGTGTCCCTCCCCTCATTCTGTTCCCCCATGCAAGGCATTGGCGCGTGCCCGTTGAATGGCGTGGGCAACCGTTTGATCAGTGGCAACAGGATCACGCGCGCCATTGACATGCACTGTGACATTTTGAGTGCGATACATAAGTTTGTGTGTCCCCCTTCATTCTGTTCCCCCATGCAAGGCATTGGCGCGTGCCCGTTGAATGGCGTGGGCAACCGTTTGATCAGTGGCAACAGGATCACGCGCACCATTGACATGCACTGTGACATTTTGAGTGCGATACATAAGTTTGTGTGTCCCTCCCCTCATTCTGTTCCCCCATGCAGGGCATTGGCGCGTGCCCGTTGAATGGCGTGGGCAACCGTTTGATCAGTGGCAACAGGATCACGGGCGCCATTGACATGCACTGTGACATTTTGAGTGTGCGTGGTGGGGGAGCGCTCTTTGCCTTTTGCTTCTGTGAAAGGGGAACTTGCATACCCCGCCCCCGCAAATTGTGCAATCGGTTGAATGGCTGTTGTGCCTCCTAAAAAACTTGGCAAAAACTCTCTTAAATTAATGGACCCAAACCACCCCTTAATGCGGCTTGGCAAAGATTTACAAAAATCTGTCAATTGTGAGATGGTGCCCATAAAACCATCGACAATCCAACTCGCTAAATCTTCCCCTGCTTGTTCCATACTTGCCTTGGCACCCTCCGAGAGCTTTTCCCGGACAAAAAAGCTTCCCAACCAGCCCCAAAAGTTGGAAAGGCTTTGCTTAACGCCCTCCCACAAACCTTCAAAGCTTTGAACAACAACGCCAAGCCCTTGTTTAAACTTTTGCCAAGTTTGAGAGAAATCAAAAGCAGCAGCAATGATATTTTTCCATTTGGTGATGGTGGTGGTATCAGCACCAAAAAAGCGCATGACAGCCTCAAAAGCACGACCAAAAGCATGTGCTATCCCCCGTGCAAAGCCTTTAACAAAAGAAGAGAAACGATCCCAATATTTCCACAAAACAAAACCAGCAGCCATGATCACCGCCACAACAGCAGCAACCGCAGCTCCTATTGGGGTAAAAATAGCCCCCGCAACAGAGGCAATAGCAGCTCCAACCACTTCGATCACTGTTCCTACCCAACCAAAGGTGCTAGCAAATACCGTCCCTGAGACAGCAATCCCCCGCAAAGCGCCCACCAACAAGGTCATGGGGCGTAAGAGTCGAAGTGAACTTGCCCCAAGACCCGCGGTAAGCAAGCCCAGAGAGCGTCCTGAAGCCAATAGCCCTCGCCAACTTGCCTTCAGCATGCGGCTAAGAGACCCAAGCTTGATAAAAGAGGCAATCAATTGCAGGATCCCAAGGCGGGTTCCGGCAAAAGTAAAACGTACAACCCGCAAAGCGATGTTAAAAGCCATCAGGGCGGCAATGGTTTTGATGATCACACCGGTTAAAACAGGGTGTTCATTTGCCCATGCCATCAGCACGTTTAAAAAACCACCAACACTTTCCATTAAACTATTCACATGGGGCAACAACACCTCACCAATGGTAATCCCCAAAGCCACGATACGGTTTTGCAAAAGTTCAAACTGCCGCATGGCGCCGGTTGCTTGTTTGTCTGCCTCTTGCTCTACAGAGCCTTTAAAGACTTGTGGGTCTTCAACATAATCTAAAGCTTGCCCTAACAGTTCGGGGTTACCCACCAATTTGGCAAAATCACCGGTAAAATCTCGTCCAGCAATGGCAATCAGCGAACGCATCCCCTGTTCGGATTTACCCAACACATTAAAAAAGCGCACCAAGGTGCCGGTGGCATCTTTATCCAAATCTTCCATAAATTTTTGGCGAGAGAGACCAATATTGGTAAAAGCCTCTTCAATATGTTTACCCCCTGCCTGTATGCGCGCACTCATCGCATTAAAACCACGCGCGGCACTCTCAGGAACAATCCCAGCGGAAATCATCGCCGTACCAAAAGCTGCCGTTTCACGGGCTGTCAGTTTAAACATGGTGGCAGCACCGGTGGCGCGATTGGTAAAGTCAGAAACTTCACTGGCTTTTGCCGCCATGTGGTTAGAGAGATGATTGATGGCATCACCTAAATCTTCAATCCCTGCCTGATTAAGCTTAAAGACATTGCGCAATTTGGCAAAACGCTCCCCAATCTGGTCCCCCGTCATATCAAAGGCGACAGCTGCTTTGGCAGCATAAACACTAAAAGCCTCGAGATCTTGTTCACCAATCCCTGCTTGGCTGGCACTAGTCATCAATTCCAAGACTTCACGCGCCGCTAGCGGAATCTTGGTGGAGGTTTCCAAAGCAAAGCGGCGCAATTCCTTTAAGCGATCAAGGGGGGCATCCAGAACCTTTTCCAAGCCTTTCATTGATTGATCAAATTGCATGGCTTTATAGAGCGGCGCTATTAAGGTTGCTGTTTGCGCAATGGCACCCACCATGCGTCCACGGGCATGAATATAAGCATTTTGCGCTTTTTCTGTGGATTCTTTCAAGTGCTCAGGGTCAAACCAATTTTTAAAGTGCTGCCTTGTCTTGTTTTGGAAATGCGCAATATCGAGGCTAAAGGCTGCAAGATCGCGCTTGGCAGAAGCTATCCCCTCTTGCAGATGATTCACAAAACGCACAACAAGGGAAACATCCATGATCGCATCTTATCCTAACATTTGGCTTTCATATTCTTGGGCTTTCAAGCGCACTAATTCTTCGCGATAGGCAATCACATCCAGCCAATCCATCTGGTTAATTTCTGAAGGCGCCCAGTGATAATAAAGGGCTAGCTCTGCTCCAAATTGTCCGGCAGAGAGGATTGGCGTTGCGTAAAAAAAGCAAAAAAAGCCTTAAACACAGCCATAATGTCAACAACATCAAGACGATTAATCAGTTCAACCGTTTCATGGGACATATCGGCTAAAAGTACAGCTATTCCTTCCATGGCTTCATGAGTCAATAAAGCCTCACAAAGCTTGGCAATGAGAATATCATTGCTGAAAGGTATTTTATCTTCTTCTACAGCGGGCAAAAGTAACTTTGTCAGCTGTGGTCCAATCAACACGGCTAATTGGCGTGCTTGCTTGAAGTTTGGGCGATAAAAGGTCAGTTTCTTGCAGAGAGTTTCTTTGCCATCCTTGTCTTGATAAACAAGGGGAACCTGCAATTCCACCTCAACACTTGTTTGTAAACTTGTCATGATCAATTCCTATAAATGAGAGCCACATCAATAATGAAAGCTTATAAATTGAGAATAGAGCGGCGCCGCCCGCCGATATCTTGTCCATTGCGCACCAGCCAGCCGCCCCGTTTAAAGGAAAAGCGATGCAAAACAGAACCATCCCAAAATTCCGTATAGTCCCAAACATTTTTGATCTCGCAATCATAGCCCGTGGCTTTTCCAGCCGTTAAGCCTTCACTATCCACTTTGACCAAACGCCCTGTAACATCAATGGAATGTTCATGCTCGCGCCCGTCTTCTTCAGAGATCACATGTTTTTTGCCAGTGAATTTATGACGAAGACCAGGGGGGCCACCAAAGATGCCGATAATTTCGGGGGTGTGGCTGCGGATTTTCATTTGTAAACTCAAAGCTTTCACACCAAGACCAGCAACATCAATTTGCATATCAGAACCGCCTGGTTGATAGGTTTCTGTGATTTCCTCCAACGTGGGCAGTTTCAATGTCTCAAGATCAAGGTGAAGATTGACATCATCATCAACAATCAGGGTAAAACCGCGTACAATTCTTAACGTCATACATCACTCCTTGCTGCCTTGCGATAAGTTTCAAGCGTATCGCCAAATTGATAAGTCATTTTCTTTTGGATATCTTGCGCCAGACGGTCAAAATAAGCACCATTGCGCCGGCTCCCGAAACTCAAATCTTCTAGAGGAGGGACTTCTTCTGCATCAAATTCCACCCGCAATTTGCCCAATTGTAAATTGCTGTTTGAATTCAAATCACGATCAAACCAAACTCGCCCCCCTAAAAGCGCACCACGGGCAATCAGATCATCAAGAAACTGCGTGAGGCTGCGGGTGATAGCAATGACATGTTGACCGGTCAGATTCTCGTCATTGGCCCAAGGGCGTAAATTGTTAATGATTGTTTTTTCCAATGCTGCACGGGTGCGCACCACATTGACAAAACGCCAGAGTGGATCACTCGAGGTGGTGTGATTGCCCCATAAAATGCGTCCATTGGCAGCCATTTGCCCCACAGAATTATTTAAATGCGCATTTTGGCTAAGGCGGGCGGGAATAAAGGTGGCAATATCAGCTTGATTGAGGCGATTTGCCTCATGATCGATTTCGCCATCAAAATAGCTAATGGGACGCGCTGTGCCTAAAATGCCATGCACATCTTGGTTGGAGGGAGACCAAAAAACACCGCCCCTTTGCTTATCACGTTTGATAAACATGGCGGCTGCAAAAGGACTTGCTGGTTTAATACTAACACCCCCATCACCATTTGCCACCCGTACAAAAGGGTCAATCAAATAACAAAAGCGTGAGGAAAAATCTGCACGATAGGCAAGGCTTTCTTCCGTGTTTTTACCACCCGTATCAAACACCGCAATGGCTTGTAGCTTTTCTGCCACTTGTTCCAAGGCATCCGCCACGGGGTTTTTACCATTATCAAGGCGCCCTGCACTATAAGCTGGTGCTAACAAAATCCCAGGTTCCACCCCTAAATGCCCTCTAGCATGCGATAAGGCATGCACACCAGTCAAAGCCGTATTGGACCCCACCATCTCAGTTTGTGTCTCAGCAATGGTTGATTTTTCTTCCACCCGCACAAGGATAATTTGTGCTTCAATCCCCTGCGCGCGCACAGCATTGATAACATCAAGAGCCGTGCCTCTTACCCCAAGCTTTTGGATTTTCTCCACCTCATGCGTAAAGAGAAGAACAGGCTCGTTGAGGGGAAAAACTTGGTTGTCAGCATCAGGGGCTGTAACAACCGCCCCAATGGCGGTTTGATCAAATGTTGCTAAAGGACGGGAATCCTCACCAGCCTCTACAATGCGAATACCATGATTAAATTCTATTGCCATTTTGCTCTCCAAATCAATGGAGAGACAATAACAAGCATCACCATGCTCCATAAGCCTGACACTGTCAGTCAAAAAAAGCCCTTTAAAAGAGCTTTGAAAGAGCGATAAAAAGACTTTAAAAACATATAAAGCCTGCTTATAGAACAGCTATCCATTTGACTTGCGCTCTCTTTGGTTTTGTATTCATTCTTTCCATAATCTTATAAAAACAGCACCATCAGCCCCAGCACCACTTGAACAATCAGTCCCATGAGAACCTGCTCCACCACCCCCAAAGCCACGCCCCGCTTTTCCTGAACTATATGAGCCTTGTCCCGTTCCTCCAGAGCCCCCCCTTGATGTATCACCCCCATTACCGCTTGTCTTCTCAACCATTCCTTTCGTTCCAGCACAACCATTTCCGCCTTTGGCAATTCCTGGATATTTGTCTGTTGCTAAACCAAAATTTCCTCCCACTCCTCCAGCACCACCAGAGCCTGAATAGAAGGAAGTCGTACTCCCAGTAATCGAGT
The DNA here is from genome assembly GCF_036327415.1 of Bartonella grahamii subsp. shimonis. Classification (NCBI taxonomy): domain Bacteria; kingdom Pseudomonadati; phylum Pseudomonadota; class Alphaproteobacteria; order Hyphomicrobiales; family Bartonellaceae; genus Bartonella; species Bartonella grahamii. The sequence goes on from NZ_CP123961.1 coordinate 2,036,049, forward strand.
GAGAGATACGGGCGTCAGCTCCCCCACCACCATGTCCTCCTGTAGCAGTAATAAAATTCTTGCCAACGGTTGTTGTTCCTCCAGAATTACCTTCTACATAGCGTTTTGCAACAGCAGCTCCTCCTTTTCCAATTGTGATATCTTGATGCCCGTTTAAACTGGCTTTATAGCCATACCACACGGAACAACCACCGCCACCACCTCCTCCTCCCAAATATGGCGTATCCGATCCACCACCACTACCCCCACCACCCCAGGCTGTAATTTCGACTTTGGTTTTATCCGTTACCCAGTCGGGCCATTCAATTTTCCCATCATGTGTATAGAGCAATATTGTCAAATACACAGAGTTATTCTTTATTTTGATCTTTCCTTAATTCTGTAATGGGAACACCATTAATACCCCAATTGTCTGTCTCCACTTCATCAATCACTACAACCGTCGTTTTCGGATTTTTATTCAGAATATTAACTAATAATTGAGTTGCCCCTTCTATTAGTTGCCGTTTCTGTTCAGAGGTAACCCCTTCATTAGTAATTTTAATGTTTATGTAAGGCATAAGATCTCCATAATTTACAAATATTGAATAAAAAAGCTCAAATAAATGAACGCAAAAAGATTAAACATTAATACATAATAACTATGCATTTTAAAGCTTGTATCCACCGGTGAAATATGCAGGCTACTGGAAGCAAAAATAGCATTTATTGATACAGGAGAAAGGAGTTGAGCTGCAATAAAGAAGCAAATCCAAACCAAATAATCCGTAACCCCATAAATTATCGATGCCCCTAGTAAGGGAAATGTCAAACTAAATAGTACCATAGGGTGAATTCCTACTACACTGAAAATTGGCAATACGAAGAGAATACAGGCATAGCGCTGCCAAACAGAGAGTGATGCCAATGAGTCACTAAACGTCACCGGCAACAAAGGAATAAGCAAATCACACGTAGATATTAGCAGACTACAACCTAGCAACAATATAATTTCACTGGATATACCGCGTATCACTGCCACCAAAGGAGTCAAAAAATCAACACTGCGTGAACTCACACGCTCAATGACATATAGAATGCTCGCCGTCAATGCAATGCTTTCTAGTGCATTCAACCTGACAACTGTCAACGCAACGATAAATGTTAGCCAGAAAAATATCAAAAAAATCCAAATTCTTACTCTCTCTCCTTCTTTATTCGCTCTCCTCTCATCGCAAATAATCGGGTTAGCTAGCGGTACAACAGGAGAAAGGCACAACAACAACAGACTGAATAGGAAAAGTGGTATCCCCAAAGCAGCGGATGTGAATATTGGTGTTCTAGGCATAGCAGCGAAAACTGTTGCTGCACCGATGCTGGTCGGCATCAGTACCATTGTGATGCTCATCATTCGCATCACAATAGCGGCCAAATGGCGAGAGGGAAAAACACTTTGCTTCAAGGCATCAATCATCAGGGGGATAACCCCCAAACTCATCGGCCAAGCTAGAAACGCAGTCAGTATCGCTATAGACAGAGTAAGCGAACCCTTTCCATAGCGCATCAACCGTTCAGAGAGAAATTCTGAAATACGCCATATATTCATCACATGGCGCAACAATCCCATGGCGAGTAATAACCAAAAGACATCAGTAAAACGCACAAGCACAGTGCTAACATCAGGCAAGTGCCAACGCCATATCAGTACTAAAGTACAAGCCAACAGGATGAACACACCACTGCGTGCATTACCCTTCAACCACCAGTATGGTATCGTCAAAAGCAAATAACCGAAAACAGTCACTCCACCCAATGGAATAAGAAACCAAGTTCTTATTGAGATAGATATAAGAAAAATGAATAGCATCAGCATCGCCATTATAGCGGATACAGAGGACATGCGTATCAGGAAGCTTTTTACATCATCAATGTACATTAATTGTTGAATCTTTGACTGAGTGGCAATTAAGAAGCTGCTCGTACATGTCAATGACACAGCGCCCTGCATCCCGCAGTGCACGCGAATTAACTAAAGGTCTAGGCAAAATATATGTATAAAAATTGGGACCTTCTACTGGATTCCCTACCACCCATAATGTATTTTGTACTTGTCCTTTAGTGTCTATAGGATGCTGCCGACGGTCAATATCAATACCTCCAGGATGATATCCTTGGTTGATAAATGGCCGGATGATACCCTGAGCAGCTAAATTTTGGATAAAAGGAGACGCATCACGCAACGGAGAAAAACTATCAATCTTGGCCTTGATCAGCACATCTCCATCAACTGAACTGTTTTCATCTTGGAAAACAGACTGAATTTCGAAACGGCTGGTACTAGCATTGAGAACAAGTTTAGGTGAAGGTCCGCCAGCCAAAGTCACGATACCAGCCTCCATCAGTGCCTTCAACTCTTGGTTTCGCTGCATCGGTGGGCCAACAGAAATACGGTTGAAGTTTGGATTGAAATATTCAATAAAGTACTTGTGAGATGAAGACGTTAACCCACAAAAATCAATTGCTGCACGTAAGATATCACGGACATCTCGTAGCACATCTGTAGCAGCTTTTACTGGACCATCAACATTACCTGCAGCGGAAGAATGAAGATCGTCCCTCAAATGCTCCATGAAGAATCTTGTATAATCATTCAAAGAGGCGAATATTTTATTTCGATGGGGATACAGCAACGCTTGAATACACTGCTCGTCTTTGGAAGTAACGACATAGGATTCAGGGTCTAGCCAATGCCCCAGCTGCGTACTTCGATAGACATAACACATTTCTTTAAGCAACAGAGGTAAAAGCTGCGTTTCGAAATCCAGCTTCGGAGAACCGTTAGCAATGCTGGATTGCTTACGCAGATGATGTATTGCATCGAGAGTAAGGAATGATGGTATGTATTGCCCACTACCACCCTTTTGATTAATCCCGCGACTACTAAAAGGCAATGTTTGACGGGAGAATAGAGCTATCGCAGGTTCTTTGCCGCTTGGCATGTAGTGTAATTGTCCAGCTTTTTCAGTAAAAGTCCCACCGCGACCGTAAGTCAATTGCGACAAGACATCATAGCTAGTTAATCCAATTCCCTGCACCAGCACACGAGACTGAGATTGTATAGAGTCCAACTTTTCAATTGGATAAGGATTCGAATAATAGTTCAAAAGCGCGTTTTTCATTTGATGACCAACCACAAACTGTTGCAGATTTTCATCATGCGATGAATATATATTCTTACCATGACCCGTGGTAATATAAACAAAATCTACACTGTAACGATAGCCATCTTCCAAAAGAACATCCGTTTTATTATCTTGGTGGATATGGAGATTGATAACTTTTTGTCGGATCTCCTTAATACGAATACCGGAAGGTAAATCTTGCGTGAGCTCTTGGTAAGCCCAAGACAGATATTCCCCTAACAAACGACGTGATAAATAATCATTTTCTTTGATTTCTCTCCCAACATTATGCTCTGTACGAGAAAAAACACCATTAATATTCCGATAACCTTGTTGAATAGCCCATTGATAGAAATTCGGCCCCTTACGAATAGGCCCTACACCCTTAACTGTATCATCACCAAATAAAGTAATCTGGCAAGCGACAGTATTAACCAATAAATGATCTGGCTGATGCACACTATGGGTACCGGTTCCCATCTCATTGGGATCAATCAATAAAATATCAATGTTCCCAGAAAATGAATAATGGGAATAAAGTGTGAGCAAGCGTTCAAGAATACTGATCCCACGAGGACCAACGCCCAAAATAGCGACTGTAGAGTGAAGTATTTTGTAATCTCCCCTATTAGAATAATTTGACTTTCACAAAATGTTTCAAAAAGAACTTAATAAATTCTTTCAACTTTTTTAGTGAAGATTGCGGGTTTACGAAACGCCAACGATCTTTTTACAAAGACAATATTGACAGATTCCAGCAGCAGCAAAAAGCGCTACAGCACCACAAATAACGGAAAGCGCAATGGCATGTGAACCAAACTGTAAAAAACTCGTCAAGAGAGGTCCTAATATTTGGCCAAAACCGTAAGTTAAAGTAGCCAACCCGAGCAGATTTATGCCATACGGCGCATATAAACGCTTAGCTAACGGCATAACTAAAGAAGTCGTCCCCATAAAAGTAAATCCAAACCCTATGCAACTGAGAACTATCAGTACAAGAGACTGGCTGAATAATGTCAGTAATACGCATCCTCCTTGGATAAGCAAATTGAGCATCAGACAACGTAATACCCCCCACCGATGGGCTCCCCATAACCAAATGAAACAACTAGGAACAATGGCTATTCCGACAAACGACCATAAGTGGTTAGCGAGTAGTGGAAAATTAAATGTTTTCGCCATCAGAGGAAGATATGTCGCAACAATAATATAACCGAACCCAGCGAGCCCATAAATCAGAGCGAGTTCCCACCAAACGATATTTTCGTGTGCTAATGACTCATTACCAGCAAATTGAGACGTATCAACACGACGTGGAAATAAAATAAACAACAAGAGCAACAATACAACAGATATAAAACCAGCTCCAAACCAAATATTTTTCGCGTTCAGCGATTTACTCAAACCAATAATAACATACTCATTCCCCAGTAGAATACCAACTCCCACCCCTGCATAAAGCGAAGCAATAACCCACACCTTGTGACTATGCTGCATAACCGTAATAGAACCAAAAATCATCATTGCCGCACTCGCGATACCGGCAGCAAAGCGGATAAAGAAGACCAAGTAAAAGTTTGTTGTTAACGCCATGGCAAAAATAAGTGCACTCGTCACTATAGCAGCACCAAATAGCATGTAGGGAGCACGGGATATATTCCCAACTCTGCAAAACGAAAAAAACATACTCCCAACTAAATAACCGCCATAATTAGCACTAGCTATATAAGAAAGTTGCTTAAAGGTAAACAATCCTTCATCCAACATAACCGGAAATACCGGCGTATAGAAAAATCGCCCAATCCCCATCCCCAAAATCATAATAATCATACCGAATACAGCTATTCCCAAATAACTCAAATCTTGACGATTATTTTTTCCCCCCATTACTCTTAATCCCTTAACTGATAATTCGCTCGTCCGCATTCTATCTCATCAATAACAGCACTTATCTCAGAGAATAAAAGCCAATCTAGCCGTTTGTTTAAGTAGCCAGAGCAACATATTTAACAATTATTGTCAACATTACCGCATCCGTTATATGCATTTCATCGTTTTACGCTCTGCTCCATGTATGCTCTTCTCCCTACAAAGCTTCTTTTTCAGAAAAATAATGGCTGAAATTAAGCAGCAATAACAACGAGGACATCAATAAGCACGCCCCTCTTCAGACAAAACAATCTCCCCTAGTGCGACCGCTTCATCCGGTGCGACCAAAATATCCTCACAAGGTTGCGTTATGTTCACATGGTGGACACCCTCAACCATCAGGCGGCTTAGTATCCAACTTAAAGAGAGATCACGCCCAAGCCTTTGCGCACGCGCCCATTCTGCTCTTAAATTCTGCTCCGCTCTTTCCAAAACAAAGGAGCCTTCATCCGGTAACAACCAAAAATCAGCAGAAATATCGATCATCTCACAAAAATGTGGTCATTGGTCATTTTAACATGGGGGGCATCAAGGGCTGCTTGAACCTTTGCAATTAAAGCCTCATCAGCCACCCCTGAAGGGGCGTCACTAAAAAGCGCAACATGAATAAGCGGGCTTTTGCCTAAACGATAAACAAAAGCATCTTTGACATGGATATCACTTGAGAGAGCAAAATATTGATACCGTGGTGCCGTGCCCCCTGTGGAATGTCCTTGTCTATTCAAGCGAATGCGGCGGCGCAAACGCGCATCATCCTCATCCAAAAGGCGCGTGACCCCATGAAAATCCCCCAAATGATCTAAACTTGTTCCACGCGCAAATGTGAGTAAATTATCCCGTGCCACCTCATTCATCCGCTGGCGCAATAGCAACTCTTCATAAGCGGCCGCTTGCAATTGAATGACCACCGGATCATAAGCGGTCTTTTCCACATTATAAGGAATATGATGCGCCGCAAAAAGCTCAGTCAAACGCGTGATCTTTTGCTCTAAAATGGCTTCAACAGAAAGCTCTTCAATAATTTGTGGGAGAGGTAGTTGTGGGAGAGGTAAAGGTTCAAACTCTGTCATCACCAACCTCTAAATTGATGCGCATTGGCTCTTTGTGTGACCAATCCCCCAAATGCCCATCGGGATAAAAAACACCCGTTAAAACAAAATGGCCCGTTAAAACAAAATGGAATGTGCCTTTACGTGTTGCTTTTGTCAGATCAATCCTCTGCAACGAAAACCCAGGCTCTCCACACTCTGGATCATCGAGCGCTTGCACGATTTCTTGATAAAGCTGCATCATCGTCGCAGGATCCGCATTAGCATCTTGGTAAGCCCCAACATCGCACCCATAATGACGACGCAAAACCCGTGTCCCAATCCTTGTCGTCAGACATTTACGCAGTGACTGTTGGCAATGCGCAAAGCCATATAAGAGAGAGCCATCCTTTTCGCTCATCCCGCACCGCATGCTTTAAGCCCCTTTGCTTGTCTTTGTGGAAGAAACCGTCGGGGGCGCAGAAACAACAGGGGCTGGTTTTTCAGCAATCTGACCAAGGAGAAGCGGATATTTAGCTGCTTCCTCACTTAAACAAATTTCTTCACCTTTGCCCGGTGAACGCTTGCCGGCAACAAAGTCTGCATTGGTTAAAATAACATAACTGTTCTCACGCATGATAAACTCCTTTAAAGAGGACGAGAGGTTGTGGAGGGACCCATTTTGACCCCACCGTGTTTGTGGTTTGCACCAACAGATTTTTGATTGTGCTGTAAATCTTCTGCTTGAATGTGCACACTGCCCGTTAATGCAACACGGGTTGCTTGATGTGAAAGCACCAAACCTTGGCTACTCAAATGAATTTGGTTTTCCCCATGGGAGAGAATGAGTTCACCCTTCGTGATACGCAAAGCGCCATAAGAGCCGTCACTCTTCTTTCCTTTTTTGTGCTGTAAGAGCTTTATCTCGTTGCTCAAGCGTGTCTTCTAATTGCTGAATTATTTTTTCAATTTCTTCATCAATCGTATGTGTAAAATTCAGATAATCGGAAAAGCTATCGAAAAACATATAAGAGTAAGGCTCTCGAACTCTCTATTGGACCAACCCAATATCCGGATAACAGGGACTACAGCTATACTTATAATAAATTACGCAGAATATTATTTTAAATCCTTTAATGAAAGCTCCATAGCTTCTTTAAATGCTAAAGTTGCAGATTCTTTGTTAAACACTGAAGAGACTCCCGAAACCTTATTATTTTGTTTTTGAATAACCTCATCCCGTAGGGATATTTCTTTATATTGTCATATTAGACTTATTTCCTTCTTTCATTTTCGTTGCGTTACCAAATTTTTGTGCTTGACGACTTTCCCATCTGTCTCTTTCGGCTTTTTCACAATTCCTGTTACACAAAAAACCCTGTTACACAAAAAAACCCTGTTACACAAAAAAACAAAGAGTCCCTATAATGACTGTAACGGATATAATGAGTATTATTGCAAATCCCATCGTTCATTCCTTTTTTAATGCAACTCGTTGAAACGCCTCATGCATTTTTCTCTATTGCATCAATGAACAATTTTCCGTTTCTTATCGAAATACTTTTCTCAAACTTTGAAGCCTGTTATTTAAATTATCAACTTCGTGATCGAGCCTTTTAATCTCTTGATTTAATTTATCAATATGTTCATTATGTTTAGAAATCACTTCTAAATAATGTAATGATTGAGACTGATCCCTAAGCTTATTTGCTTCATTTAGTTCTCGAAAAGCCTCTGTTCTTTTCTCAACATGTTCAAATAAAGTAAAAACCTTCTCGAGCCGCTCAAAAATTGCAGCATTCCGCTTTTGCGTTGTCTCATATGTATAAGTAAGTTGCTTGTTATTTGGCATATTTTTCAACAATGCAAAATAGAATGCCTGCTGTTCAAAAGCTATTCTCTTCAAGTCCTCTACCGCCACTCCCAATATTTTCATTGTATCGTTCCATCCTCTCTCCGCATTTTCTTTTTCAAACTTTGCTGAATCCAATTTCTGAACCGCATCATCACGTTCCTTAACGACTTGGGAACAAAATAATTTATCCATACCCGTACCAGTATAGCCATGCGAAGTAGATAAAAGATATGTTAGCAAAAATATGATAAGCAATAAGCCTTCTTTCGACAGAACTTTTTTTGTAAACATTTTTTATTTTCTCGTATGCAATAAATTAAAATAAACAATTAAATTCGTATTGAAAAATTAATAATGAAATTTATTAAATCTATTTAGAATAATCTACGATAAAAATAAAAAGGGATAAATTGTACACAAATTAAACACTCAACAAACAGAATAAAGCTATAAAAACTAATTTATTCAATAAAATAGTCGTAGATTTTTCTATCTAGCTTTATATCTCTATAGGAGCAATTTAATCACTTTATAGGTGATTTTAAAATATTTTAATAGGATATTATAATTTCTTCAAAAATAATATTTTGATTAATAAATATATTAACAATTATGAAATGTTAAGTATACAAAATGGATAACCACAATCAATGTAGTGATCGACTACTTTATAATATAGATTTATTTGTTTTATCCATAGCAGCAATAAAAAAGTTTGTTTTTTACATAAATTCAAATTTATTCATTTTTTATATTATATTTTATGCTATTACTTTTAAGTTAATAAAGATCATAGAGTTTTAAACTGATAAGATGCGTTCTTTTCTCAATGTACATTCATCAATATTTGATGTAGGAATATTACTTTACATCATAAAAGTGCATTTACAATAATAATATTTTTATATAGGATCATCCTCCCATGTAAGTGGTGAATAATGAAAACATAAATAAAGGGGGGATCATGGATCATTCAGAATGTAATTAATGACTAAAAAATTCTTCCCCCTAGAAAATAATTCTAGGGAAAAGTTGGTTTGATCTATAAGTGGGGAGGAAAAATGAAACAACAATATATTTTAGGAAAATACACACGTGTTGTTGTTCGTGAAGAGGATGCTATTTTTGGTGCGGGCTCAAAGCAGTTTATTATCAATGATAAAAAATTTTGGGAGCACTTAGTGCTTATTGCAGCACAATGGATCAAAAAAAACTGTCGATCAAGTTTACAATTCACTATCGTCGATCATGTTAAAAGAAAATTTTGACCGTGCGTTTGATTTTCTTGTTTCTAACCATTTTCTTGTCCAAGCTGAAACATCAAACAATATTCTCAATAATCGATATTCCAGAAGTCATCTCCATTATCAAAGCTATGGTATGCATCCAACCTCCGTTCAACATACTCTTTTGCAAAAAAGTGTCGTCATTTTAGGGTGTGGTGGGATTGGTAATCATGTATCAGCAATGCTTGCACCCTCTGGCGTTGGAAAATTGACTCTTGTTGACAATGATGTGATCGAGATGACCAACCTTACCAGACAAATTCTTTTTACTGAAGAAGATATCGGTCTTCCGAAAACAACAGTTCTTAAACGTGAGCTGATGCAGAGAAACAGCCAAATTGAAGTTCATGAATTACAAATGTTGATTACTGAAAAAGAGGATATCAACAAATTACCCAAAGCTGATTTATGGATTATTTCTGCTGATTCACCTGTTCAATTAGCCCTATGGATCAATGAATGGTGTGTAAAAAATAAACAAGCCTATATAAATTCCGGTTATGTTAATGATATAGCTGTCTTTGGTCCATTTTACATACCTGGTAAAACTGGTTGTTACGCATGTAGCTCGTCTATAGGCAATCTTCCGGCAAGAAGTAATCATCTTATTTATGAAGCTTGTGTTATGATGAATAATAACTTCAAAGTTGCTACATTTCCTCCTGTTAATGCTCTTTCAGCTGCCATGTGTGCTAATGATGCTCTTAAATTTTTGGGTGGTTATGGAAGCCTTCTTTCCACTGATCGCCGTGTGGGGATGTGGAGCAGCCAACTTTTCACAGAAAAGCGTTCTCTAAAGAAAAATCCTCACTGTAAGGTTTGTGGAACAACACAATGAACAGACCACGCACCCTTGCTCTCACCTATGGATCCTATAATGCTGTACGCATGCTGATCGGCGTTTACCATGCTATTTTTTTAATGTCCATGGGAGTTAGTCTGGCGCAATTAGCTCTGCTTCAGGTTGTCTTTTCCACCACCATCCTGCTGCTTGATTTTCCCTGCGCTGTTTTATCCGACAAATATCGACGTAAATATTCCGTTATGGCTGGGGTCTTTATGACAGGAGTATTTTATCTTCTATGCCTTCAAGCTCCCAATATGACAGCACTTATTATTGCGCAAATTCTCTATGCAGCAGGCATTTGCATCATTGTCAGCGCCATTGACGGATGGATTTACCATTCTCTAGGCGATAAACAGGATCACTTTTCGCATTATGCTCATCTCTACCACCAAGTTAACTCTTTCGGAAGTATTCTCAGTGGGATTATAGGCATTGGAACGATCTATTACTCTGGACAATATTTTATGGGATATATCATCTCATGCCTCATGATGGGATTTATTTTTTTGATATTCCTTATTGTTCCGGAAGAAAAGAAAACGACAATTGAAACATCCAAAACAAAAACAATCTTGCACAATGCCAAGGAAACGCTCTGGATCTTTCAAAACACAGTAGGAGGAGCATGGTTTATTTTCCTCATGTGCCTTTTTAGCGCTGGTATTCAGATTATTTATCATTTCTGGCAACCGATAATACTTTCAGGGGGGAAAATTAATCACCTCAACGGTTCGCAAATGCTCGTTTTGATGTGCTGCCATATTGGAGCCTTTTCAGCACAATATTTTTCAAATTTACTGATGTCTAAGTATCATGTTCTTGATAAAAAATATAAGAATTCTATAAAATATTTTTCCTTCTTTTCTGCGCTGATGTGTATAGCGCTCTATTTTTCAGTTCATAGCCATCAAACTGCTGCATCAGTCATCGCCTTCTCTTTAATCCATGGATTTATTTGCACTGTACCGATAGGGGCAAAAAGCTTATTTTTCTCAGAACTTAACCAAAAACAAACGCAGCATATCTCCGGTGTTGTTGGTGCTGTATCTTTTAGCGGAAGAATATTTTCAATTACAGTATTGAGTATTATTTCTTTTCTTCCTGCAAAAGTTTCTCCATCTTACTACCTAATATTACCGACAATTACTTTTTTCATATGTGGTTTGGTTGTCATGAGATGGATGAAACACTCTCACAAGTCTCTATGAGAGAAAAATTTTTTAAATTATCACCTACAATGTTTTCTTCTAAAAGAGATCTATACTTTTTTGAAAGCATTGCCACATCCAACTTTCAACATACAATGTAACTATAAACAATAATTTGATTTATAATGATAATATAGCAAACTCGAATATCGTAAGATTCTTTCTTTTCAAATCTATTTTTGTGGTTGAAACAATCAAAATCATTTGCTTGCACGTCATAAGTGGAGAAAGCCGTATGACTAAAAATAATTTAGAAAGGAAAAATGCCTTTTATGAACTCCTATAAGAAAAGTCTATCACAACATGGAAGCAGGTGTATCATATGCCTCTTTACATCTTCATAAGTATACAAATGGTGTGGCTCTATAAGGCTTTATATAATTCTAAAGAAACTTTTGCGTTTTATACCATTTACGAAGTGCCGTCGCAAAATGAGCTTATACACATTGAAATATATCTCTTTAAAACAAGTGCATAAATTGGCAACACAAGTATATTTGTGTTTAGGACATTCTTTTTATATGAGAGGCATAATCCCAACAGGACAAACAAAAGCGTAAGACACGTAATCTTCATTATTAAAAAAACACTACCATAGAGATTTATGAAAGTTATAAAACTGAATTAATAAAATGATAATAAAAATGAGAACTCATTTTCACCTTTTTCGCTTTTATATTTTTTCAAAATTAAACAATCCTTCCGTTTTTAGAAATGACTCCCTAGCAAACATATACAATATTTTCTTCCCTATTTGATATATAAAAGCTGATATAACCGATAAAGCAATAAACCATCTTAAATTTTTATCTCAAATATGCTGCTGCATGAGGAATAGGTGTTGATTGACAAGCAAAAGCAAAAGCTTAGCAAAACAACGTCATAAAATAATAAATATGCCATCAAACGATTGGAAAGATATAGGGAGATCAAAAACACTTTGTGGAACAAAATCCGTAACATATCTAGCTTTACGGCCGCTTATTCTTACAAACGTGCGTGCTGCTCCCTCTATCCATAAAAATAAATAAGCAATCTTTAGCTACAAAATATGCAATGTCAATGTAATACTCCAACAGAGCTTCGCTTTCCTTTATCAACAAAAGCATGAGAAATTTTGAAACAAACCATCTTTCTCGCGAGATTTTTTTCCACAACTGATCATATTTTCTTTAATATAAATTGGCATAGCGATTTACATGAAACATATTGCGCTTAAAACATCCCCCATTGGTTTTTCTTTAGTTTACGCCATTAGAAAAAAAGTTTTTGTAACTTGTTTCATGAAACATAAAATTAAAAATCCCACAAGAATTAAGAAAATGATCAACCATACGCGCTGCTAACGCAGGTATAACAATTTTGCAAATAAATTTAGATGGACAGAATATAAAATAGCACCACTCCATACCAAAACAGCCGATAGAAAACGCTTAGCAATAGAAGCAATCAAAAAACCTCAAAAATTGGGATTAGCAGAAAAGCAATGAGCACAAATCACTGGAAACAAAATTTCTACACACAATCAACTGCTTTTATAACAATAAATGCCGGATATAACAATAAATGGCGGAGAGGAAGAGATTCGAACTCTCGAGAGCCTTTTGAGCCCTACTCCCTTAGCAGGGGAGCGCCTTCGACCACTCGGCCACCTCTCCAACAGAGAGGCATAAATGGTATCAACAGAAAGTTCAAGACATTTTCGATTTTTTTCCCAAATATCTGAAATTTTTCTCCTTTATTGAGCCCATAGGGATAAAAAGCTAACAAAACAAAAATTGTGTCTTTTTTACCACATTATCTCGAATAGTACATGTATACATTACAAAAAGGTAATTTCATATTTGAAACTCAAAAAAGATTAGTATAGCTAAGATAACAAGTGCCGCGTATTTTAATTATGTCTTTGTCCTTAATGCGTTAGGCAAATAATACTCTTTAGAAAAAGATTAAACGGACCTTGGAGATCCCATATGAATATTAAATCCCTCTTTCTAAGCTCTACAGCAACTTTTTTAGCAATTTCTGGAGCACATGCTGCTTCAACAATTATCGCTGAACCTGAACCTGTAGAATATATTCGCGTTTGTGATGCCTACGGAAAAGGATATTTTTATATCCCTGGAACAGAAACCTGCATACGTTTATCAGGAAATGTTCGTGCTGATTTTATAGGCGGTGATAATATCGATGCAACAAACGAAACTGAACTGAAAAACAAAAGAAAAACTTATGGCGCATCATCGCGGCTTACCCTTGTTTTTCAAGCAGCTTCTGAAACAGAAATGGGAACACTTCGTTCATATGCAAGAATTTATTCAAGCTGGGGTGATGGTAGTGATAAAGCTGGGGCAAAGCTTGCAGCGGCTTACATTGAACTGGGTGGTTTTCGCGTAGGTCTTGATGACACAATTTTCAACAGTTGGACTGGTGGTTATGGAAATGTTCTCAATGATGATAGCATAGCGCCTGCCGGCACAACACGCACCAATTTTATTTCCTACACCTTTAATGGTGACTCCAGCTTTTCTGCTATTATCGGAGCTGAATTAGGCAATAATGCAGATGTTCTTCCTGGAGAAACACAGACAAGAGAAATAGGAAGAACCTATATTGATAAAGATGGTAAGCTTGTTCCTGTCACTACGGATACTCTTCCAAGTAAAGCAATTAAAAATTACACACCCAATGTGGTTGTTGGTATAAAGTTTATGCAAAAATGGGGTGGTTTTTCAGCGGTCGCAGCATATGATACTTACTACAAAAAGTGGGCTGGAAAAGTACGTGCAGATTTCAATATTAACGATCGTTTCAATCTATGGGTAATGGCTGGTTATAAAAATGGCCCTGATTACTACACAGAAACTGCAAATAATGAATTATCACGAAAAAGCACAACGATCTATGCAAACTGGGGCGGTAAATGGGCTGCTTGGGCAGGTGCCACTTACAAACTCACGCCAAAGACAAATTTGAATGCTCAAGTTTCTTATAGTGCTGTAAAAACTTTTGCAACTTCTGTCAATATTGCATATACGCTAGTTCCAGGGTTTGTAATTACACCTGAATTGACCTATGTTTCTTGGAATGATGATCGCATTATGCTGGATAACAATAATGTTGAGAAACATTTCTTTAATAAAAAAAGTGCCTTCCAAGGTATGGTTCGTTTACAACGTTCATTCTAATCCTATTTAAGCTACAACTTTTGAAACCTAGCAACTTATGTTGCTAGGTTTTATTTTGAAATCAAATATTATGAACATCTTTCCTAATACTTATTTTCTTGTCTTTCTGAAAAAAATTACTGACTTTCACGAAAATACCTTCAGAAAATTAACCTGATGTGCTTGATAAGAACACTACATACGTGTGGCGCTTATACATCAATTCAAACAATCTCTTGCTTGCCCTTTAAAGGTAAACAAATCCCTTTGCTTTATTACCAAATTGATCTTTCTTGGTAATTTGCTTCTAACCTTTGTAATTTAAAGCATGATCTAGATAAATTCTGCACTGAACAGATAAAATATTGAAAAAAACAAGAGATCATTGTGTTTTTGATATGCGTGAATGTGTCTTCTATTAACATCCCAAAACATAACATTTTACAACACCGCAACGCATTTAAAAAACTTAATCATCAAGAAACATATTGTCAAAACGATGAAAGTATCCTCTAACGCAATAAAAGAAAAATATCTTCAAAAAATGAATGGACCTCTTCCCCTTCTAAAGAATAGAGACTTCTACTATTAGTAATCTGTAAGCAACTCTGCTTTTCTTAAATACGCATCACATTGACTTATAATGATAATTTATTACTTTGCATGTTGGATAAGAGTTCCGAATATCGTAAAATTCTCCATTTCAGACCTGTTCCAGTTGAATCAACCAAAACTATTCACTGACACGCTACAAGCGGAGAAAGCCGTGTGAATAAAAACGAGTAAAGAAAATCCTTTTATGAATTGTTTCAAGTTCCAAGGGCTGTAGTAACATTGAAATCTGGCAAAGTGTATGATGGTGCTAGGTACTTTTATTAAGTATAAAAATGAGAATACACTTCATAGAGGATTTTAGATTATATTCGTTATGAACGTCGCTGTAAAATATGTGTTGTGATACATACTAAAAGACATTTTTTTAAAAAAAGCATGTAAATATACAATACAATTCCATTTTGACTGCAGCGTTTTATCTTGCGTAAGGAGCATGCCATCATATAGGCAACATCTTGACTTTTCTCGTTTTTAAAGGAAGCGAAATATAAAACAAAGAAACAGTAAAATTTAATCTCTGCAAATCATAGAGCGTTCTGTAGAGTTATGTTTCCATAAAACGCCTTATTACCGTACATGGGATTTTTTACACGCTCAATGTCCTTTGAAAATTCACTTTAGTTTTTTATAAGTTCATTTATAAATTTTTTTATACTATAAATTATTATTAGTATAAGTTTAATACATATAGAAATTGAGGGACTTATAAAAAAGAAGTCTGTAGATCAAGAAACAATAGAAAAATTGAAATCTTTTTAGAAAGAAGCAAATACCTGCTTATAAACTCTCTATGGCTGTTTTTAACAGAAGTTCTTCATATTCATCTTACAAGCTAAATACGGGGAATATTACAGAAGATGATTTAAACGAAATTCTAAATTATTTTAAAATAACAATTAATGACTTATAGAAGTAAATTATGACTGATAAAGATTTAAATACGACAGATATAACAATTTATGATGAGAATAAAAATGAAGTAACAGGTTTATATAAAGCTCATTGGCAAAAAGAAGCCTCTTTTGATAAGAAAAAGGCTTACACGTAATCATAACCATATTTTCAATTAAAACGCATTGAATTCACGGAAAATATTTATCAACCAATGCATAAAGAATTGCTACTGTTTCAACATCTAGGACCCCATCATAATTTTCTTGACGAAAATGAAGTTGGAATGCTCGGATCAAATTTTTGTATCCTGTTTGAGTACACGCAGCAGAAATGTCATATCCATAACATTTTAGCTTCGCCAAGACATCTTCTTTGGGTGGAAAATTCTTAGAGAATTTCTCTTGATAATGACTTTTTAGTTCATCATCATACCATGCTCCTATACCTGCCCTATAAAGTTCTCTCCATGGAAAAGCTGCTCCTGGATCACTTTTTCTTCCAATAGCAATATCACTATGTCCCACAACATCAGTCGGCACAATATCGGGATACCGTTGAAGAATATTCAACGCAAGTTCCTTAACGGCATCAATTTGTATTGGATTATAAGGAGGAAATACAAAATCATCATCATCATAAGTCGTAAAATTAACTGTCTCTTCTGAAGGCACAGAATGACCTGTCGCTAAATTAACGATTTCAACCCCGATAGATGCATCATTGAGATTACTATGCCCAGCCCATGAACTCACACCCGCATGCCATGCACGCTCTTTTTCATCAACCAGATTAAAAATACGCATATCCTTAAAGCCTGCCTCACGATATGTCTGTTCTGAAGGATCAGGAACAAGATAGTGTGCACTAACCTTTTCTCCTGTAAGCGCCATAATCGAGGCTTTAAAATCAAGAGACGTATAATGCATGACGAGAAAACGAACGCGACGATTAAAACTCTTGATAGAACGATAACTGTTGTAATCAATCTGATACATAAAAGCCCTTTCTTTTTGCTTAAAAAGACCACTGCACATCACAGCAAACTAGGACACAAATTGTTAAAAAATCTGCAATAAACTTCCTATCTAAATACTAAGAATTACGCCTAAAATTTGTTCACCAAAAACATTGACACTCTTATCAACAATTAAGACACATTTTTATTTCTCCCCCCACGCACTTAAAATGTTTTTAACCACATTCACAAACACACCACATTAAATATTTTCCCCAAACAAATTCCTACAAATTACCGATCGAAAAGAAAACAAAAGCATAAAATGACCACTCTTTAAATCTTCACGTCTTATAGAAAAAATAGTCTTCCTGTTATCACATTGAGAAATATCGCCCCTCAAAAGCGAACACCCAACGATTATGCAATCACACAAAACTTAAAGGAAAAATTTTATATACTCTTTACAGAAAGTTATTATCAGATAACTGAACGGCACATATTAGCAATAAACTGGACATATTTTTCAATAAAATTTGCAAAGCTTTCCTGTAAATGACACGACTTCTTGTCTTTTCAGATTGTCTTTTCACAACTTCACTTTTTGATTTACAAAGAATCTCAATTATTTACAATGCGTTAGGCACACAAAGTCTCTGGATATCTTTCATAGGTTCCATGAAAGATAACACATTGATTTATAATGATAATTACTCATTATAAATATTGAATGTAAAGAGCCTAATATAGTAAAATTTTTCTTATTTTGAATCAATCAAAGTCATTTACTTACAGATTAAAAGAAAAATTAACCTATAGACAAAAACCACTTAAGAAAAAGATAAAATACTTCTTATAATAGAACGTGTAATAATTTAAGCAATATTTTTACGTCCCGATAGAGGTTCATTTGCTTTTCTCCGTTTGCAAAACTCTTTTTAAAAGCAACCAAGCTGCATACTCTTGTAAGACGACACCTAAAAGTGGTCGCGTATAGGGAAAAGTGATACGACCATCGTCATAACCCTTCATTTGCACTGTTATGGTTGCATGGCCAAGGCTTTCTTGCTGCTTTTCTAAGATCTCGATGGAAGGTGATAGGCTCACTTCAACCTCAAGCTTTGGAATATCTTTTTTACCTTTTTCTATGGGCTGAAAATATTTTAAAAGATGTTGATCATGGATCAACCAATGCACCTCTACGTGTTTGGCTAATTGTTGACAAGCAGTAGTGACTTCAGCACCAACTAAGTATTGACGAAAATGATTTTCAAATTCTTCGATTAAAGGTTGTGCCAAGGGAGTGGATGACTGACCAACCAATTGCACCAGAACATAAGGACTTTTCCATAAAAAATGTCGTTCAAAGGGCTCATTGGCGAGATGGCAATCAACCCAATGTGCAATGGTACTTTCATCAATTCCAATCAAAGTCCAGGCATACTCCGCACGCGATACAGAAGAATATTTCTTCTTATTGTATTCTAAATAATTCTCTAAAAGCGCAAGAGCCTGTGAGGGTGGTCCAGGCAAAACAACAAGCGTACTTCCATCACAAGAAAGATAAAACCCTGGTGCTGTGCCTGTAGGATTATCAAGCACTGTTGCTGTCTTAGGAAATAAGGCTTGACGCGCATTATTCTTATCCGGCGTAATCCCTAATCGTTGTAATTGACCTTTTATGGTTTGCCAAACATCTTCATGATGCACCAAAGGCTGTCTTACAGCTTGGGAAACGCCATCCCGTGTTTTATCATCTGACGTTGGTCCCAATCCCCCACTGATAACAATCAAATCTTCTTGTCCAAGACAAGAAACAACAGTTTCACTGATTTGCTGTAATTGATCCGCACAAACAAAATGACGTGTGACTTGAATATTTCTCTTGTTTAAGCTTTGGCTTAAATCTTGTAAATTCGTATTCAAATATTGTCCTGAAAGGAGTTCATCACCAACGGTAATAATCGCAGCACGATAAACAGAAATAGGATTTACAAGAGAATTGCGAACAGCTTCAGCCATTTGACAGGTAGAGGCTACTCCCCCAAGATCATAGGTAACGGTTTTTCCAGCACGAATAACCTGATCAACACTCTGAGATAATTGTAGCGCTGCATCTTTAAAGCCTAAATGCTCTAAGAGTAAAGCTGTGGTATAGAGCATGGCAGAAGGATTTGCTTTGTTCTGTCCAGCAATACGTGGTGCGCTGCCATGAACAGGTTCAAAATAAGCAATCTTGCTTCCCACATTTGCACTAGGTGCAAGCCCTAATCCGCCCATCACCCCAGCGGCAAGATCAGAGAGAATATCGCCAAACATATTTTCAGCAACAATCACACCAAACTGCTCTGGCTTTGTGGCAATCCACAAAGCAACCGCATCAACATTATGAATATCTGCTTCTATTTCTGGATAGTTTTGCGCGATTTTCTCAAAAATTTCCTGAGCAAATTGTCCACTTTCTCGCATAACATTGGGCTTATCAGCAAAAGTAACTCGCTCAAACCCATGCGCACGTGCATAAGAAAAAGCATATTCAAATAACCGCTCTAAACCAAAGCGTGTTTGCAAACGAACCGTCCACGCAGCCTCCTCAAGTCCATATTTTTTCAAATTGGGATGTTTTAACCAAGCGGCTGTTTCAGGTGTAATACCTCGAAAATCTAATCCCGCATAGAGACCTTCACTATTTTCTCTGATAACACAAAACTGAAAAGGCTTTCTCGGACCAAAAATGTATCTTACGGGACGTATATTAGCAAACAGACCTAACTTTTGGCGAAGTTGAAGTACAGGGGAAACATAAGCAAGATTTTTTTCTTTTAAATGCGGTGCAAGTTCTTTTAAAGCTGCTTCTTTTCCTTTACTGGTCACAGCCCCAAGTAAAACAGCGTCACTTTCAGCGATTTTTTGCCAAGTCGCGTAAGGGACAGAATCTCCTTCCTGTTTCCAATATTCAAAACCAATATCACCATAAGTGAATTCAATCGGCAATTGAAATTGCTCTAAAACCATCAGTGCAGCATCACAAACCTCTGTTCCTACGCCATCACCAGGTAATACAAGAACTTTCTTTTTCATAATCCCTCCATCCATTCATTAATGACGGCATTCGTCATAACAGGATTATCTTCCCACAAACGCGTACCAGCACCAGAAATTATTCGATATTCATGATTGGCACATCGGCTTCTTGTTTGATTATCTACCGTTGCAAGTTGTGACTTTTCCCCCACTAAAGCTAAAAATTTTCCAGTATATTTGATAATCTCATCTCTAGCATCCATCGCTAATAAGAGTTTAAAACCTCTTGTCATGCGTTCAATAGCCGTGTTTTTTTGCTCATCAGGAATCTCCAATAAGACTCTTTTTTTCATAATGCCAGAAGGATGCATAAAACCATTGAGTATTTCCAAAGCTCGCGACAAATCATTATTTTCTAAGTAAACAAGAATATCTCCAAGGCGCCGTTGCAAAATAACATCTGGATAGCCCGGTGCATTCACAGAAAGCACAGCTTGAACATTGGGAAGCCGGGCTGCCAATATTTGTACCAACATTCCAGCCATAGAAAATCCCACAAGCACTGCGGGCTCTTTAAAATAGCTTTTAAGTTTTTCTGCCATAAAAGATAAAATTTCTACAGCAGAATGATTGAGAAAATGAGAACTCTTAGGAAAAAGAGAAAGCGTATCCAACAGAGTGACAGGGAATCCTTTTGATAAGCATAGCTTTGTCAATGGAGAACAAAAAACACCCCCATCCCAGATTGGCATTACAGGAGAAAGAATAATAATAGGAAGGCTCATTGATCAATTCCTCCCCTTATTCAAAACATGCATTAGAGCCAAAACTTTTCCCACCCAATATAATGAAAATATGTTGAAACTCTAGGCTCCTACTCTCCCCCATAATAATCGATTTGTAAAACTCAAACTAAGCTTATAACAAATTCTAACCCCACTCAATCAAACAACTTAATAGAAAAAATCATCTAATGTACAGCTGTCCCATTCGTATAAACTATCAAAAACATTTCCGCATAATGGTTTTTTTTATCATTTCGCTCAGCTCATTTCTGAGGTCATAAACTCACGCACTTTGCAAATATAAATGATAAAACCAATCATGCAACACACAGCTAACAAAGTTGCCATAGCCCGTGGACTATGACCAGAGATTTTTCCGATAACCGCTGCACTTAGTGCAGCACTTCCTAATTGCAAAGATCCCATAATACCAGAAGCCGCTCCCGCAGCTTTCGGATGCGATGAAATAGCCAACGCTGTCCCTAAAGGCAATAAAAAACCATTGCCAAAAGTCAGAACAGCAATAGCCATAAAACTTGTCACAAGAGGCCATGGGCTTAGATACATTTGCAAAGCAAACAACACACCGCCTATCACAAAAATAATGTACCCTCTCCCCACAGTCTTTTCCATAGATTCGCGTTCAAAAAACCATCGCGCTAACAGATTTCCCAAAATATAGGGCAGTGAGACACCAATATAGCTATAACTAATATGTATCGGCGATAGACCTAAAGTCGTGAGTAAAAAAGGCGATTCCACAATATAAGCAAAATAGGCTATGTAAGAAAAACACGGAATAAGTGCATAAAAAATAAATTGTTTATTTCTAAGAACGCCTAAATATGCCTTCATCAATCCTACCGGAGAAAAATGCTGCCGCTTTTGAGGCGGTAGAGTTTCGGTTAGCACAAAACAACACAGCAAAATGGTCAAAAATATAAAAAAGCTTAAAAAGATAAAAGTTGTCTGCCAATGAAAAGCTTGTATCAAAAGTCCACCAATGAAAGGGGCAAGTGCTGGTGACATTCCAATAAAAGGGAAAACAATCAAATAAAGTTTTCCGGCTGCTTTTTTATCTAACAAATCATTGATAATTGCACGACTTAAGACAAGGCCCGCACAAGCACCAAGACCTTGCAAAAAACGTAATACAAGAAAAACGTGAATATGAACCGTATAAATCACACTAAATGTTGTAAATAACCACAAAAATAAGCCTAATAGGAGTGTTTTTTTACGCCCAAAATTATCACTCAGCGGCCCATAAATGAGTTGTCCAAGTGCCAATGCCAACAAAAAAACTGCCACTGCACTCTGAATTTGAGATTGTGTCACTTGATAATATTGACGCATCTCTCCCAGTGCTGGTAAAAAAATATCGGTAGAAATCAATCCTCCTGTTGATAAACATACGATAAGTATAATGAATGGTAATGTATATTTATGTTCCATCAGGAAAATCACATTTCTTAAATTTAAAAATATTTAAATTTTACATGTATAGCAAAATAATAATTTATATTTATAAATATAAATTATTTTAACTTTATCCACAGGATAATAAAATAATGAATTTTATTTATTATTTTACTTTATTTGAGAATAATTCATCTTGTTGGTACATAAATACAATGTATGATCCGCACGCACATACTTAACACGTAAATAAACATTTAGTTCTTCACTTTATAATTAATTTTAAAGCATAGCAAATCGCAATTTTAAAACTATGCGCAAAAGAAGCTAAAAGATCAAAACGCCCCTTCAGCAATATATTTCCCAATCCGAAATAGTGCATTTTGTTGTATTCATGTTGCCCTATCTTTATCAATTTTTTTCATTGATATCATCAACAAAAACGCTCTCAAACTCTATCCCTCTCCATGATAACAACAGCACTTTCCCGACAACATCTTTTATCAGAATTGGTTTACAACGCTTAAAGAAAAAAGAAGCCACAAACTCCCTCTTCTCAAAACTACCCACGCAAATATTATTGTAACAATACAGCGTATAATAATGCCTCATGGAAAAGTTTTTATAAACACAAATAATTGAGCAAATAAACTTAATAGCCCACTAATATCATAAAGCAAATTGTGCTTCTGTCTCCCCCAAAAATCTAAATTCATCTTGTCCATTTTTGTTAGATTTTCATTCTACATAACCATCACAAAATTTACTGCCTAAGCTATTGACAAACATGATATAATGGAAATTTAACGAATCACTCTGCATCTAATTTAGAAAGAAAGGGGGCTATTAATGAATATAACAGAACTAGCCACGTACCAATTACTTGTACCTATTAAAGTGGAAGGAAAGACATACACAGAAATCACCTTACGCCGCCCGAAATTTAAAGACTTAAAAGCAATACAGAGCAAAGAAGGCGACGAGCAATCAATTGAAATGATCGCATGTCTTTCAGGGTGGTCCTATAATGCCATCAGTAAACTTGATATTCGTGATTTTTTAAACATTAAAGACATTTACGGGCCTTTAATAAAAAAAGTATTAAAAAAGCTTGATAAAATGAATACAATCATAAAAATCCCATCCCTAAAAATCCCATCCCTAAAAATCCCATCACTAAAAACCCCATCACTAAAACTCCTATCCTTAGAAACTCAATTTTCTAAACATCTCAAAAACTTTATAAACAAAGTAAATGCACCCATAAAAAGCGTAATGGATGAATGTACTTTAATCGACAGTCACCCCAAAAAACACACAAGTAACCTTCACACAAATACATTTGAAACAGAAACCATGGCAACTGCAAATGCAAAAGTAAAAACCTGTAGCACCTATGAACCGATTACAGTTCATAATCCCACCGTCATAAAGGGGGAACACATGACTTTTATAGAATGCAGTTTCTTAGTACAAGATGGTCCATCAAATCAAATTTATCTCTCAAATCAAAATGCTCTTACATCGCATAAAAAACCTGCATACGAAACTAAAAAACAACCTTTGGAGAGAATCTCGAAACTTTTGGACCTCGAAACTTTTGGACATTGTCTCAAAAATTTTCAACTTTCCTCTCTGGTTTTGGGAGTTTTTACTCAAAGAACTTAGAA
The DNA here is from genome assembly GCF_036327415.1 of Bartonella grahamii subsp. shimonis. Lineage (NCBI taxonomy): Bacteria > Pseudomonadati > Pseudomonadota > Alphaproteobacteria > Hyphomicrobiales > Bartonellaceae > Bartonella > Bartonella grahamii. The sequence continues at coordinate 2,059,892 of NZ_CP123961.1, forward strand.
AATTTTTCTAGCATCGTTTTGATATAGAGCAATAAGAGAAGGAAAAACAGCTTAGAACACTCATGTTTCTTCCTTCTCTTTTATCTCTCATAGCTTTCTGAATTGAATACTTTTGATATTTATTTTGAATAAATGAAGCATTCTTTTAATCATAAGTGCAATATAAAAAACTAAAATTTTAGAAGACGCGCAGTTTTTACAAAAAAATGAAATGATAAAATAAAGACTCCAGAATTTTAAGTAATGATCACCGTCTTATTTTCGATGTTTTCTGTCCTTTTTGGCGCATATCTATTCACTTTTGGAACATAATTGGCAAAAAGGCATTGTATCTCCAGCATATTCAAGGAGATAAAACATGGAAACTCGCATTCCTGAAGACACACCATTCGATACGAATTTTCTAGAAGGAACATCTCTAGACGAAAAGTATCCATTCTTTCACACGCCCATTTCATGGTCCGCAATCTTTGCAGGACTGGTGACAGCCCTTGCCACATCAATCTGTCTCTCCTTTCTGGTAGCAGCTTTAGGTTTAAGCCAAATGGATTTCAGCTCTTCAACCCCATTTGAAGGCTCTTTCCTCTCCTTTGGAGTAGGTTCTGTTATCGTTACACTGATTAGCCTAGCCTTGGGAGGCTTTGTCGCTGGGCGTTTTGCTGAAACCTCAGGGACGCTTCATGGACTTCTCACTTGGGCTCTCATAACATTACTGATGACCCTCCAAGCCATCCACGTGGTTTCTAGTACAGCAAAGATAGGAGCTAAAACGGCTCTAGAAAACAATTCTATGATCCAGCAAACCGTAGACAGCCTCAAAACCAATATTTCCCCTATACTTGCAAAATTAAACAGCGAAAATGTTGAAAAGTTTTTTGAAAAAAACAGTGACAATGACATCAATTTTGACCAACTTGGGAATGAATTGCGCACTCTTCTCAATAAAAGCGACATTCCTGCTCTCAACCCTAATCGCTTAAAACAAACCTATCAAGCAGCACTCAACGATATTGGTTCTGCAATCACAGCTTTCAAAAATGATCCTTCTCACTATCGCACCACTTTAAAAAATCTTGGTGAGCGCCTGTCTGATCGTGTAGAAGATCTCTCGGCAAAATTTGATCGAAGTGATATCATCAAGGCCCTTATGACCGATGGTATGACCCGTGCGGATGCACAAACAGCAGCCAACCGTGCCGTTCAACTCTATCAAAGCGCAGAGGAAAAAACCGAAAAAGCCATAAAAGCGCTTGAAGAACGGGCAGAAACACTCTCGGACAATCTTGAGGATACTATTAAGAGCGCCAAAAACACTGCAACTAAAGCCACAAAAACAGCCTCCAATATAGGATGGTGGGGCTTTTTAGGCAGTCTGATAGGCGCCATTATTTCCAGTGTTTTTGGCTATTATGGTTACAGAAGCCGTAAGGATACTTTCATGCTTTAAAACTTCTACCTTTAAAGCAAACACATAAAAAGCTGCACCAGACATGCAGCTTTTTTTACACCTGCTTGACAAGTCTTTTATATAACATGGCAACCTATACACTGCCTTATAATATCCAAACAAAGTCTCTCGAAGTTGAAACTTGAAAACAAAATACACGAATGATGAAAATATAGCGTGCTTATCTCCTCTACAAATCAAAAATCCTCGAAAAGAACAATCTGTCTTTTTAATAAGAATACAGAGCACTCTTCATTATATGCAGTGTATCTGTTCAAAAGAAAAAGAAATAGCAGAAAAAGCAAGTATTTTTCTGTAATTTAAGAAAAAAGCGAATACCATCTTCAATAATGTGCTAAAAAATTGCTCAAAATAACAATTATATAACCTCAAAAAATAAGAAATATTTTCAATCAACATGGCATTTGACAAAAAAATAAATCCATGCTAGGCGCGGAAATATGATGATTTTATTTAAATTATCATATTTTTATCAACTATAAGGGGGGAAATATATGAATATTTCACTTAATGAAGTAGAAGATGTTATTGAATTGGCTGCTGAGGAAGTTGTGCCAATTGTGATGAATAGTAAATATGCTCAGCGCAGCGATGTTCAAGTTTATCAAGATGAGCTTGATGTGAATGGTTCGTTGGAAGTTTAATGATGTATTGTTGATGCAAATCTTCTTATACATCCAACTTTAAAAATTAAACATATTTCATAGCATGTTTGAATTATTTTCAGAGAGCTTTTCTCAAAAAATTTGGGCTAAGCAAGCAGCTGAATTGTCAATTTCAAACATCCCTTTCGATGAAAGGGATGTTTTGGGTGCTTTAAGACAATACGCTCTACATCCTCATAAACTCTTAGCTCTTAATCCTAAATCCGAAGTCGTAACAGTGGTTAATGGAGTACGGAGTCCACATCCACTTCCAAACTTTCTTGTTTTGGATACGGATAGAACTATAGAAGAATATACTGCCCGCGTTGACCAATATGCCGAAGGGCAAGAATGGGCGGTCATGTATTATGGGTTATACGCTGCAACCCCTGTTCTGTGAGATGCGGCAAAACAATTTGCAGATCAATTAGCACATTCTTTGGGGTTTAGACCTGGTGGACGCGTGGATATTGACTGCTTCATTGGCCGATATTCTTCTACCCATGTTGGGATCCAGGTGGATCACGCGCATAATTTTGGTTTTACTCTCCAAGATGGCAAGACAATGTTTGCGTGGCCCAACACACGAAAAGACCTTCAAGGACTCAAATATCCTGAATACGAGGAGCATAAATCAACAGCAATTGCGCTGCAAAATCTTACGGATCGTGTTGCCTACTTCCCCTATGACGCTTTCCATGTTGCGGAAACGGGAAAAAAGGTTGCTGTAAATATCAATATCGCTTTTTGGGAAACAGCACACGATGCACAACACCATAAAAATTATGTCACGCATTTGCTCCATCTTGATGATAGGACACGACATGATATCCGCGCATCAGGAAGAGCAAATTTAAACCCTGATAATGCTTTTCAACACTCCGCGCTAAACGCTGCAATTGCAAGTGGTACCTTAAAACGCCATATGCTCATTTCTCAATTAATTTGCGATACAAGTTCACGTTTATGTATCGGTCGCCCTCCTATTAACGTCTCTGAAATTGAAAATGAAATCACTCTTCGCTCATCCGCTACCCTCCAATGGGTGCCCTTAACTGAAACAAAAGAACTGCTCATCGCCGCAAATGGGCATTGCGCCAGTTTTGAGTATAACTCTCATCTAGAGTATTTCCTGTCTCAACTTTCATCGGGAAAGAAACTAGATAGTGCAAAATTAAATGATAAACCATATAAATATGCGCAAAAGGAAATTTTAAAAGCTGTAAAAGCTTTAGCATGTTGGGGAGCATTGTGACAAAGAAGAAATCCATAATTTTCGCCCAAATGGGACTTTTCCTCGTTTTGGGCTTGAGTAGCTTTGCTGATGAAACGGCTCAAGTCACATTCGCTTTACACTTAGCAGAAAGCACAGCTTCTATTTCAATGCTGCTTTTTGCAGGGCTTATAGGAGCAATTTGTGCCGGACCCATTGCACCACGTCTTTTGCATCGCTTCCAACCAGCGCACACAGTTATTGTTGTTTTATTGTTTGAAGCGCTTTTCATAGCCGCAGCTGCAATTGCCAACCAGTTTTGGCTTTATATTGCCCTTTCTTTTGCACTGGGCTGTGCTGGTTCAATCTTTTGGTCTGCTATTCTTGTTGCGGTACCTGACTTCGCAAAAAATGATCAGCAACTAGACCTTATCAATCGCATGATCCAAACAGTTCGTAATCTTGGCTATATTGCCGGACCACTGCTAGGAGGTGTATTGTATGGTCTATCAAACGGGCAAAAAGGGCTCTTTGCATTGTCAATCATGGTTCTCTGTGCAGCCTTGATCACAATATCCTGTTTTAAAAGTGCATGAGAAAACGATAAACCCATCACAGCAAAGCAAAAAAGGACTAGACTTAACAGGGCTCTTGCGTAAAAAAACGGTTATCTATGCTCTTGCCCCCCTCACCCTTACCATCATCCTCACCTCCGCTCTCAATGTGTTATCGATTGTCCGCATCCGCACCGAACTACAGTTTAGTGCTGAAACCTATGGGGTGATCAGCAGCATGGTCAGTCTCGGTCTTGTGGTTGGTCCACTCTGCTTCTCCAATCTTTTTCACCATTTTGGCAATGCCGCTGGAGCATCACTAGCTGCCGCAACCATTGGCTTTGCAATTTTCTGTTTTTCCTTAACAAACTTCACATGGCTGATGATGCTATCATTTTTTATTCTTGGGAGCGCCAATGGTGTGCAAAATGCCTTGATGGCAAGTTTTATGATGAAAGCCATCCCCAAAGAACAACGAAATAGTCAAATGCCCGCCTATATTTTCATCATACAGACATCCGTATGCCTTGGCTTTCTAGGAGCCGGTTTTGTAAAAGTGCACCACACCCAAAGCACACTCCTTATCATCGGCATCGCTACCATGATCGCAGGCATCTTAGGCTTTATCGTAAACAGCGCTATGCAAAAAAAGGAATGGGATAATGCCTAACAGACTTTGCCGTCTTTTTTCTCAAGCAAAGCATGCTAAAAAAGGACATGACAATCACCACTCTATAAAATCCCTATAAAATCCCAATAAAATCCCCTATAAATCGTTGTCTCTCCCATGCAACCCCATACCAACCCAATAGGACTTTGATAAACCACTCTTTAATGTAGGGGCAACGCCCCCCCTCCCCAAAACTTGATATTTTAAAGCAAAAAAACGATAACATCATGCAACAAGATCCTATAGGCTTAAATTTTTACCATGGAACAGGTGGTTATGTGTGGCAACTGGCAGACTATATGCGACATGACTTGAATGAAAACATCCACACCTTTGCCTTACAAAAACCCACACCACCCATAGCAATCAATTCTTTTGCCGTTTACCCACGTACATTAGACTCCCTAGCGCATATTCGATGGGCAAAAGATGTACAAATCATAAAAAATAAACCAGCACTCATTGGCAAGTGCCAAGTTCAACCGATCACTGTTGTTTCCACAAAAAGCTGTGCTTTTGCTGGATTTGATTTGCCAACGTTTGCAGCACTTCATGAAGGCTGTTCTGTTCACTCCTTGAAAGAAATCAAACTCAACGGTTGCCTTTTTGACGTAAACAGTCTTTTAATATCACTATTGCGACACGGTCTCATTCAAACAGATCAACAAGCCTTTTCCCCAGATCACGCAACGGGTCTTTTACGAGAGCCAACATGTCGTCTTGTCAATTCTTCTTTTGACACTCTTGTTATTAATCAACTCAATGGACGCACAATCCGGCTGAATGAAAAAACCAAACCTCTCTTACAAAAAACCATAACAGAAATACATCTTCAACACTCCATAGAACAAACAACAATATTTTTTATCAAAGCAGGAATGCTGCGCTTAGTAAAATGATAAGGATCAAAAGATGTCCCTGATAAGACCCGGCATGGGAACAGAAAACAGTATTGAACTTCTTTACACGCTCATTCAAATGGCAAGGCCACGTACCGTCCTTGAAATCGGTGCGGGGGATAGTACGCGCTTGATTGCTAAAGCACTTCAAAAAGCAAAACAAGCATGGCAACAAGATAAAAAACTTTTAGAATCCTCCACTTGGGAAGAACGTACAGCTTTACTTGACCCTTCCAGTGTCCTTGAAAATTATCAACCACGATTGATCACCATTGATGATTTTTCAGCAGAAGGTCAATCAGCCGAAGAAGCATGGCAAAAACTGCTTCAAGACGGTATTGAAAAAGACATGGTAACATTTATCCATGAGAATTTCTTCTCTCTCGATGATGAAACGCTCAAATCTTGGGGCCCCATAGATTTTGCTTGGATTGATGCTGGAACCCCCGCAGATGATGTGCGATTTGTTACCACACTTTGGGAACACATCACCGCTGGTGGTTATCTTTGTCTGCATGAACCAACCATAACAACAACCGTTGCTCTCAATGGGGCACAGCGGGTACGACGTGTCAGAACTCCTTTGTGGGAAGAAATTCTCTACCGTCTTGATGGATCCTATGAGGCTTTAACCCTCCCAGAAAATCACAAATATCGCCAAAGTGGTCTGGGGATTATTCGCAAACGCACCCCTACCGAACAAATTATACGCGCACAATCACTCCAAGCAGAACTCATAGAAATCAATGAATTGCCCATTCGCAATGATCTTTTGCCCATGGGAAAAGAAACCCTTCACAAACGCAATACCCGCAATTCACTGATCTCTGCCATGACCTCACCGACACTGCGCGCTGTTTATGCCGCCATTATCCTTGGTGCAAAAAATCTTACTGATATTCTAAAAACTGTCGATCATGATGCAAAAACCATTCACAAATCCATCAATCGCCTTTTGAATCTTGGTCTTATTTACAACACAACAGAAGGATTTCAAACCGAAGAGACACCGTGGAAAATGCTAGAAAATAAACATGAGCGGAATAGGGAAAATTTAAGCGACCGCCATTTAGAAACAGAAGAAATGCTATCAAAAATTGGTGAAGCCTTTCAGAAGGAAAAAATCTATAGCGAAACGGAAGTCTCAAAGATATGCAACCTCTTTACTGTAGATTTTGCAAGGCTAAGACGCACTCTTGTTGAGAGAGGTTTTTTACAACGCCATGGAGGCAAATATCAACGCATACGCTAAAAGAGAATTAAAAAATGATGAGAAAACTCTATCGTTTTTCTTCTACACTTCAAAATAGTCGATAACCATCTACTAAAAAATCTCATTTCATTAAAAGGTTATAAAATCATTCATCTCATTCATATGTTGATAATCTATGGAGATGAGATTAACGTGCTCTCTTCGCAAGAGATGCAATGGGGAGGAACAAGAGCGCGGGATGTCAATTTCAAATAGGATTAAGAACAGTCAAAACCATCAGGAGAGAATATGGAATCAAAGTCTCAATGACCTGACGATTGTTGCACGAACATCAGGGCGCGGTATTGTTGCTAAATCAGGAAAGACTTATATTGATTTTATGTCATGTTCGTATCTAGGGCTAGAAAGTCATCCAGCGTTAAGTGATGCCGTAAAGTCTTCCGTAGAGAGATTTGGTGTGCAATATGCAGCTGCGCGAACGCGTGCGAAATGTATATTATTTGATGAACTTGAGTTAAAGCTAAACACCATTTTTCTCGATTCTCACTCTGTTATATTTAATTCCGTAGGTGCAACCCATCTTGCAGTTATGCCCATCTTAGGTTCAGGAGAACTTCCAGGATATCCTATAACAGCAAATGGTGTTGTATGGATTATAGATAAAGAAACGCACGCATCAGTGCAAATTTTACGTGGTATACTTGAACAATTTGGAAATTATATAAGAATCCCATTTAAAGATATTGCAACACTAGAGAAAAACCTACAGGAAAGTAAATTACAAAATAAAACGCCTGTTTTGATCTCTGACTCTCTCGGTTCTATGGGAGGAGCAAATGACGTTAAAAAATTAACAGAATTAGCAAAACTCTACGGTGGATATTATTATGCGGATGATGCGCATGGCACCTCAATTATCGGAAAAAATGGCTGTGGTTATACACTTCATTTATGAGAAGAATACAAAAAAATCTTATTTTAATTTCTTCCTTGTCAAAAGCATTTGGTTCCCATGGTGGTTCAGCTTCATTTAGCAACAAAGAAGCTGCATCTTTTATTAAAAATATGCGCTTAACTATATTTTCAGTGGTCCACCTTCTCTCCCAGGAATAGCAGCTTGTCTTTCTTCTGCAGATATTCATCTTTCACAAGAAATGAATCAACTTCAATGTAAACTGCACGAAAATATCTCTTATTTTGATCAAAGAGTCTCCAACATTGAGGTACAAGAAAAATTGAGTCCCATTAGATCTATCTTTATGGGTGCTGAAGACAAAGCGATAAGCGCCTCATATAATTTAAGAAAGCGCGGGTTTTTGGTTACAGCGGCAATGTATCCAACAGTGGCTAAAAAGAAAAGCATCATTCGCGTGGCGATATCAGCAGCACATACTAAACATGATCTCGAAACATTTGCAGCAAATATGAATGAATTGATAGAGCTCTCCTCCACTTACTGAGATCATAACAGCTTATAAAAATGCGTCCGCAATATTACAATTAAAGCCTATGGCTTTGAAACCAACACATAGAAAAGATTTCTTCTAAATCATGTAAACGCAACTAAAACCACAAGACCGTTTTAATCAGCTCATGGCTAAAATAATAAAGAAACGCACTCAACACCAATATCAATCGTTAGCGGCTTTATACATTCTCAAAGTCGATGAAATAATTAAAATATTTTCTCTTTATCAAATATCGTCATGAAAAGGATTTAGCAATGGAACTTTATTGGATTGTTGCGCAAGAAGAATATGCCAACGCACAAGATATAGAATATTCCTATTCAGAATATACAGAAGAGTTTAATAAAAGAGGCATCAAATTCCAGTTTTTAAAGTTAGAAAACTGCCTTATCAAAGCAAATCATGCAGATGAATTTATTTTTTTATATCAAGGTATTCCACTAAATCCAGATCATTCTGCATATATTTTATCCAAAGCAGATCTAAACCCACAAGCAAGAGCCATCAGTCTCACATTAAGAAATTATTTTAGGATAAGTGGTACACACCTTCTTAACGAATGTATTTATGGCATAGAAAATCTTGAGTGGGATAAGATTGCGCAAATGGCATTAGCACGTAAGCTAGGAGCTCCAGTGCTTCCATTCACGATGTGTGGCTATCATAAACAAACAGTCCCTACAATCACATCTTTTTTTTCATCAGAATATGAATCTTTTATTTTCAAACCCGTTAGCTCAGGAATGGGATTTGGTGTCATTAAATCAGATGGATTACAACATGCAATGAGTATAGGAAATCTGATTTCAACTTCTTCTTCTGAATATTTTTTAATGCCTTTTGTAAAGGATGCACAGGATGTAAGATTTTTCTTCATATCAGGAAAACTCTGTTTTGTGAAATTCCGCACACCTCAAGGAGACGGTTATATTGGAAATGTTGCACGCGGCGGCAAAAATACGATTCTTACTGAAGCAGCTTTTATAACCGCATATGGCAAGAAAAAATTCTATCCTGAAATGCTCGGTATTTCTAAAAACATCGTCGAAAAAACAAAAAACAATATTCTTGCAGTGGACTGGCTGGTGAATCAAGAAGGATACTATTTCAACGAAATGTGCACAGCAGAAACAGGGCTCTTAAGACTTCCTCAACAGATACAAAAAAATGTATTTGATCATTTAACGACACTTCTATGGAAATTCCATGGGCAAAAATAAAATTCCTTTTTTCATCTATAGCGCAGTTTTTCTTTCTGAATTTTCCTTTTTCTTTGTACTCCCTCTGATTGGAAACTCTTCTCTCATAACTGCTGCCAATGTTGCTTTTTATCTCGCTGGATCAGTAATCCTTGAAAGCATTCTCATGGTAACCACAACGGGTTTATTAGAAAGATTTTCGCGTAAACTCTTAATGGCTACCGCCTTTATTTTAAGGAGTATTGCTTTTGTGTGCATTATCCTATCGCTTACACCTTCTGCATGGTTGATCTTTTTTACCTTAATGGCTTTTTCGAAAGCAATTTCAAAGCCATTTTTGAGAGAAATTTTATCAGAACATCTCAATGGAAGTACTCTTAAACGCGCATTAACTCTCTATTCTTTTTTTCAAAACGCTGCCGTCGTTATAGCCCCTCTCGTTGCAATGAGTGCCATAAAATACAACGCATCAGCTTTTCTCATGGCTTTTTTGCACTCATTGGTTTGTATCTTTGTGTTTTATCCATTCAAATTGTTTATCACTACCCGCATAAAACATTATCTCTTGAAAAGGATAAAAAAACAAAGAAGCCTTTTCTTTCTTCTTTAAAAACAATAATCCATAATCGTTCTATTGCTTATTTGCTGGTCACGGCTTTTCTTTGTACATTCCTCATGGGAATTTTCATCACCACCACAACACTTCTCAATAAATTTGACAGTAATCTCGCTCCTTATAGTGGGATTTTCTTTTCAATTGTTGGCATCAGCATTTGTATCTGGCAGGGAATAATCAATAAACATCTTAGCCTTTCTGATAAATCAACTTTCTACCTATTATGGCTTATGGGAACTTTCGCTGCATTTTTCCTCATGGGTGGTGTCCTTACCGCTGTGACTGCGTTAATTTCCTACAGTGTCTATGAATCTGTCATGATTCCAGAGATATACTATCAAGCAGGGAAAACAATCGCATCCGTCTCTTCCAGTGTTCTTTTTAGTTATATTCTTGTTGTTTCAAATATTGGCCAAGCCGCCGGCTCATGGACAAGTGGATGGATCATCAGCCATTTCAACCAGCATATCGCTTTCACCTTTTGCATGATTGTTGGTGTCTCCGCCTTTGCTTCTTGCCTTTGCCTCATGCAAACTAAAAAAAATAAGGAACTTCAATGTCACATATAATTTTTGCTACTGGGGGCACAACAAGGGTGCCCAAAACACTTCGCCATAAATGGCTCAATTATGAATTTGTAACACACTCTGCGGCAAAGAAGCTCAAAACTGTCTTTAAAGATTGCTCTGTAAACGCCGTTGCAAATTGTCTCACAGCCTAAAGGATTATGGGGGGGATTTTTATTTGCACATGAAATTTGTAGACTGCTCAAAGTAACATATTATCCATTTGCCTCTATGATTGATCTTGAAACTTTGAGCTCAGCTATCGAAGAATTTTCTATCGATACCATCATTTGCCTGCCAAGTTTTGCGGATAAACTTATTACGATATCTCGGAAACAAAAATTAAAATCTCTAAAAAACCTATTCTATCTTGGAGAAGCCTTTCAAGCTTAAATCTGTGTCGAAAATAAAAGACTTAAATCCCTGAATTAAATATTAGACCTCTTAGCTTTACCACCCAAGAAACTGGTCCAATAGGATTCCAGTGTTCCGAGATTAATGGTGACATTTATCATCTTGTACGACACATTCAAGTAAAGTCAAATCCTGAAAATGATGAATTAATTGTCTCTGTTTTTTATCCAGATGATGCACCATTACTTGAACACGCCACAGGTGATGTTGTTCATATTGCATATGATCAATCATGCGATTGTGGCTATCATGGCCATACCTTACACCTGAAAGAAAGAACACCAACTTTTTATAATATTATGGGAACTTCAATTTCTGTACACGATTTTACAAATGTCTTAAATCTTCAAGGTTGCACTCTTTCGGCGAAAGACTATTCAACTCATTATAGTCAATCAATTTGAGAACGGTGTTGGCGTTTTATTGTTTATTGATTCACGTTACGATATTGAAAGAAATGCCCTTGTATCATCCCTCTCATCCTCTTATCTGATATTCGTTGGAATTAAATTCTACTCTGTAGACGGTTTTATATTTAATACGATCCTATAATTCTTTGAATTCAGGACGATCAAAAACAGCTTTGTTTAAGCGTACCGTACGCTTATCTTCGTTGTTTTTAATATTAAGTCCACCTGCAATTTTTTAAAGACATTATCAATAAATCACAATTTTTCCATGTTTGCTTTATGCGGAAATCTCAATTTATTCGCTCCTCAAGCTCTGAAAAAATAAAATCCTTTTTTCAAACGACTGAATATCCTATGGTTCCTGATGGTGATTTAGTAGAAATTAAATAAGATCAGATTATAACTTCATCGATAAGTTCTTCATTATCACTGGAAGCTTACACGTTTTTTTCTTGCTCTTAGCGCAATGAACTCTTTCCATAAAAGCATTTCGAATAAAATAAAACACGACCTTTAAAGTAATTTGCATAAAAGTATATTTAAGGTAGGGTAAGAAATCATCCGATTTGTAGCACCTTGTACAGAGGACAGAGATCCACGACCTTGCGCATAGATATGCGGTTAAGCTCAAGGAAAGGTAAGGTGAAAGTATAAAAGAAAGCAGCTCCTCTTTTAGTTTAGCTTCTTCGAGTCTTTTAAGTGCAAAAATTACGGAACTTAGGTTTTAGTTGAACATCCCTATTGTAAGGGTTAAGCTTTTAGTTGTAAGGCATTATCTCAAGCTATTAGCTATTTGGTGTTCACTTTTTCACAGATGGTGATACCTCTGAACTTTTATATTATAAAATTGCTGAAAGAACATTCTGCCGGGTTTGAAAAGCAAAAACCATCCACAGCCAATTTCTAAGAGCATGCTTTTGTGGGGTGTATGCTTACAAAAGCAGCTTCTTATAAAACCCAAAGCCTATAAAGCTAAAGAGGAGGATGTTTGAGTGAAGAAGTACTCCCTTGTAGGCTTGAGAAGCATGGCTTTAAGATAAAAATATCGTTCTAACTCTATAACAAGTAGTATCCAGAAGAATTGGAATAAGGAGCAAGTGAGATAGAAGAAGGTCTTTATTTTTCTAATCGCCATAAAATTTTGTGCTTTTAGGATCACTTGGGAATTATCTTTAAGACTTTTAAAAGCAACGATAGCCCTTTAGCATAGTTTTACGAGCGTTTAGCGCACTAGTGTGTTTTCTCCCTCTTCTACGAGGGCTTCCATTCTCCATTTCACTGTGCACTATCATAACAAATCTCGACCTCTTTCATGAGAAATGCTTTCCTCCTTGAGGAAAAATTTTTTAAATATTAAAGATCATGATGCACGATGATATAAAGCAGATCATCTCTAAAAAGATTGTTTTTGATTTTTACAGTGTGCTTTTAGATTTCTCTATAGTTTCCCTGCCTTTAAATTTTTCTTATAAGTTTTTACGGCAAAAGAAACTTTTCAGAACTCTTTTACACATAACTTCATTACTAAAAACTCCCTTACAGACACGATAAACGTCTATATTTCCATCTCTACCAAATACGCGAAATTAACAGCGAATATAATGAAAACAGCCTTTTTATAGAAAACCGTAAGCTTTAAAGTAATCAACGAAATTGCTAAACTTCTCTCCCGCCTCACTCATTACTCTCTACCGGTTATGCGAATAAAGAGCCCCCCATCTGCTCTTTCTGACAAGCAAAGGACACACGCAACATTTGGTAACATAGCATTGTTGAAATTCTTGTCACAAAGCCTTCCTTTCAGGGATTATGCGCATTGCCTGCTTCCCATCTCCAATAAACAATCTGCCAATAAAAAATGTTATTGCAGTTACAATAATACAAAATTATACTTCTATTCTCATTCTATATTTTTCGAATTATCACACATTTTTTCATATTCTCTCTGTGTGCATTTTTACTGTTTTTCCTTGCACTCTCCTTATCGCATAAAGAGAACAGCTTCGATTTATAAGATGGCTTTTTTGAACGCTCTCATAAAATAATGCAGACTATGCCCATAAGTACGATAACAGCCCTCCCCTGACCCAACATAGAATATGGGACTGCCAATCTATCTAACTATCTTTACTAAACACCGCACTCTGGAAAATATCACATGCACTTTCACACCGATACGTTGAACAGAACTACTTACTTTTAAAACAATAAAAAAGAGATTTTTTACATGATCTTATATTTTTCTTACACAACTTTTATATAAATGATAAACTCATTGCGCACTCTTGTATGAAGTATGAAGTATGGAATTCTATTCTCAAAAGCCCCCGCAACTTTTTGATATTATAAAACCATATAATCACTTATCCTCCTCGCAAAAAATATTTCATAACAACAAATTTTTTTTTGCCACAATTGGGATACTGTCTCCAATATTAGCAAAGTACTAATTGTTAAATAATTTTGATGACTTATTTTTATACACCATCTTCTCCTCATAAGAGCCGCGATGATAGTTAAGCTCTCATAGTTAAGAAATGCCTAGATACAAACAATGTGGACTTCAATAAAGGGTTTAAAGTCCTTGGTAATCTGCTTTGTGCTTTTATGGAGCACGAGTCTCACACATCAATCTAATTGATATTTCTCTTAAGTTAATTTGAGAGCCATCAGAAAATTTTTGAGACCAATCTAGGTTGAGCGCTATTTTTTGCACTCTATCGTGAACAACCAGTATCCTCCTCGCAAAAAATATTTCATAACAACAAAATTTTTTTTGCCACAATTGGGATACTGTCTCCAATATTAGCAAAGTACTAATTGTTAAATAATTTTGATGACTTATTTTTATACACCATCTTCTCCTCATGAGAGCCGCGATGATAGTTAAGATAGTTAAGAAATGCCTAAATACAAACAATGTGGACTTCAATAAAGGGTTTAAAGTCCTTGGTAATCTGCTTTGTGCTTTTATGGAGCACGAGTCTCACACATCAATCTAATTGATATTTCTCTTAAGTTAATTTGAGAGCCATCAGAAAATTTTTGAGACCAATTTAGGTTGAGCGCTATTTTTTGCACTCTATCGTGAACAACCAGCAGCAGAAGGGGTATCCGCTATCCGCTCAGCATGGTTTTATGGGCGTTTATGTGATTTGTACGTTTTGTGCATCTTTATAGCGCTTTCTCAACTTTTCTCCCCCTCCTTTTATAAAAGCAACGATGTAGGGGGGGAGTTTGAGTAAAGGTTTAGAGATTTTCGCCTACGTGGATTTTTATATTAATTTCAGGGGCTATGACGGGTGCAATGTAGTGTGCCCAGGTAATGTTATTTTTATGGAACTATTTGTATGAGAACTTTGGTTGCGGGGGCAGGATTTGAACCTGCGGCCTTCAGGTTATGAGCCTGACGAGCTACCGGGCTGCTCCACCCCGCGTCAATAATGATAGAGTAAGCGTAACCATTTTTCGACGCTTGATTATATTAAATTTTTTATTTTTTTTAAATCTATTGAGAAGTTTTTTCTATGCGCTTAGCAGACCTGGCAGCGACTTACTCTCCCGTGCCTTAAGGCAAAGTACCATCAGCGCTGGAGCGTTTCACGACCGAGTTCGGGATGGGATCGGGTGCGTTCACTCCGCCATAACCACCAAGTCAGCAAAGAGCATAGAATTTTTGAGAAGCTGGAAATTTTATATTTTATGAATGGATATAGGAAATGGGAACGATCAAGTCGATCGAACGATTAGTATCAGTAAGCTTCATGTGTTACCACACTTCCACACCTGACCTATCAACGTGGTGGTCTACCACGGTTCTCAGGGAATACTTGTTTTCAGGTGAGTTTCCCGCTTAGATGCCTTCAGCGGTTATCTCGTCCGTATATAGCTACCCTGCTATGCGGCTGGCGCCACAACAGGTCCACCAGAGATACGTCCATCCCGGTCCTCTCGTACTAGGGACAGGTCCTGTCAATATTCCAACACCCACGGCAGATAGGGACCGAACTGTCTCACGACGTTCTGAACCCAACTCACGTACCGCTTTAAATGGCGAACAGCCATACCCTTGGGACCTGCTCCAGCCCCAGGATGCGATGAGTCGACATCGAGGTGCCAAACAACCCCGTCGATATGGACTCTTGGGGGTCATCAGCCTGTTATCCCCGGCGTACCTTTTATCCGTTGAGCGATGGCCCTTCCACACGGGACCACCGGATCACTATGACCGTCTTTCGACTCTGCTCGACTTGTCAGTCTCACAGTCAGGCAGGCTTATGCCATTGCACTCAACAAACGATTTCCGACCGTTTTGAGCCTACCATCGCGCGCCTCCGTTACTCTTTAGGAGGCGACCGCCCCAGTCAAACTACCCACCATACACGGTCCCGAATCCGGCTAACGGACTGCGGTTAGACATCCATATCGGTAAGGGTGGTATTTCAAGGATGACTCCACAAAGGCTAGCGCCCCTGCTTCAAAGTCTACCACCTATCCTACACATACAGACACAAATGCCAGTGTAAAGCTATAGTAAAGGTGCACGGGGTCTTTCCGTCTAACCGCAGGAACCCCGCATCTTCACGGGGAATTCAATTTCACTGAGTCTACGTTGGAGACAGCGGGGAAGTCGTTACGCCATTCGTGCAGGTCGGAACTTACCCGACAAGGAATTTCGCTACCTTAGGACCGTTATAGTTACGGCCGCCGTTTACTGGGGCTTCAATTCAATGCTTGCACATCTCCTCTTAACCTTCCAGCACCGGGCAGGCGTCAGACCCTATACGTCGTCTTGCGACTTCGCAGAGCCCTGTGTTTTTGGTAAACAGTCGCTACCCCCTGGTCTGTGCCACCCTCTAACGGTTGCCCGCTAAAGGGTCACGCTTCTTCCGAAGTTACGCGTGCAATTTGCCGAGTTCCTTCAACGTAGTTCTCTCAAGCGCCTTAGTATTCTCTACCAGTCCACCTGTGTCGGTTTGGGGTACGGTCTATATGTGGGAGCTATTTCCTGGAACTGCTTCACTGCAAGATCAATCCAATAAGATCTTACAATACACGCAATCCGTCACTACCCACAGGTCCACGAATATTAACGTGGTTCCCATCGACTACGCCTTTCGGCCTCGCCTTAGGGGCCGACTCACCCTGCTCAGATTAACTTTAAGCAGGAACCCTTGGACTTTCGGCGAGGGAGTCTCTCACTCCCTTTATCGTTACTCATGTCAGCATTCTCACTTCCGATACCTCCAGGGGCCCTCGCGGGTCCCCCTTTACAGGCTTACGGAACGCTCCGCTACCACTTACTCAATGAAGAGTAAATCCACATCTTCGGTGTATGGCTTTAGCCCCGTTACATTTTCGGCGCAAGGACCCTTATTTAGACCAGTGAGCTGTTACGCTTTCTTTAAATGGTGGCTGCTTCTAAGCCAACATCCTGGTTGTTTTGGGATCCTCACATCCTTTCCCACTTAGCCATAACTTGGGGACCTTAGATGGTGGTCAGGGTTGTTTCCCTCTCCACGACGGACGTTAGCACCCGCCGTGTGTCTGCTAGTTAGTTCTTCCAGGTATTCGGAGTTTGGTTAGGTTTGGTAATCCGGTGAGGACCCCTAGCCCATCCAGTGCTCTACCCCCTGGAGAATTCGACTAACGCTCTACCTAAATAGATTTCGCGGAGAACCAGCTATTTCCGAGTTTGATTGGCCTTTCACCCCTAGCCACAAGTCATCCCAATCTATTGCAACAGATACGGGTTCGGCCCTTCAGTAAGTGTTACCTTACCTTCAGCCTGCTCATGGCTAGATCACTCGGTTTCGGGTCTAATCCAACGAACTGAACGCCCTATTCAGACTCGCTTTCGCTACGCCTACACCTACCGGCTTAAGCTTGCTCGTTAGACTAAGTCGCTGACCCATTATACAAAAGGTACGCCGTCACCCAGAACGTATCTTGGGCTCCGACTGTTTGTAGGCATTCGGTTTCAGGTACTATTTCACTCCCCTTGTCGGGGTACTTTTCACCTTTCCCTCACGGTACTGGTGCGCTATCGGTCATGCACGAGTACTTAGGCTTGGATCGTGGTCGACCCATGTTCAGACAGGATTTCACGTGTCCCGCCCTACTCTAGGACTTAAATCAGATTTACGTATACGGGACTATCACCCACTTTGGTACGACTTTCCAGTCGTTTCTACTTTTCTTAATCTAAGCCACTGGCCTGGTCCGCGTTCGCTCGCCACTACTAACGGAGTCTCGTTTGATGTCCTTTCCTACA
>NZ_CP123961.1:2082500-2186791 GCF_036327415.1 Bartonella grahamii subsp. shimonis
GCCAAATCAGCTTACGAACAAGCCATTGCAAATGTTAACAGAGCGGATGCACAAATAGCTGCAGCACGTGCAAATATCCGAGTACTAGAAGCGCAACGAAATGAAATAGAAAGCCAAACAAAGAATTTAGAACTCTCGCGTGAAAAAGCACAACGTGATCTTGATTCGACCATTATACGAGCGCCATTTGATGGAGTTATAGGAAATTTAACAGCAAAAACGGGAGATTTTGTTGTAAATGGCCAACGTCTTGCGGCGTTAGTCCCCATACATGCACTGTATATTGAAGCAAACTACAAAGAAACACAGTTGCAAAATATTCACGCAGGACAAAAAGCTTATATTACTGTTGATGCCTTCGAAAAGGAGTTTTTTACAGGAAAAGTGCTGTCTATTTCGCCTGCAACAGGCGCTGTTTTTTCTCTTTTGCCTCCACAAAATGCTACCGGTAACTTTACCAAGATTATCCAGCGCATTCCCGTACGTATTTCTATTCCAGAAGAAGTCTTAAAAACCGGACATATCCGAGCAGGAATGAGTGTTTCAGTGAAAATTGATACACGTACAAAGCCACAAGATAAAAGTTTCTTAATAACAAAAAAGTAGAAGATCTTACTATGACATCTTCCATACCAGAGCTCATACAATCTCAAGAACCCATAGGAATGCACAAAATTGTGGTTTTCATTGCTATGTCTTTTGGCATGTTTATGGCAATCTTAGATATCCAAATTGTCTCCTCCTCTTTAGCTGAAATTCAAGCGGGTCTTGCAGACATTAAAATAAAAATAAAACATGAAAACAGAAAGAGTTAAAGGGAGCATGACACCTTTAAAATAAAATATAGTACCCCATTGCAATGCATAGAAATAGGAAGTACCAAGGAATGGGTTAATAACAATAATGCTTATTTTATATTACTTTAAATAAGGAAATTTTTCAGGTACGATTTATAAAGGCATTACGGTATAAAAGAGAATTTGCATGATCGGTAATTTGTAAAAAGAATCAAATTCTTGTAGAAACATGCTAAGCTATGCTAGCCTTTTTTATTTAATATTGAAAAGTACTCTTAAAATCTATGTGGGATAACGAACAACAAAAAAACGATCCCGGACAAGAGCCTGCTCTTATCGTTAAACGCTTGCGGCCTGCGCGCCGACAAGTCTCTGCCCGTTGGCTTACAGGAACCGTCCTGACAGGAATCACTTCCTGCATTCTTATGGGTATTGCACTTTTTACGGCTCTTGATGAACAACAGCGATTGGTAACCCCTCCACAATGGTTTACAAAAGAAAATCTCTCATACGCACAAGATCCTGAGGCCAATGGATATAAAGGCGATCGTATTTCTCCCACCCATGCACGACAAAGCTTTGACAGCAAACGTCAGTTTGAACTATCGATTCTGCAAAAAAAAGGCGATGAAAAAGTCATTAAAACACAACATTTTGAATGGATTCGTATGGCTTTAGCCGAAAAGCGCCCCCAGAAATATAGCTATCCAAAATTTGATTCTTTAAGCATTCTTGCCAGTGATTCGAAAAATCAAAGCGCCAAACCACAAGATTCTGGACAGATTTATGGAGCAAAGGTTGAAACAAAAATCACCTTACGCAGCTATGATTTTAAGGTAAATCAATTCGATTTTGACGACAACGATACGCTGACAGATGAAGAGGCACAACAAGAGGTGCAAAAAGCTGGATTTACTTTAGAAAAAAGTACCGAACTTCTTTCAGTTCTCACATTGATTGATCCTTTAAAATTAGAAGATGTATCCTCTGATTCCCAAGGTACAGAATCCCCTGAAGTTCGCATTATTCAAGAAAATGTAACTGTTTCTCCTCAAAGTCACCGTATTGATCTGACAAAAAATTATGTTGAAGATATTATTCCTATTCGCAAAAAACAAAAAATAGCCGATGCTTTCAAAAAAACCAGTTATACAAAAAAGCAAATTGAACAAATTGTAAAAACGCTAGAAAAAATGAGCCTTTCCGATACTCTTAAAGAGGGAAGTCTTTTACGCATTGGTATCGTGACACAAGCTGGTGAAGAAGACCATCTCGTACGCGCAAGTATCTATCAAGGGATGTATCATGTTCTCACCGTTGCACTGAATGATAAAGGCCAATTCATTGAAAGCACAGAGCCTAAAATGTCTAAAACTCTTAAAACGGCTTTTCAGAATGGTATTCCGCATTCTTATATCAATAGTGCGCAATTACCAACAGCTTATGATGCACTCTATAGTGCATTGCTAAGCCATAATATATCACAATCTCTCTCTCATCGTCTTATTCGTCTGCTTGCCACCAATATTGACATGAAAAGTCCGATAACCCCTAATGATCAAATCGAAATATTTTATGCCGTACCACAAAGCGATAAAGAAAACCAAAACGGCAAAAAGAACTTGAAAACAAAGGAAGCATCCAAAAACACAGATCCAGAAATTCGTTATATTAGCGCAACTTTTGGAAATACAACTTATAAATATTACCGTTATCAATTAAAGGATGGAAGCGTTGATTATTATGATTCTGAAGGGAAGAGTTCAAAACCTTTCTTGCTACGCAAACCCACACCAAATGGGATTTTTGGCTCCCCCTTTGGTCCACGCAAACATCCTATTTTAGGCTATGTTCGCATGCATACGGGTGTTGATTGGGTTGCTCCTAAAGGATCACCCATTATTGCTGTAGGAGATGGTATTGTTACAAAAGTAGGCGTAACAGGCGGCTATGGAAATCACACGGAAATTCAACATGCCAATGGATATGTCAGTAGTTATTCACACCAAAGCCGTTATGCACCAGATATCAAACCAGGCGTGAAAGTACGACAAGGACAAATCATTGGATATGTTGGAACAACAGGAATGGCAACCGGCCCCCATTGTCATTTTGAAATCATTGTCAATGGCGTCAAAGTTGATCCCATGCGCATCCGTATACCGGATAGCAAAGCCTTAACCAATCAAGACCTACAAACATTCCTCCAAGAAAAAAACAATATTGATTCCTTGATCAACAGCCCGATAACGCCCTCTGAAGAGACTTAAAGCATGAAAGAATCTGCATTTTTACGACTCAAAATATCTAAAAATATGCTTTAGCGCTTATTTTTCTCAAAGAGATTTCCGCACTTTAAATATCTGTAAAGAATACGCCGAAATATGCCACCACCCAAGGTCGCATAACGTCGCATAACAATGATTAAAAATAAAACATCCTCCCCTTTTGAGGTTTACGCACAATAGAAAAGTGCAAAATATGAAACCCAAAAAAGCTAACTCTTCTTATTTATTTTATCAAAACGATAAAAATCCCCTTATTTTCCATGCAATAAAATCTTAATAAAAGGTGAGTTCTTCTAAAGAACGAAGATTCTAAAACCCATATCATTCTATAAACAACCCAACTTCTTGTTGAATAGTCCACCTGTTGAATGCTTATGCTATTCATAGCCCTAAAGAACGGTGTTTCATGAATTTTATGAGCAAGTTTTACCTAAGAATATTCGTTACACAATTTTACAAAACACCACATATTGTAAGTTTCACATGCCTTACACAAAATAACAAAACTTAAAAAAACAATCTCTTGGCAAAGAAATAGAGCTTACTAATATAAGTATTGGCTAAAGAAGCTCTTATTCAAAATAAATTTAAATTTTAACTTAAGCACTTCAAAGCTATAAAACATACAAAAAAGGAGAATTTTAAAAGCCGATAATCGGAGTCAACAAAGCGAAAAACAAAGAGACCAACGAATGAAGAAGCAAAGTTGCTTCTCTTGAAGACAATTGACAATCTGATATGAATAGCGCTGTGTTCGCATTATCTAAGTCATATTTTATTCTCATTTTTATTAAAACGAACAAGCAGAGAAAAAAAGTTTATCCTTTTTAAAAATCAGTCAGAGCTTTTTTTGAACTATTCATTGTGAGTTTTGGCAAAGGAATAACAATCTTTGTGCCTCCTAAAGCAGAAGTTTCAAACAGAGGTTTTTCACCAAATTGCATACAGAGCTGTTCCACGACCACACGACCAAGTCCTGTTTTTTGTTCTAAAGTTTGACTTTTCATTCCTACGCCATCATCTTCTACAATGAGCATCAATTGTCCATCTTTCTGGGGACCAAAGGAGATATAAATATGACCCGTACGTTGATTAGGAAAGGCATGTTTTAAGGAATTTGTCAGCAGTTCACCAAGGATAATTCCAAGTGTTGTCGCATCTCTTGAAGACAGACGACACTCTTTAAAGTCCGTGTGAATGGTGATGTTTTCGCGCAATTCAAAAGGGACAGCCAATTCTACATCATGCACAACAGAACTGAGAAACTCTGCCAATAAAGTTGTTTCCATATCATCACTTAAGCGCAAACGACGATGTGCTGTAGAAATTGTCTGAATACGATCACGTGCAGCTCCTAGAACAGAACGTACCTCTTCATTTTTGCTCCGGTTTAACTGAAGTCCCAGTAAAGAAGACACCGTCCCAAGAGAGTTGCCAATGCGATGGCTTGCATCCTGCAACAACATTTCAACCCGTTGGCGTTCTTTTTCAGCGTGATTGCGTGCTCTTTCTAATTCTTGAGTTCGTTCTTTCACGCGGGCTTCCAGAGCAATATTTTCACTATGAAGCAGCAATTGATACAATTTTAAAGAGCGCACATCACGATGAAAACGATTAATAACAAAATAGGCAGAAATAAAGGTACTCACAACGGAAACAATAGCCGCCAAAGTTAAAGCAGCCCGCATCAATGCGATACCCTCACGCTGTTTTTGTCGCACCACATCATCCCCATTAATAAAGCTTGTCATCAATTGAGCTAAACGTGCCACAGGAATCTTTGATACCTCCAAAGAGGCAGCATGAGAAGGTTGTTCAGGAATCGCATCAAGAGCATGCATATGGGCATTCATAAATTCTTTTCGTGCTTCAACCTCTTTTTTAAAAGCCGTAAACCATTCATACCATTGCGGATGCGCATAAACAATAAGTGCGATATAATCGAGAATATCTCCTAACTCCCGCTCTGCATTTTCAAAACGTATTTTATCTTCCGCCTTGCGCGTTTTTACATAGCTGCGATCAGCAACAGCCATATCAATCAAGCTAATAAGGACCAAATCAGCCTGTTCGCGCAATTCTGAACTTGTATTCAACTGCGCGACTTCTCGATCAACGGCATTTGAAAGCAACATAATAAAAACCGATGCCAAAAGAGCCATAACAAGAGAAACAACAATCGCTACCCACCGCCAATGTGATATCGTTGCATCAGAAGAAGGCATTTGAGGCATCAAATTTGTCTTTGTTGTCATAGAATGTCCATTGGCGAACTTGAAAGTCGTCATTTTTCAGTACAAAGGAAGGCAACCTTATGGAACATAAAACCCAAAGCCCGTGAAAGAATTTCATACAGGCTTTTTTTGTGTTCCTAAGGATACACGCCAAACACTCTGAACTTCCTCAGATACTGACTTTACTGTAATAGCTATAACGGGAATAAAAAAAACAAGACTATCCATCATAATTATTATGCTTTTTTAGCCGTTAAATGAACACAATGTACTCCCCGCTGAATAAGAATCGGGACCATAATCAGACTCACCATCCACCTTGAGAAGTTCTTGTAATCGATTACGCGCCCGACTCACACGGCTTTTGATGGTTCCAACAGCACAACCACAAATAGCCGCAGCATCTTCATAAGAAAACCCCGATGCACCAATGAGAATAATGGCTTCTCTTTGATCGGCAGAAAGCAAATTTAAGGCTTTTTTGAAATCTTGCAAATCAAGCGATCCATATTGAGCAGGATGAACAGCAACATTTTGAGTAAACACGCCGTCGGTATCTTGAACTTCTCTTCCCTTTTTGCGCATTTGACTATAAAATTCATTGCGCAAAATGGTAAAAAGCCAAGCTTTAAGATTGGTTCCCATCTCAAAA
This sequence comes from Bartonella grahamii subsp. shimonis, assembly GCF_036327415.1. Taxonomy (NCBI): domain Bacteria; kingdom Pseudomonadati; phylum Pseudomonadota; class Alphaproteobacteria; order Hyphomicrobiales; family Bartonellaceae; genus Bartonella; species Bartonella grahamii. The sequence goes on from NZ_CP123961.1 coordinate 2,088,472, forward strand.
CTATCTTGCTTAGCCCACGCTTTCATAACCGTATCTTGGACTAAATCTTCGGCTTTATCGTGCTTGCCACTTAAAGAAACAGCAAAAGCTCGTAAAGCCGGCAACATCAAAAGGAGTTCTTGTTTAAAATTTTTCGCGCACTTTGACATAAAGGATTCAAACCTTTTCCACATTGTTTAAGCTAAATTGCTCTGCGCGCTCCAACCTTTCTAAAAGCTCGAGCAAACGCCGTGGTAGCGCTTCTTCCTGAATTTCCATGTAAAATTGGCGTAATTTCCGTGCTATTTCGCTATTGACCCCGAGAAGATCATCTCCAACTGTAAATTGTGTGGTGAGATTTTTTTCATCACGGTCGTTCATTTTTCATCCCCCTAATCCATATAATATCAGTAGCACCGCGAAGAATTTTTCGCCTTATGGTTGTAAATATAGCTGTCGGTAAAAAGTTCCATACAAATCAAGGAACTTTTTTATCTATTGAGAATTTCAACCAACAAAATGCTTGAAAGGTCAAAGGAGTTATAAATTATGTCATTATCAACGCGCATTGCCCCGCATCTTCCCTATCTTCGGCGTTTTGCCCGCTCTGTCACTGGTAGCCAATCCTCTGGCGATGCTTATGTGTCAGCGATGTTGGAAGCACTCATTGCCGATATTTCCATTTTTCCCAAAGCATCCAGTGACCGAATTGGTACCTATTGGCTTTTTTGTCATCTTTTTGACCAAACCACACCGAACATCCCTGAACCTCTGCCCCAATTTGGTCTTGAACAAAAAACCAGTGCCAAATTATCCTATCTCACGCCCCGTGCACGCCAAGCATTTTTGCTCATTGCCGTTGAAGGATTTCATGAACAAGAAGCCAGTGAAATCATGAATCTGGATACGAAAGAATTCCGCAAGCTTCTCAACCAAGCATCCATTGATATTTCTCAACAAATTGCCACTGAAGTAATGATTATTGAAGATGAACCTCTTATTGCGCTTGATATTGAGCAAATGGTAGAAAGCCTGGGTCATCATGTTGTAGGAATAGCGCGCACGCGTGATGAAGCTGTCATCATGTATCATAAGAAAAAACCACGGTTGATTTTAGCTGATATTCAATTAGCCGATAACAGTTCAGGTATTGATGCGGTCAACGAGATTTTGAAAAATGAGCATATACCAGTGATTTTCATCACGGCTTTTCCCGAAAGGCTGCTGACCGGCGAGCGTCCAGAACCAACTTTTTTAGTAACCAAACCTTTTAACCCTGATATGGTGAAAGCGCTTATTTCCCAAGCTTTATTTTTTCAAGAGAATGCTTCTAAAGCGGCTTAGAACAGAGTAACATCTTAAAATTATGATCGTTACGCCTCTTTCAAAGCCTCCCGTTGATAGATCTCATATGAATGCGCTCATGCAAGCGATTCGTGGTGCTGATATTTGTGTTCTCTATCAGGCAACAAATCTGGTTTATTTATGGGCTGAAAACTTGCCCCACCATTTGCACAATAAATGGCGGGTTGGTTGCCGTGACAGCGACTTTTTTTCGCTTGACCTTGCAGACAATATGGAAACCATCAAACTGCAAGTTTTAGCGAGTGGCAAAATGCAAACTGTTGAAGCACGTTTTGAAGATACAAACAAACAAGAGATTTGGTACAAATTTTCTATTGATTGCCACCGCAATGATAATGGAGATATTATCGGTATTATCACCACCGGTGTTAATATTTCCGGCTTACGCCGTCGTGAACAAGTGCTTAAAATCCTTCTTCGCGAAGTCAGTCACCGTTCTAAAAATCTTCTAGCGATCATTCAAAGTATTGCCAGCCAAACCGCCCGCTATACTGAATCTCTTCAGGTTTTCTTACGCAAATTTCAAGGTCGTCTTCATTCTCTTTCTCACTCTCAAGATCTGATCACTGATTCCGATTGGCGTGGTGCTCAATTTCGCGAATTGATCCAAACGCAAGCTTTAGGCTATTTTATGAAAGAAACAGAGCGTTTTTCACTTGAAGGCGCAGATCCTTATCTTTTTCCCAATGCCGCTTTGCATATTGGTTTGGCTTTTCATGAACTGATTGTCAATTCTCTTTCTTTTGGAGCCCTTTCTCAAGAAAAGGGAAGCATCTGTGTACGCTGTGAAATTGAAACAAAACTGAATGGCAAAATGCAACTTATTATCACTTGGCATGAAAATTTTGAATCTGGCCTCCCTCCCACAAACAATAAAAAAGCCTGTTTTGGTAGTGCCGTTCTCGAAAAAATCGTTCCCATTTCCGTAAATGGTTCAGCTTCCCTCAAATTGACAAAAGAAGGCATTGTCTATTGCCTCTCTGTTCCGGATACTTATTTTGATATTTTTTCTTAAAAGAGCATTTCAAACACTAAACAAGAGAAGTTTCCCCTTTTCAGCAAAATTTCTCATCTATTCTATTAAGCACAAAGATATTTTCCAACCTCTTTAAAGCAACCTCTATAGTTCTCTACTCATTTTCCAAAACCTTAACGATAAAAACTTAACCGCATATAAAGTCCATTCCCACTATCAATCAATTTCCCTCCCTCATATAACCGCATATTTTAAGACAGAAATAAAAACGATAAAGAGCAAACCGTTTCAGCTTTTATATGCCAAATCAAAGCAAGCCTATCCCCCATCTCTTTTTATGTAATTTTCGCAATGCGCATACAATTTCATTTTAGCAGAATATGAAATTTCAAGGAGTAAAGCCAACATCCCTCATCACTCTTCAGTTTTACGGGCTTAAAGCATCCACGAAAACGGCAATTAACTGATGAAAATACACATTTTATGCTTTTATTTATCGCATTCTTTAATGGATATATGCTCTTCAGGTACAAAAAGACATCCTACAACAGAATACACTTGTATCTCTCATTTATGCACTCTTTTTAATATTTCCCAGCGCATCCACACTCATTTCAAAACAGCGTCTGTAAATAAGATATAATAGCCTTTGTAAAGTAAACCATCAAGCATGCCCCTTTTCACTCCACATCCTCCTTTACCTTCATGCCCCTTTTTACTTCATAAAAGTAGTAGCCAAGCATCATAATACCATCTGTCCCTCATGTTGCAACAGCCCTTGACCTTTGAGAGCATTCATAAGAGGCATTTTAGTCTTTTTTTCAAATATTTCTCACCAACATAAAACCCACACACTCCCTTTTATGACGTGCAAACCAATGATTTTGATTAATTCACTATAGAACAGCATCTCAAAGGGGGAAGCACATCTTAAAGGGGGAAGCACATCTTAAAGGGGGAAGCACATCTTAAAGGGGGAAGCACATCTTAAAGGGGGAAGCACATCTTAAAGGCACATCTTAAAGGGGGAAGCACATCTTAAAGGGGGAAGCACATCTTAAAGGGGGAAGCACATCTTAAAGGGGGAAGCACATCTTAAAGGGGGAAGCACATCTTAAAGGGGAAGCACATCTAGAAGCACATCTTAAAGGGAAGCACATCTAAAGGAAGCACATCTTAAAGGGGGAAGCACATCTTAAAGGGGGAAGCACATCTTAAAGGGGGAAGCACATCTTAAAGGGGGAAGCACATCTTAAAGGGGGAAGCACATCTTAAAGGGGGAAGCACATCTTAAAGGGGGAACTAAAAAACTCTGAAAACGTTTAACAATGAAGAAGCCCCTAGGCTGACAAATTGGGGGCCGCGCTGTCAACCTCTCATTTGGAAAATAATTGATGAATCCCCTTGTTTTTATCCTCTTATTGGTTTCATGTACAGATGATTTTAAGAGTTGCTATTCGAACAATACAATGGTTAAAATTTATCCAACAGCAAAAGCATGTGAACAAGCCATGATACCATCCACAAAAAAGTTTGCATTTTATGGACAACAAATTTTTGCCCAATGTATAAACGTACATGCCAATTTACATCAACAAGAAGTAAAATTGATCTGGTCTGTAACAAACCGTGGAAATTTCCTGCTTAAAAGCAAAAACATAAATAACAAGATGTCTACAGTCCACAAAGAAGATACTTTACCAACATTGCTTCCTCTTTTGCATTCTTCTTCCACAAATCTCTTGCACAAAAAACTTTAAAAGCATAAACCCATCAGATCTCAAAAAAATAATCAATGAAAGACATGATGGATAATAAGCGAATGCAACCTTTAAAAGACCATCACACAGAGCAAAATTCTCTGCCTCAAGATCTCCCTTTAGATCCTGCTGTAGAAAGAGTAAGAAAAAAACTTATGGGGTTAATGATTATTTCCGTTTTAATAACGCTTTTCCTTATCCTAACCGTACTGTTTTTAATTGTTTATAAAGTAATAGCAACCGGATCAGCGCCAAAACAAACAGAACCATCTTCCTCTCCCAGCAAAAACCCACACGTTATCCATCATACGCTCTCTCTACCGGAAAAAACACAGATTTTGTCGCAAAGCCTCTCAGAACACAATATTGTACTGAAAGTTTTAACCGCTGATGGACAAACAAAATTTATGATTTACAATTATCATACCGGTGCACTAATTGCCGTTCTTTCTGTTGAAACAACAAAAGAAATATCGAAGATAATGCCTCATTAAGCAAACGAACATCACCACAAGCGCTTAAACAACATCCCTGAAGATTTAAACATTTTCCTCTGCTTCAAGATGCGACCACTTAGGCGACGGAGCGTTTTTCTCTGTATCCCCCTCACTTAAATACTGGCAACGAAAAAACTCCTGCCGCCATCCTTCGTTAAATTCCGGATACTGCCCGTGAAGATTCAAAGAAAACGCAAAAAGCTTCTTGAGTATATATAATTGACCATCATGATACCAACAACATCACCACAAGCGCTTAAACAACATCCCTGAAGATTTAAACATTTTCCTCTGCTTCAAGATTGACCACCCGGCGACGGCGCGTTTTTCTCTGTACCTCCTCACCTAATCCAGGCAACGAAGAAACCTCTTTTGTTGCGGTTGACGCATCTCCATTGCTAGAGCTTTCTGCTGTTGTAAGTGAAAGCTCAAGAGATGATTCATCTTGAGTCCGTACAGTACGCCGACGGGGAGAGCGACGTGTTTTTTTGACGGATTCAACATTTTTCTCAGAGCGACAGTGCTCTTGATCCGTTTTTTCATCCGATAGAGCTTCTAAAGCATTTTCACGCGCATCCCCATTTTGCGTTTTAGCATATTGGCCATTGCCATTTTTTTGCGACGGCATCTGTAATACATCTGTATCCCCCTCGACAGCATCCTTTTTTTCACCCTCAAAATTTATTTCACCGCATTCTTGCTCATTATTTTCATCACGATTTTCATCACCACGATTTTCATCACGTCGAACCGATTGAGACATTTGCCCAGCTGCTGCTAAAATAATACGCAAATAGTGCTCGGCATGTTGTAAATAATTTTCCGACATAACACGATCACCCGCACCTTGTGCATCCCGCGCAAGGCTTATGTATTTATCGGCAATTTGCTGAGCATTCCCGCGAACTTTAACATCCGGACCGCTACTTTCATAATTGCGAGACAATGGATTAGGACCGCGACGATTATTATTGTTATTACCATTATTGTTATTATTGCGACCGCGTACCCGTCTATTTTGTTGTGGCCTCATTTTTATCCCTTTTTGGAGTGTTTGTCTTATGTATGTTTTAATCGACTCTTCCTCACTGCATTACCTTTTGATAATGCTGGTCATTTTTAACATACGGTTATCAAGCTATCCGCGTTTATTTCACTCAAACGAACCCTACTGACATTGATAAAAGCATATATTTTCTTGATAATCATAAAACAGCAGGGAAACCGTCAATCAGAAATTCCCTCTTTCTCTGTCAAACAGCAGAAACCTAATGATGTTCACATAAAATGCCAAGTGTTTTTTTTTAAATAAACCATATTTCACTAAAAAAATAACTATCTTGTGGAAAACAAAAAGGAGAACACATATACAACATACCTGACAAAGAAAAAATTCCCACCAGAGAATATTAGAAACTTCCCTTTTTTGCTCTAAAACCACCGCTCCTAAAAACGCCGGTATTCCCTGCCCTCTCGTGCCTTTAACTCACAAGCACTTCCATCCCAACGAGTCATTGCGAGTCATTGCGCGAACCTCTTTATTTATGATATATAGCCTCTCTTCATCGCTAAAGCAACCCCTTGTGAGCGATAATCCACGACCGCTTCACAAAACCTCTTGATTTTTATAGATAGATTAATAGGAAGTATTATTCAAGCCCTATAATCACCAAGAGATCAATCTTCTTTCCAAAATAAGCAACGATACTATCAATTTCTATTTTAACCCATGGAATTTTCAAGTTAATCACAGTTTTTATTTATAACAAACTGAGCTTAAAAACAAAATATTTAAATACAAAAATATCAAATTATGAAAAAAACGACCAATATTTTACGCTTCCCTAAAAATTAGCTTCTTCTCAAAAAAAATGCCCTCCTCAAAATCTATTAATAAAAATGATATAAGACATTTCCTCTCTTATCTTTTCTGATAAAGTCTTTTCTGATAAAGAAAACTGGAATTATAAAACAAGCACATTTGTAAACCCAGCACAGCGCTTTACACATGAAGCAGCCTTGAATGTTTAAAAAGGAATGTTTCTTTTTTACTCATTTTTGTCTTGTCTATTGACTTACGCTCTCAAAGAACGAAGGTTCTCAAGTTAAACTGGTCTGTCAACAATGAAAATTCTTGTAAAATTCATACACTGTATTGATTTATAATGATAATTCATATTTTTTGTGTTGAGTAAGAAAACTTAACACCGTAGGATTTTTCATTCTCAATCTGTTTGCTGTTGAACCAATCTCTTTTTTTCTTGCATGTTACACGTGGCAAAACCTGCATGGCGTAAAAACAATAAAAAACTAAAAGGGCCTCTTATAAACCGTCTCTAAAGCTCAAGGGCTGTCGAGAGGTACTATTGGGAGTTAGAAAAGTATGGAATGGTACCGGCTTACTCTTTTTTAAAGCGTAAAGATGAACGTACTCTATAAATTTTATACACTTCATGGGTGCTTTACCATTATACCATTCACCAGAACCATTACGAAATGGATTTCCTACGCCTGTTATTTCCCTTAAAAAAGCTCAACAAATCCTCCTGAAACTTCACCACGCCCCCTTAAACATTTCAAGGAGGTATCCATATCTTATGCCGCCACACCTTAAAAAAGGTGATACAACAAGATAAATAAATCAAATTTTTATAGGTATCGAGGCAGATAGTAATTTAAGAGGTTTTTATCTTTTCATCAACTTCCGCAGTCTTTTAACTTTCCGTATAAAACTTAAAAGTAATTGCGTACTTTGCCTTTTTTATTTTCTTTTTCATTGAGAAAACAATCGCGTAAGAGAAAATAATTTCCATCCCCAGGTCGTACCATCGTTAAACATTGTTTTTTTGCAGTATCAGAAAGCTTATCCCACATTTCACGAATAGCAAAATAGGCCTCACTTTCCAAATTAAGGCAATGCTGATAAACTTCTCTTTTCATATCAGGCATAACAGAAGCAGAAATTTCCTTGCAATATACGCGCAAATCAAAAACAGGAATAACCAATTCAACGGGTGCTTGTTGTGTTATTTTTTTATGAGAAGAAAAATAACTAACCACCTTTACAACAACAAAACACAAAACCACTATACAAAAAAGTATTATGCAAACAAAAGCAATCTTGCGATATAATCTTTTGAAATAAGCCTTTTGCCTTGCACGGATTCTTTTTTCCATAAAGATTGTACCCTTTAACATCCAAAGAAAAGCTTTTTACAGCCAAAAATGATAGAAGTATCCGTATACACAATACAGGTTATAACGGCAAACGATCAAGACTCTTATGTCAAAAGACTCTCTTTTTTATCGTATAATTTTTATCGTATAAAATTCTTGTGAAACACTTTTCTCATGCCCTTTATGAAAAATAGGGATTATGATTTTCTCTCATTACTTTAAAAATCTATAAACAATTCGTCTTCTTTAAGACACATCACATTGATTTATAAAGAATATTTATTGTTTTGCATGTTGAATGAAAGGCCCAAACACCATAGGATTCTCTCATCCTAAATTTATTTTCTGTTAAAACGATCAAACCTTGTCGCTTGCAAGTTACAAGCGGAGCTAGCATATGGATTAAAAACTATACAAAAAAGGCATGCCTCTTATGAAGCATCTCACAAACCAAGGCTGTCGTAACATTTAGGAACTGAAAAATGAATAACAGTACCGGCTTGCACTTTTATGAAGCATAAAGATGGGGGATACCTTATAAATTTTATACATTTCATAAGGGCTTTACCCCTATACCATTGACGAGTGTCCTTGTGAAAGTGGCTTGGGAGTAGGATATCTCTTTAAAACAAGTCCGTAAATATGCAATACGTAAATATGCAATAAATGTATATTCGGGGACAAATAATATTTGGGGCATTCTGTTATACATGAGAGGCATGATCCCCAAAAGATGCGCAATACACAAAGGCATAAAGCATTATCTTCATTATTTAAATAATATTGCTATAGGTATTTTTGAAAATTATAAAGCAAAAAGATGATGTCAAAACGAGTAATTATATGCCTTTATATTTTTTCTCAATAAGGCATCTCCCTATTTCAGAAATCACTCAAATACAGCCCCCATCTGGCATGCATAACGTCTAGCTTACAAAAGCTGGAGTAGCTCAGAGAGTTTTACCCTTCTAAATCCGTAGGATTCTCATTCTTCTTTCTTTCAAACATGCTGAAGCGTTGAGATTTGATGTTGATTGACAAGCAACAGAAAAAGCTCTGTACTCTCTTAAGAAAACAATGCCTTAAAATTACACACATAATAGATTGGAAAGATGTCCTAGCTTTTTATAAAACACGCTGTAAAATAACGAGTGTAACATATTGGCTTTGCTTATCCAAAAAATGTTCATACCAATCTCTTACACCCAATTCCCTTACACCCAATTCACTTGTGTCCAATTCCCTTGTGTTCTATGCATAAAGATCAAATTGAAGGGAATATATGGACAACCCTGAGTTTGAAAATATGAATGAAAAACGTGACAGAGTTTTGCATTCCTTTGTCATGCAAAAGTATTAAACATTCTGAAACAAGCACTCTTGCTGTCTCGTAATGATTTTTTTATAGATTGGAAAGATGTCCTAGCTTTTTATAAAACACGCTGTAAAACAACGAGTGTAACATATTGGCTTTGCTTATCCAAAAAATGTTCATACCAATCTCTTGCATTCAATTCTCTTACACCCAATTCCCTTGTGTTCTATGCATAAAGATCAAATTGAAGGGAATATATGGACAACCCTGAATTTGAAAATATGAATGGAAAGCGTGACAGAGTTTTGCATTCCTTTGTCATGCAAAAGTATTAAACATTCTGAAACAAGCACTCTTGCTGTCTCGTAATGATTTTTTTATAGATTGGAAAGATGTCCTAGCTTTTTATAAAACACGCTGTAAAATAACGAGTGTAACATATTGGCTTTGCTTATCCAAAAAATGTTCATACCAATCTCTTGCATTCAATTCCCTTACACCCAATTCCCTTACACCCAATTCCCTTGTGTCCAATTCCCTTGTGTTCTATGCATAAAGATCAAATTGAAGGGAATATATGGACAACCCTGAATTTGAAAATATGAATGGAAAGCGTGACAGAGTTTTGCATTCCTTTGTCATGCAAAAGTATTAAACATTCTGAAACAAGCACTCTTGCTGTCTCGTAATGATTTTTTTATAGATTGGAAAGATGTCCTAGCTTTTTATAAAACACGCTGTAAAATAACGAGTGTAACATATTGGCTTTGCTTATCCAAAAAATGTTCATACCAATCTCTTGCATTCAATTCCCTTACACCCAATTCCCTTACACCCAATTCACTTGTGTTCTATGCATAAAGATCAAATTGAAGGGAATATATAGACAACCCTGAATTTGAAAATATGAATGAAAAGCGTGACAGAGTTTTGCATTCCTTTGTCATGCAAAAGTATTAAACATTCTGAAACAAGCACTCTTGCTGTCTCGTAATGATTTCTTTTTCTGCTACCGGTCAAATTCCTTTATTTAGAGAAATTGCCTATCATAAGTTAGGCAACAAATAGAGCTATATGCAACAAACAGAGACTGATGTATATTCGTATACCCGCATGGGATTCGTTCCAGTTTGCATGATTGGCTTGCAGAATCCATTTGCCTTTCCCCTTTGGCTTTCCCCCTCACGGGATCTCTATCACGATAGAACAAAAAGCGACATTTCTTGAGGCTTTATGGACAAAAACCCCACCGCCCGAAGAGTTCATCACATACAAAAAAATCTTATGTGCATTTACATGAGACTTTACAAAAAGATACCCCACATATTACCACACACAAACACTTCATGTATAAAATCTTACATACCTTCTATCACCGCACTCTCAAAAGGCAGTCACCACGACAACAAGATAAGAGATCAGTGATGTAAAACTCCAAACAAAGAAAAGAATGGACTTTCTAATCAAGATCAACAAACACTGTTAAAGACACATTTGTAAAGACATCCAGGATTATCAATATTTGTATTTTTGATCATGCGAGCATGTATGATAATGGATCTTCAAGTGCGCCACCATTTTACGCTTCACCCCATATCCTTCCACCGTCAAACAGTTACAAAGATTCTTTAGCTATCCCCCATTATAACCAACGCAAAGGAAACTAAAACAGATACCTGCATTTTTATTTTAGATCTTCCCGATTGGGATAAAACGCACAAGAATTTAGAGATTTCACTGCAAAACGAAATCACAAAATACAATGATGAGAATAATAAAAAATATCCCAAACCACTTCAATAACAAATATATAGCGCCCCTGCTATTAGAAAGTAAAAAAAGCCGCACCTTTAAATGGCGCGGCTTATGAATAGAGATATAATTAAATAAAATACAAAAGAAATCAATAATAAATACTTATACACAAAACGTATAATATTGCAAGCTTTTTAATTATATTTATAAAACTTATCCAAAAAGAGTATAAACAACGACGCCTTCGTATTGATGAAATTCGTTTGCAACAACATACTTTCTAAAATCAAAATGTATCAAATAAATCAAAATACTTTGTAGATTTATTTCAATATAATCCATAACAATACATACAGTTTAAGTACATAATTATAATAAAACCCGTTCTTTTACGCTTGTAAAAGCTTGTTTTTCTTGACTTGCGTCCACCACTTCAAAAGACGAAGATTCATCACCCAATCTGATCTATCAACAGCTTGGATTGTATCGGGGGGCATCTGGCTTTCCCGCATGTGATTTACTTAAACTTAAAGCTCAACAAAAAAGCCCTGCCTTAAATATTTGGCACACCCTTAAAAACACTTCTTGTGTCACTGAAGCTCTTACAAAGAGGCTTTCCTTATATCATCACACCTCAAAGGACGGTATTTTACAGCATAAGACAAATAAGACAACGCTTACACAATCTTGTTTGATAAGAAAACAAGTGAAACTTTAGCCTTCAAACCTGCACCAACAGTATAGCATTGCTCTTCTTTATAAGAAAAGACACAACAATACGCTTTATAAGAAAAGACACAACAATACGCATTTTTTTCTTATTGGTATTTTTCTGCTTTTGCCTTTTCGGCAATTAAAACTTTTTATGGGATTTTTAACAAATCAAAATTGCGATAAGCTGCTTTTTTCTCTTTTACAAGCTTCTTTTGCCATGCGTTTCTGTTTGGGCATAGCTCCTTCCTCTATAAGCTTTAAAACTTGCTCTTAGATTTCAATATGCACCCTAATCTCCCCAACAACTCATGATCAACTTTCCTGCAACAACGCTTCTCTTTTGATAAACTTTTTACCTTTTTTAACCTCTCAAACGCATAGCAATTCACGCTCCACCGAAAATATAAATAAGTTTTATCTGATCTATAGCTTAAACCCATGCATATTGTTATGATAAGTCTTTTATATGTTTTCTCTTTTTTAAAAAAGAAGAAATCCCTCTAGACTGCTCAACACTGATGTTTTGACTAACACTACTGTGTATTTCTAGCGGCTTTTGTTCTGTAAGTTTTGAAACAAAAGAACTGTAGTCTATTGCTGACATCCCATTTGTTGGAGAAAAAAATATGTCTCCAGCGGATGATGATTCTAGTTTAATTTCTGGTGCGCTCACAAAACGGTTTGCTGTCGTTATTCCACCACTCACGACACTATTAATACTGTCTTGATTCTCTTCTTTCCTATTTTTTTTCTGTTCGACTTTGGTAGGATTTTTGGTAGGATTTAGAGTATTTAATTTTTTTTCTAAAGCATCCATGCGCTTTGAAATTTTTGTAATATCTTCATATATTTTTTTCAACAATGCGTTTAAAGGAGCATGTCCCGTTCTTCCGCTAGCGTAAAGCACCACACGAATACATTCAGGATCATCAATATCAGCAATAGAAAATGGAAAAAGTGCCATTATATCCCCCTTTTTGATAAACTAAACGCATATTAAGCATTTGAATATCTTTTCCGTTGTACGGCTCCTGCATTCCTCAGAAAACCTCAGAAAACCTCAGAAAACCTCAGAAAACCTCAGAAAACCTCAGAAAACCTCAGAAAACCTCAGAAAACCTCAGAAAACCTCAGAAAACCTCAGAAAACCTCAGAAAACCTCAGAAAACCTCAGAAAACCCAGAAAACCTAGAAACCTCAGAAAACCTCAGAAAACCTCAGAAAACCTCAGAAAACCTCAGAAAACCTCAGAAAACCTCAGAAAGGCTTTTGAAAAAAATTTCCTCATCGAAAATTTTTACAAGGTATTTTTTTAGATTATATTCTGTTTTCCACATAAAACGATGATTTTAACCCCTGAAACCAAAGAAAAATGCATGATCACCTTGCATGCTGTGTTGGTTTTCCCCAAAATGACAAAGCCACCCCCACCGATCTTTAAACAATACCAATCGATAAACAACAGTCTGTAAACAATCTTGTTTCTTATCTAGTGGATTTGACTTAGCTTCCCCCTTCAAATGCCCCCTTGCAATGCATCCCTGTCTAGAGTTTTTCTACAAAAAACGCCGCTTTAAAAATACTCACAGACGAAAAACATCTCATGCATAAAGTTTTAACCGTACCTCAAACAATAGTATTTTTCGACACAACGAGGTAAACTATTGTCTTACAGATTTTCTCATATTACTTTCATCCTGTTTCAAAAAGTTGCCTGACAAGTACAAAATGCCATCTAAGCGAGTTCAACTCACCATGCATTAAACGATCGCCAATCTGCTCTAGCCCCCAGAGTCCCCATTTTGAAAGAACGAACGCTTTTTGCATACACTCTCTACCCAAAAGAGGGAGAGCACCATTTTACCTTTCCTCGCTTTAAATACACATACCCATTAACCTCTTCCCGCCACCTCAAAGGATGAAAATTGCAGCCCCACATTGGTTTGTAAACAATCCAACGACTCTGAAGGTATTCCATTTGCTAATCATTTATATGATTCATTGACATGAAAACTCTACGGGCAAATCCTCCTCTGAACATTTGCTAATGTATTAAATACTTAATGGATTAAGCTGATATCACCACCTTCAATAATAGTGTTTTAATGACGGTATTTTACGGCGTAGTAGGATAAAATTATCCATGTTTTTTTGTCATCACACACCAGCGCTTTAAATCCAGCGCTTAAAAAACGTATCACGATACCACAAGAGGGAGTATTTTAGATAACATATTGTTTCATAAGCAAAAAAATCTATAAATAAAGAAGGATTTTTTGTTCGCTTTTATCTCTACCTTTAATAATCACTATCTTGATCCTCTAAAAAACAATAGACAAACTTACCTTTACACATCCAACAAAGGCAGCACAAAAAATAAAATAATAAAGAGAGTTCATTTTTTTAGGAACGCCTCAAAATTTTCTGCACAATATATTCTATAAGGCTTTATATTCGATAAGACTTTTTTTCATAATAAAGATTTTGCAACCATTTTGCTTTCTCTCTTTTATCTCTCTTAAAGCTTTCATTCTCAGGCTTTGACAGCATAAACCACCGCCATATTGACAGGACGTGTTTCATCCTCCCCTGTTTTTTTCAACAAGACCTTATGTTCATGCTCTCCCGCAGCTTCTGTCAACCAATTTTTATTGAGCATTACAGATGCATACTCTTGAGAGCTACCCCAACCGTGGATTATAACATAGTTTTTAAACATTGGATAACTATGCTGGTGCTTGCCTGTTGAATCTGTTTTTCCTTCATGGGTATGAGATTTAAAAGACTCTTCTTGTCGACTTCCCAAGAGACGTCCTTTATCAATTTCTTTTCCACTATCGAGCCCCCGTAAAAACATTCCACGCAAATCGGGAACATTGAATGTTGTTCTCCCGTCTCCTTTTCCCCATGTTTCCCCCAGAACAGCAAAGAGATTGGCATAGTTTTTTCGTGAATATTCTTTCCCATCACAGAGTAACCACCCAGGAGGTATTTTTTCCGTAGCAAAAGTCCCAATAAATCCGGACGAAAAAGATTCAGGCAAAGGAGGAAAGGGAGGGATTTCAGGCAGTTTTATAGTAGGATTGGTTAAAAACCAGCCATCAGCATTTTTTCCGGCAATATCACGCGTATAAACGATTTCATAAAGCCCCCCCTTTTGAATTTCTTCCCCCTTTAAAGGCATAATACCCTCTGGCGTTGCCATATAAGTTGGTCTTGGCGGCAATTGATTTAAAGAAACACTTGTTATTCCTCTATTGACGCCTTGTGCTTTAAAGCGCACAACAATGCCATCCATATAAGTCTCAAAAAAAGACTTTGTTGCCAAACGGAGTGATGTTCTCTCATTCTCCACATCAACTGTAAACTGTGTTTCAATCCCGCCCCCATTATCCAACAAATATTCTTTGATACGTTGCATCATAGCGCGAGCACTATCATTGACTGAGCTTGGAGGTTGCCCTTCTGCCCAGTTTATACTTTCATCGACATAAGCATTTTCTGATGCAATAATTGACCAATCATAAATCGAACTCATAGAAGATACTCTTTTTTCAAAAAGGGAAAACGAGCAAAAAATGAAGAAAAGAAAGCCGCAATTTTATTTTTAGATGCCGGTATTTTCTCCCCTTTCATTTTCTCCATTTTCAGGCCTATTTTGTCATAATCAACATGCAATAATTTTGTTTTTGCATTGACATAAACAGCTTCAGGCTTCACACGCAATACGTCTTGCGCCAGAACGCCCTGATAACGTTGTGGATTTCCTTTATAATTAAAGGTATAAAGGGGATATCCCTTTTTCTGCCCCACAGGGATAATATTTTCTTTTGCTCTCACATCACAAAGCCCTAAAATTCCTCCGACCAATCCAAGTACTTGCTGCGCATCACGCAATGGATCTTTTGTCACAGAAGGCATTGTTGTGGATTTTCCTGAAGTTGTTCCGTAATTTCCAGCAGCCTGTGTTCCTATTTGTAACAAGCTTTGCAATCGGTTCCAATCTTGATTATCTTTTTCTGACCATTTTTGGCGTTCAGCATCTAAGATATTTTGACGGTTTATATCTTGAACCATGCCCCCTTTCAAAGCATTGCTTTGCACGTTACTCTGTCCTTGATAATAGCTATTTGCCGCATTAACCTGATCATTGAGAGAGCGATCAATCATCTGGTTTGCATTCATCATATTGTTAATATCTTGATTATATTGCTGTGCTGCAGCATTTGTTGCCAAGGCACCTAGTTCATCGGCCAGCACACCGGTATGAGCCCCAGAGCCATAACGCCCTGCCCCAGACATCGATTGATTAATTGCATCGGAAGTTTTATTCAGGGCATTTTGCAATGCAGTATTAAATTTACTATTGCTTCCAATCCAGCTTCCTTTAGCCATACTGGAAAGATTTGTAGCGCTGTTGGTTGGTGCATTCAACCATTGCATTACCGTTGGATTGTTATAAAGCCCTGCTGCTTGTTGTAAACCGGACAGCGCATTTTTTGTCATATCACTAAGACCAGCAACTCTCTCTCCTTGATAAACGTTTCCACCAATTCCTTTATTATAAAGCCCAAGCGCGTCAGCACTAGCTTGTTTAAAAATATCCGCCGCCCAAGCGGGTGGAGCGTTTGTTTGAGTTGTTGTCTGCACTTGAGGTGTGGTTTTTCTACTCATGGACCCAGAACCTTTCTATATTGAATAAGATTACGAGAATATCCGTGATAAGCGAGCTTTTTCGCCCATCCAGTTCTTCCAAACATGTGTATTTCTTCAGCGTTGATTTTTCGCGCCCATTTTTCGACTTCATCAATCAATTTGACCAATTTCAGCCCTCCCTCTCCAGCAAGATCTGAGAGAACGACGCATTTTTTCCCCGTATGGGCACTTTCAACTTTGGTTATTGCAAAAGCACTAAATTGGATTTTATTTTTTAAGACAAGCCACAATTGTGCTTGTCCTGTTGCGATTTCTTCAGCAATTTTTTCCAGACAAACATCATCCGGAAAGCGCTGAGCATATTTTTGAAACGCAGCATTAAGGGCCTCTTGATAGGGCGCTATTTTTTCCCATGGCCATTGATCTGTTAAATGAGCAGAATACAAATCTTGACTCTCTTGCATCATGGCTTTGGCTCTTTTAGTTTTGTCACTCATCTCCCCTCAAATAACATCCTCCCCCTACGCATGTCACACGTTCCATGCTTACCGCACAACTTTCAAAAAACAATACAACAAAAGAAAAGAAGCCCCTTTATCCCTTTGTCACAAAAAATAGGAAACTTTCTTCTTTATAAAAATAAAAAATTGTGCAGACTATTTTTCCTTTATCGCAGACAAGCATGCAGCATAACGAACCACCTTATTCCTTCGATGATAAAGGCTTGGACCTACCGCATGCTATTATATAAAGGGCATGCCTACCGCATGCTATTATATAAAGGGCATGCTTACCGCATGCTATTATATAAAGAGGCATGCCTACCGCATTGTTCTTTGTACTATAAAAGGGCATGCCTACCGCATACTATTATATAAAGAGGCAATGCTTACCGCATTGTTCTTTGTACTATAAAAAGGCATGCTTACCGCATGCCGGCCCGCGTCAATTCCACATCAAATCCGGTAACATGAGTCCAGTTCACTCCCTCAGGAATACGCAATTTAAAGCGATAAAACCGTGCCCTTGCGCGACAATGAATTTGTCCAGTATTATAAGAGGGCTGTTTTTCTGGCAACCAAACAGTTTCCTCTTCAAGAGATTGTCGAAAGCGCATTCCCACAGACAAATAAAACTTTCCACTATTGACTTGAGGCATAATATTTTTCACCCGTGTTATCATGCCATTTGTCTGCCCCATTTCTTGCGATGTCACCACACAAGCCATAGGAGAACCAGAAAACGAACCAAGTCTGCCCTGTTGATCAAATGCCCCCAGAATAGGCGATTCATTTTTCCAAGCTTTACTATCGAGAGAAAAGGACAAATCATCAATATTCTTCGTCACAAAATCAAGACCTTCTAGGGTTGTTCCGGCTAAGAAAATAGGCAATATCATTTTGATATCGACGAGTGCTTTTGTCCATTTTTGCAATCCCCAATCATAAATGAGCAAGATACGTTTATGAAGGTTCTCATCAGAATCAACCATCCAATAAACACGATTATACACCCCATCGATAGCCGCAGACATGGTACATAGATTATCCTGCCTTGATTTTGCTGTCATCGTTCGATCCACTTTTTCGAATCCAATGGGTATAATCTGTCCCTCATTTGTTATTTGATAAAAACCACCCTCATCGGCAAAGAATGCTAAGTCTCCTCGACAAACAATCGATTCAGCATTTTTTGCGCCTCGTTTATCGTGAATTTTTTGGAAACTAAAAATAATCTTAGATCCAGGGATAAAAGAGCCGGCATAGATTGCAGAACGCATAAAGATAATTGGATTTGTTGTCTCGGTTGCCCCTTGCACAAATCCGCCATCAGGAAAATCTTGATAATCACAGCTTTTTTTCCCCACAGTCCAAAATTCAGCATCATTCAATCCAGACCAATGGACGCGTCTTGGATTCTCGGTTAATTTCATCAAACAAACGAAATCTCCCCAGATCCGAACAATCCCCGCTTGTGGTGGATTTCCTCCTAAATTTCTAAACCTTTTATCATGATTAATATCAATCACTTGTGGTTTATCATTGGCATTAACAGCAATGATAAAATCACCAAACAAAGCAAAAGACCACGGAGCATCAACATTAGCCAGATAAGATTTTCCTTTTTGGCTAATATCTTTCCACTTCATTGTGGTATTATCAAGTAAGTAGATTTTTTCTCTTGTCCCGACAATAATAGAAACCCCATTTTTTGTTTTAACCGCAAGAGCGCCTAAAATTGGCTCAGGACACGGCTCTGATAAAGGTTCAAAACTCGGCATAGGGATATAGGAGCCATCAGCTGATAGCACATTGACAAGTTCATCGGTAAAAATTCCATTGATATCCGCCACATCGGGTCGATAATCAGCGATTGGGAAAAAAGCCATCAAGACCCCCATAAAATCTTTGAAAAGCCTAGTGCCATTCAAAACATCAAGACTTATTGATTGAAATAACAAAAACCCTTAAAACTCTAAGGGCATAAAATTCAATAAAATACACAACCCCAAGTTGATAAACACGTCGAAAAAAATGATACCACAAATAATGGCGTATCCAATGTCATCCACCAGAGACCGACCAAAATCAACCGCCCGCACCAACCCAATGATTGAGAAAAAAACTCTCCCCATAAAATCTTTGAAAAGCCTAGTGCCATTCAAAACATCAAGACTTATTGATTGAAATAACAAAAGCCCTTAAAACTCTAAGGGCATAAAATTCAATAAAATACACAACCCCAAGTTGATAAACACGTCGAAAAAAATGATACCACAAATAATGGCGTATCCAGCGTCATCCACCAGCCCTTCACCATAAATACCCAACGCTTCATCCAACCATAAGGGATAAAGCAGCCATCAACGATTTGGGAAAAAGCCTTTTAAAAACTCATTGGACGAATCTTTGAAGAACCTTTTCGGCGCGATGTTTCAATGCGCAAAGCTTGAAGCTGTTCTTGAAAATCTCTGAAAGAAACGGCGGCATATTCAGGATCTTTAAGAATATTTTTATAAAGTTCATATTTTGCCCGTGCTTTAATAAGATCAAAAGCATAAATCAACCAAGGATTATTGTCCTCTTTCAGCTGTTCATCGGCAAAATGAACAGGAGCATAAGAAAGTTGGACAGTTTCTACATGTTCTGGTGTTGGAAAGAGTCCTATTTTTTGATCAAGGCACGTATAAAAGAATGGCGTTCCTAGCGCAGGGTGCATACCATATTGTTGATGCAACACTTCCAAGGGCTTAAAGAACAACTTTGTTGGTGTTGCATTCTTTGTTGTTAAAAAGACGTCTTCCAAACACTTTTCTGATTCAATAAAAACCCCCTCTTCTTGCCCATACCATGTTTTACCACTTTGTGTTTTGAACGTCCTTTCTCTTTTTTCATTAAAGAAAAAGGGTTCGCATTCACACAAACGCAAAGCCGTAAAAATTGAATCTTGAATTTGCAGGGAATATTCCGCTGTTGTATCGTCAATTTCATCTTGAATAAGCGCAACCATATAAGCAAAAGTTTTAGAATGGTCTGAATGTGTAAGGTTTAGAGGATCAGTAGATAAAGTGGTCATAAGCCTGTCCTTTTTCTGGAAGCATTTTAAATTTTCCCCCCAACAAGAAGAATCTATTGGGGGGAAGTAAGCAAATTCGCTTTAAGCAGGTGCTCCATAAGTTGGAATAACGATAGTACCAAAATCCTGAGCCCCTTGCGTACTTCCTGGCAAGGTAAAGCAAGTTTTTTTCATCCCAATAATGGTTTTTGCCGCAACCCCGAATTCTCTTTCATAGTCGAAGAGTTCTTCGACCAATTTATAGCGTGTTTCACCTCGATCTTTACCAAAAGCAATCACAGCACTCTGGGCACCAAGTAGAACAGCCCGCCGCACATTTGGTACAGCTTTATTTGCCGCTCCAGATTCGACTCCTTCGGTAATATGTTCAGCTTCGCGCAAAACCACACCATTATACATGCCCAAAGATCCATCATAGAGCGGATTTTTGATGCGACTTCCATTATAGATTGCCTTGGTAATGTCGAGCCATTGCCCTGCATCTGTATTGGTTCGCAATTGCGTCACCTGGGTTGGATGGAGATAAAGCACATAGACATTTTCCCCATCAATCCGCACGGGTCTAATTTTTGGATTTGCCAATTTAGCCCGTTCAACAGCTTTATCAATGAGCTTGAGATCAAAAACATCGTTTGATTTTAAGTCTTCATCTTTTGTTTTTCCATTAGGGCGCACGACGCGTTTATCGGTTGGCGCTGTTGGTGCATTAAAACCATAATGAACCGGTTTAAGAGTAATAGTACGTCCCTCAAAGTTAATAGCTTTTGCGGTATATCCACACACTTGAATGAAGAACATCATACTCAGACGATCTGCATACCAATCAACCAAACCATTTTTTGCTTCGGTACGCAAATCATGGAGAATTCGTTGCTGATCAATCGTTCCTTCATTTTTGACACGCACGGCATGAACAAGTTCATTAATTGCCAAGCGATCATTGAGAAACTGTAAAGCTTCTTCATTGCCTTCCAATGTCTGCCCTTCACTCACCCCATCGCCGAGCAACTGCACACGCAAATTAAAGCTAATGGCATCCCCACTTGCTTTCGTGGTTTCATCCTTTAATTGTACGATACTGTTTGAATCATTTCCAATCAACGGTGCAATAGGAATTGCTTTTGAGACTTCTTGGTTTAATAATTTAGACCATGTGCGCACTGCCATTGGGTCATTAAGTCCGATATAAGTTACAGTCATTTTATCCTCTAAAAGTTTTATTGACATAAAAAACCCGGCAAAGCGCCGGTTGTTAAAACACCACATTTCATTTCAGATGGTGAATAGGTTATTCGTGTGTTTTATCTCATTTCTGTTAGCGTCTGCCTCCCCCTTATAAGAGCTCTCCTCACCACATCCATGCTTTGAGAAATCCCCGTTTCCCCCCTCCACCCGAAGCTCTCCACGTTCCCGCAAAAACATCCCCCGCATTCCCTGCGCTAAAAGCCTCTCACGTTCCCGCAAAAAACATCCCCCGCATTCTCCGCGCTAAAAGCCTCTCACGTTCCCGCAAAAAACACATCCCCCGCATTCTCCGCGCTAAAAGCCTCTCCACGTTCCCGCAAAAACATCCCCCCACAATTCCCTGCGCTAAAAGCCTCTCACGTTCCCGCAAAAAACACATCCCCCGCATTCTCCGCGCTAAAGCCTCACGTTCCCGCAAAAAACACAGCCCCCGCATTCTTGTTTTTAAAATTCTCTTCCCCCCATTAAACGATTAAAAGCAGCTTTATTTTTAGGATCAGAAACCCAAGCGCTAAACTCTGCTTCTGACATTTTATCAAGCATATCCAAAGAAATCGGTCCATTTGGCGTCAAACCGTTATAAGCAGCAAGTGTACGTGCAGAATTGTGTCTTTCCTGTAAATTTTCACCCATGTTATTGGGAACATTTGTGTAGCCAATTTTTTGTGCAATAGAGTAAATCACTTCAGCCGGATTTTGATTTTTTCGCGCACAATCGCGTAAGATCTGTTTCAACTCATCACCAATCAACGCATCAATATTTTTAGGATCAGCCATCTCAGGATAAAGCGAAGCGCAAGCTGCCAATTGTTTAGCCCGCGTTTCATAAATAAAATCAGCGGCTTGATCAAAATCATGATGCTTTTGTTTAACACTTGCAACAGACTGCTGATAGAACGCATGCAACTGTTCTGCTTCGCGAGCCAGAGAAGGTTGTTGTTTTTCATGTAACAGCCCTTGTTTTTGAAGTGTTTTTCCCAGCCATTGCATATAGCCCATAAAGTCTTTTTGCGGATCTGGCGGAGCATCTTCTCCCCCTTGCACTTCTTTTCCAGCCTTTTGCGAAGAGTCCTGTTTTGGCTGCGTTTGCCCTTGAAAATTATCTTCTAGAGTTTTTGCTTCTCTTCCAATTTCACCGTCTTCTCCCTCTTGTGTTGAGAGTAGATAATCCTGTTTCAATTGGTTTTGTTCTGCCGGCATTAAGTGTTCTTGATCCATGAGGTTAACCTTCTCTTTTTTAAACAATAAAATTAAATTTTTCAGATAAAACAGCCTGAGAGCATTTAGCCCCTTAATGCTTACCCATTATCACTTGAGCTCCAGTAATGCCCCCACATGGCTCCTCCACCATGACGACAAGACGCTATCGAACATTTTCCCCCATACACACTGTCCAATAAAACAGCTCTTCTGAGATAAAGAGAAGCGACATTGCACGACATAAGCAACATGGTACTATGGGAATTTATAGACACCCTTCAATTGATGAAATTCATCCAAGAGAGCACATCATAAAGCACCCTATTGTTGAGCCTTTACTGTCTGCAACATTTGCATTATCTGCTCTGTTCCCACATTACCCCCCATCTGTGCTGAGGCATTTTGCTCTTCTTGAAGAGAATTTTGCGCCTTTATCGCAATTTTATGAATGAGTGAGGCCGGTAAAGGCGAATAGCGTAAGAGATCGAGCATAATCTCAGGTGTTGCAAAATTTTGCATCAAAGGAAGCAATTGCATGATCAGTGCAAAAGTACGCTCTTTTTCATTAAGACTTGTTGGTGCATCATCCACGACAATATCATATTCCAAACTTGTCACCATTTCGCGTGTCAGTGGAACATACTGGGCATTTTCATCCCCGGCAATACGAACCAGCCGCCCATCGGACAGATAATTTTGAATAAGATAGAGAATAATTTTTCCTTGTCGTTGCCGATATCGACGCAACCCGTCAAAAAAGGAAGCCAAAAGATTAAGTGACGATTGTCGCCGTTGTTGTTCAAGAATGCCGGGTTGATTGACAGCTCTTGTCCCAATAAATTCAGAAGACAACCCCGTCACCTGTTCGAGAGCGCTTTTTGCTTCATTAAACAATTGGAAAAACCCTTGCGGAAATTGTGCCACGGGTTTAGGCTGAATTCTTCCCCCAGACACAGCCCCACTTTTCAACCAAGTAATACTATCGGCTCTAGCCCAACTCTCGACGGCTTGGCGATCATCATCAAAAGCATCGCGTTCTGCCATAATTCCGCCTTTTGATTGGCTATTGAGCAAATGCATCACTTGACTAAAATATTTGTTTGCCCACCGTTGAGGATCTTTTGTAGGGCGCACAATTCCGTAAAAGTGCCGGCTTAACTTATCAAAAGTACCGGTAATACACTCCCACCCCAATTGATTGTGTGGAACCAATGGCTTATCAGGCGCATCGAGCAGCTTTCTGCCCAAAAATGCCCGTTTGACAACTTTTCTATTCAACCTTGTTGCTTGAACATGAGGAAAGGTTTTGCTTAAATTTTGGAAATCTTTCTCTGAATAATCGATAAACTTTCCACTTTGCGGCTCGAGAACTTTATAAACCACCTCGCGTTCAAACCAGCGACATTCTACCAATGTCACCATTTTAGGACGTTGATAGGCCCCTCCCTCTTCTCCTTGATCCCCCCTCTCAGTCTGATAACTTTGTGTCATCCCATTGCTGGTTGAATGTAAAAAACTCTGATGTTTAACCCAATCAGCATTAAGATCGCTCCAATGAACATTGGGAAACATTTCTTCAGCCACAGCAAGAGGTTTTTCATCAATATACCACAAACGTTGTGCATCAATGAGATTAGGCTTGACAGCACTAGCATCCCACACCATTTTCATAGGGTCTAAGCGCGCAATGATTGGTTTTCCTTGCGGATCTTCTTCATAATCAAGGCGTGTATCTGTCCACCCCATTCCGCAAATAATTGCATCTTGAAAGGCATCGGAATCTTCGTATTCCCCGTCGGCTTCATCGCGAAACCACTCAGCCGCCCCTGTCAGAATCTGGTTTGCAAAGGCTGCTCCTTCTTGTCGTGGAATAAATTGGACTTGTCTTTTATTATTGCGCTCAGCCCCAATCACGGCATTAATTAAAGGCGCAATACGATTAAAAGTCATAACCGGTCTGTTTTGTTCGTTCAAGACGGCCAAGTCTTGCTCATTCCATTGCCGTCCATTATAAAAATCGTAATCTTCTTGGGCATTTTTTCGCCATTTTTCGACATGGGCAATATCATCCTGATACCACCCCACGAGTTTTTTAAAGAGTGCTTGATTTTCAAGCGTTTCGATTTGATCAAAAGAAGAAAAAGAAGAATCTGTAGAAATATTCATTAAAAAGCCATCCATGACGTTTGAGAATGGTGAAACGAGCGATAAGTTTTTTTTCGCGCTCTAGCATTTGGTTGTTCATAAGCCACACACATCAGTCCGAAGGCATCTGCCCCATGGCTAGCCCAATCATGTTCAGCCCCTAGACCGATATTGCGCTGTTCGTCGCGCCTTTCATGATACCAAGCGAGTGCTTTTCTACCCGCTCCTGTCGTTTCACGATTAAACCATAGTGCAGGAAACAACCGCCTTACGGCTTCGATACGCATTTTCACAGCGCCTGTTCCTTGATTAGGAATCACCTTGGTTTGAAAACCGGCTTGTTGCAGTGCACTTTCAAAACTCACATTATAAACACGATCTTTTGTAGCGCCATCATGGGGCAAAACCATGAGAGCCTTTTCATATCCCCTTTGAAAGACCCAACCCACATGCTCTGAGAGAGGCTGTCCTTGGGCTTCATAATAATCGAGCACTCGGATTTCCCGTCCAATAAATTGCGCAACCCACAATGCGGTAGCATCAGCCTTTGCTCCTGTTCCCCCGATATCCCAAAAGATTCTCACCTGCATCAAAGGATCACGTGGAACAGTGGTAATCCGCCCTTCCATTTCGGCTTCGAGAAGACATTTCTGATAATAAGCCCCTTGGACAGCTTGAAGATATTCGCCTTCCCAAATATGGTTATACTGCTCTGGTCTTTGCTGCAAATCATCCATTCGATCACGATTGAGTTTTTCCGGAAATTGCGGATTATCACGCCAATTAATTTCTGCTCCTTTGATATGAGGATTATCGACATTTCGGAAACGTTTTTCCACGGGTGCATTTTCATTGCACGGGTTCCATGTGACCCATAATTCTGCATTCCAATCTTTTCCTTCTTCGCGCAAAGTTGGAATAAGTGTTTGCCAAGCAGTTTCTGTCACCGGCTCCGCCTCATCGACCCAGCAAAGGAAAACGCGCCCCATTGACTTAATACTTGCGATATTTCGATCAAGACCAGCAAATACATAGACGATGCGCCCATCTTTTGACTTAATATATTTATCGCCGACTTCATAATAGTCTTGTAAAAAAGGATAAGATTCGATAGCGCGTTTAATTTCTTCCAAAGAACTATCATTGAGAGAATTTTGAAACTGGCGTGCACAAAGAATAATACCGCGTTCTCCAGCCATTCCATGGCGATATCCCACCACAGCCGACATCAAAGCAAAAGAACGTGTTTTTCCAGAACCCCGTCCTCCCCAAGCAGCTCGCACATCTGCTTTTCCAGTAAAAACAGGAATAAGCTTTGGAATAAGAGCCACTTGAGCTGTTTTCTGCCCTATTTTTTGAGAAATTTTCTGAACAATTTTCATTATAAATTTTCATACATTAGCAATAATTGCGCTTCACCCTTTTGCTTATCCCAAGTTTAATTTTTCCAAAGCAATTGAAGGAAAAGAGCAATTGAACGAAAAACACCCTTCTCAAAAGCAGCGCTTTATCTTCTCTTTATCCTGATATGCAATGCATTCCCTTTTTGGCATGAGTTCCCCTTAATCCCGCCATACGCCGCTATTCCCCAAGAAACCTATCCCCCTAAGGCACTAAAACCCCACCCCTCAAATACACCGCACCCCTGTCCCCCACAAAAGCACGGGTATCCCACACCAAATCATAGCCTCAGCACATGGAGGCTCTGAAGCATGTCCAAAGCTCCAATATCATGCTTCTTAAGCATCACCAATCCTCACACTTGTCTATATACCCAAGATACCCCCACCAAAACACATCATCTCAAGCTTCACGCCCCTCACCCATCGAAACACTGTCTCGTCCCCCAATACCCTTGCACCAAAGTCTCTCTGGCACACGCCCTTACGCATCATTCACCTAAAAAGCCCCACACCCTCCAGTATCACGAGCACCTCAAGCAGGAGATAGCCTCCGCTTCAATCCCCTCAAGACAAACAATCACAAAAGCAACCCCCTTGTAGAAACGTCACCCCACATCATCCACCTCAGCCTAACATTTTCCAATATCACAAGCCTCCATTGTCGAAGGATCATGCTTCTCCGGTTCACTATTTTTTACATTCACTGGTACAATCTCGATACGCGAAACTGTTTTAACCTCTCCACACCTTCAATAACGAGAAAAAAACCAAACCTTCACAAAAAATCCAAAACAGTAGATAACATCACGGATCCTAAGTATTGTATCTCTCGGGGATCACCTCTTCAGCACACGCCCCCGCCTGTCATCGCCCATAAAAGCCGGCGTCTCCCCCCACGTAGGAAGCCCCAATATCTCCCACCGACATATTCTGCTCTCCAGTAAACGCCCAAACATCACAACTCCCTCTTCAAGCCTCCATTGTCGAAGGATCATGCGCCCACCAAAACACACTATCTCACAAGCATAACACTTCTCTCAAGTTTCACGCCTCTCACCCATCATAACACTATCCCGTCCCCCAATACCCAGCACCAAATCCTCTCTAGCACACGCCCTTACGCATCATTCACCTAAAAAGCCCCACACCTTCCAGTATCACGAGCACCTCAAGCAGGAGATAGCCTCTGCTTCAATCCCCTCAAGACAAACAATCACAAAAGCAACCCCCTTGTAGAAACGTCACCCCACATCATCCACCTCAGCCTAACATTTTCCAATATCACAAGCCTCCATTGTCGAAGGATCATGCTTCTCCGGTTCACTATTTTTTGCATTCACTGGTACAATCTCGATACGCGAAACTGTTTTAACCTCTCCACACCTTCAATAACGAGAAAAAAACCAAACCTTCACAAAAAATCCAAAACAGTAGATAACATCACGGATCCTAAGTATTGTATCTCTCGGGGATCACCTCTTCAGCACACGCCCCCGCCTGTCATCGTCCATAAAAGCCGGCGTCTCCCCCCCCCCACGTAGGAAGCCCCAATATCTCCCACCGACATATTCTGCTCTCCAGTAAACGCCCAAACATCACAACTCCCTCTTCAAGCCTCCATTGTCGAAGGATCATGCGCTCACCAGAACACACTATCTCACAAGCATAACACTTCTCTCAAGTGTCACGCCTCTCACCCATCAAAACACTATCCCGTCCCCCAATACCCAGCACCAAATCCTCTCTAGCACACGCCCTTACGCATCATTCACCTAAAAAGCCCCACACCTTCCAGTATCACGAGCACCTCAAGCAGGAGATAGCCTCCGCTTCAATCCCCTCAAGACAAACAATCACAAAAGCAATCCCCTTGTAGAAACGTCACCCTACATCATCCACCTCAGCCTAACATTTTCCAATATCACAAGCCT
Source organism: Bartonella grahamii subsp. shimonis (assembly GCF_036327415.1). Taxonomy (NCBI): domain Bacteria; kingdom Pseudomonadati; phylum Pseudomonadota; class Alphaproteobacteria; order Hyphomicrobiales; family Bartonellaceae; genus Bartonella; species Bartonella grahamii. The sequence continues at coordinate 2,116,166 of NZ_CP123961.1, forward strand.
CCATTGTCGAAGGATCATGCTTCTCCGGTTCACTATTTTTTGCATTCACTGGTACAATCTCGATACGCGAAACTGTTTTAACCTCTCCTTCCCCAGCCCCCTGAAGAGGCAACACTTTTGCAAGAAGCGAAAAAAACGGTACGGGATTATTTAGAGCATGATACTGAAGATAAGACACCAGCCCATCTTCACCATAGTGATAGCCAGCCTGCTCCGCCGCTGTCAGAAGAGCTTCATTAAATCGCTTTGTTGTTTTATTCAAAGCCCCTTTTTTCCGCCCTCTTCGACGTAAGGGAAGACTATGTTCATCTACCATCATCATGTTCCTTCCAATTAAAGAGAAACAAAAGCCTCAGACACAAAAAATAATATGTGAAAATCAGCAAGGAAACCTCAAAAGCAACCAGCAATTAAAAAAATGAGACACACCCTAAAAGATTACCCCCCACAAAGCACAAATCCCCAGCATCATTTTACAGATCATCGTTTTTACGCTTTTACATTAACACAGAACAAAGCCAAACGAAACTCCCATCCATCACCCCGCACCGCTCTGTAAACACTGGTCTGCAATAATCTGATTTCTCGTCTATCAACTTCCCCTGCTGATTATTTCATATAGCTATCCCACACCTCAAAGAATGGTGTTATCAGACACGACAGATAAGCTCTGATCTACAATTCCACTTTAAAAAGCAAATTTTTCTCTGCTGGATAAAGCTTCCACCCCGCACCTGTTTTAAACTATAATCCAGCCTCTTACCCAGTAAATCCCCCTACTGACATTAGATTACCCCCCCTCAAACAACTCTATTTTACGATATAACCGTATAGCCAATCTTTTAATTGTTTTTACCAATCCCTTGAAATTACTTTATCACTTAAAGTGTAATTTTGATCGTCCACGCACCGATCAAGAGGGAAAACAAGCCCTAAACCCTAGCGTAAAAATGAACCCACTCTTGTGGGTGTCCCGGAATTCCGGGAGATTTTGCACTATCCAAGTGCTTGTAAGCACTAAAAGCAAAAAGCTGAGTCAAGTCAGTGCTTTCAACCTCCCGAAATACCAATGCGAGGGCGCTCGCAACCGGAGGGGGCACAAAGTGCAAACCAAAAATCCACATTTTAACGACATTTCTGATTAAGCAAAAAACGCGATTTATAATCCATATTTCGCACTTTTTTAAAAAGGACCCAATCTTATAGTCTTGAGATTATTTTAATTTTCTTGCCAATCTTCTGAAATTACTTTATGAATTAGCTTGTGTTTTTGATCGTCCACGCAACGGTCAAATAGGGAGTTGAAGCCCTAAGTTCTACAAAAATTAGCCCGCTTTGCGGGTATCCCGGAATTCCGGGAGTTTTTGCTATGTCCAAGTGCCACAAGCACTAAAAGCAAAAAAGCTGATTCGAGTTCAGTATTTTCAACCTCCCGGAATACCAATGCGAGGGCGCTCGCAACCAGAGGGGGCACAAAGTGCAAACCAAAAATCCACATTTTAACGACATTTCTATAGGTAAAAGAATCCGTTTACCCAGTAAATCCCCCTACTGACATTAGATTTCCCCCCCCAAACAACTCTATTTTACAATATAACCGTATAGCAAATATTTTAATTTTCTTGCCAATCTTCTGAAATTGTCTTATGAAGGAATACTGTAAGTTTGGTCGTATACGCAATGACCAATAGGGAACTGAAAACCCGAAGACTTGACACATAAATTTGTCCCACTCTTGTGGGTGTCCCGGAATTCCGGGAGATTTTGCTATGTCCAGGTGTTCTCAACACTAAAAGCAAAAAGCTGAGTCAAGTCAGTGTTTTCAGACTCCCGGAATACCAATGCGAGGGCGCTCGCAACCGGAGGGGGCACAAAGTGCAAACCAAAAATCCACATTTTAACGACATTTCTATAGGTAAAAGAATCCGTCACAGACGCATTGCCATGGGGCTTTCCCAAAAGGAATTAGGAACCCATTTAAGCGTCAGTTTCCAACAAATCCAGAAATACGAAAAAGGCTCCAATCGTGTAAGTGCCGGACGTTTACAGGAAATCGCCAACATCCTGAAAGTCCCTATTACCTTCTTTTATGCCGATATTGCTACAAAAGAAGATATTCCCACAAAAGAAACTCTCTCACACCATGATCAAGAAACATACAGCGAAAAAGAACACGCTCTTTTAAAAAATTTTAGAGAACTCCAGCCGAAAAAACAAAAAGCAATCTTGTGGTTAGTTTCTGATTAGACAAAAGCGTAGCCATTAACACCCTTCGCCAACATATTCAACCCAACACCCCTCAATAAAACTCATGCCACATCTCAAAAGACAACATTTCAAGGAATCTTAAAAACAAGTCCTATCCTCTTCTTCACTCTTTTTCCCCTATTTTCTCCCTATATGCCATACCATGATAAAAGCCAAAACGCCCAAATCCTCCGTATCATGTTACAGATCCACGTTTTTACGCTTTTGCATCTTTACGAAAAAGCAACCCTCCACTGCTCAGTAAACGATAACCAAAATCTTGCCCAGCCCCCTTGGCTTCCCACTTCATATGCCTCAGATCACCACACCTTAGAACAACACTCTTTTACAAATGTGTAGCATAGCCAATCTTTTAATTGTTTTTACCAATCCCTTGAAATTACTTTATCACTTAAAGTGTAATTTTGATCGTCCACGCACCGATCAAGAGGGAAAACAAGCCCTAAACCCTAGCGTAAAAATGAACCCACTCTTGCGGATATCCCGGAATTCCGGGAGATTTTGCACTATCCAAGTGCTTGTCAGCACTAAAAGCAAAAAGCTGACTCGGATTCAGTACCTTTAACTCCCGGAATACCAATGCGAGGGCGCTCGCAACCGGAGGGGGCACAAAGTGCAAACCAAAAATCCACATTTTAACGACATTTCTGATTAAGCAAAAAACGCGATTTATAATCCATATTTCGCACTTTTTTAAAAAGGACCCAATCTTATAGTCTTGAGATTATTTTAATTTTCTTGCCAATCTTCTGAAATTGTCTTATGAAGGAATACTGTAAGTTTGGTCGTATACGCAATGACCAATAGGGAACTGAAAACCCGAAGACTTGACACATAAATTTATCCCGCTTTGCGGGTATCCCGGGATTCCGGGAGTTTTTGCTATGTCCAAGTGCGTTTTCGCACTAAAAGCAAAAAGCTGATTTAGGTTCAGTATTTTCAACCTCCCGGAATACCAATGCGAGGGCGCTCGCAACCGGAGGGGGAGCAAAGTGCAAACCAAAAATCCACATTTTATCGACATTTCTATAGGTAAAAGAATCCGCCATAGACGCATTGCAATGAGGCTTTCTCAAAAAGAATTAGGAAGCCATTTAGGTGTCAGTTTCCAACAAATCCAGAAATACGAAAAAGGCTCCAATCGTGTAAGTGCAGGGTGTTTGCTGAAAATCGCCAATATACTGGATGTCCCTATTACCTTCTTTTATGCCGATATTGCTACAAAAGAAGATATTCCCACAAAAGAACATGCCTCACCCCATGCTCAAGAAACATACAGCGAAAAAGAACACGCCCTTTTAAAAAACTTTAGAGAGCTCCAGCCGAAAAAACAAAAAGCAATCTTGTGGTTAGTTTCTGATTAAACAAAAGCGTAGCCATCAACATATTCGCCAATATTCCCCTTCGCCAATATTCCCTTGTGCCTAAAACCTTGCCCGCCAGATATCACCACATCTCAAAAAACGGTTTACGGAGCATCATAAGATACCACACATCAAAATAGGATAACAAACATCAAAACCTTGGGAAGAACTTCACTACTCTCACAGAATCTTATCAAGAGATCTCTTCTGACTTAAACGCACAATTCCGATTGTATCATTATGATAACTTTTTACATTTACCTTGTCAAGTTTTTATATTTTTCTTTTGATATTTTTGTGTTTTTCTTTAAGGAAGCCATATCCCTCAACACACCTCTCTTGCAAAACGCCGTTCCAGAAAAACACCCCTCATACAAAACGCAATATCCAAAACAACAAGAGCCTAAATAGGATTACCCCTAAATAGGATTACCCCTAAATAGGATTACCATTGTATTTTTCATTCACCCACTTATTAAAAAAACATCTTTCAATGCTTCTCACACCCATTTCACGGATATCCCCCATACAAATATAGACGCAAATATAATTGTTAAATTTCGCATAGAATACAAAAGCCAATCACGATTTTTCTTTCTTCACATCTCTTTACACATCCCCCTTCCAATCCGTTCACAGCTATTCCCACACTCTCCTCTCCAACCAACGCACTTCAACAGCACTCTTCATCCCAGCTTTCGCCTCCAGTCTACACACCCTTCACCTCTCCAATCCTTCTCACCACTTCATACCATGACAAAAAACACGCACAATATATAAATCCACAAATCCTCCGCATCATTTTACAGATTCACATTTTTACGCTTTTACACATTCACAGAACACAGCCAAATAAAATTTCCACATCACCACTCCGCACTGCTCTGTAAACAAGGGGCTGCAAACGAACAAAGCTTTTTGCCTAGTACCCTTAAACTTCAAATCCCCCTCAAACAACAGCACTTCATCAAGCTCAACAAATCAAGCCCACTCTCCTTAAACCGCCATCCTTCATCCCTTCGCGCCACCACCTCTTATCCACACTCTCCTCCTATCCATGCGCACTCTCTTCATCCTCCATTCCCCCTTTTCTCTCCCATCACACACTTAACAACTGAACAGCACTCTTCCTCCCAGCTTCCTCCTCCAGTTTGCACACTCTTCACCTTTCCAATCCTCGCACCACATTCCACGCCCCCAAAAGCCCAACGTGACCAAAAACACGCACAATATATAAATCCACAAATCCTCCGCATCATTTTACAGATTCACATTTTTACGCTTTTACACATTCACAGAACGCAGCCAAATAAAATTTCCACATCACCACTCCGCACTGCTCTGTAAACAAGGGGCTGCAAACGAACAAAGCTTTTTGCCTAGTACCTTACAGTCTTCAGCCCCCCCCTCAAACAACAGCACTTCATCAAGCTCAACAAATCAAGCCCTGCCCTTCAAATATTCTAGCTCTTCACCCCCTTCAAAGAGCAATGTTCTACAGCATAATAGAATAGAAAATTTTTGATTTTTCTTGCTAATCTTCTGAAATTCCTTTATCACTTAAAGTGTAATTTTGGTCGTCTACGCACCGATCAAGAGGGATTAAAGGTCCTAAATCCGAGCCTAAAAACAAACCCGCATTGCGGGTATCCCGGAATTCCGGGAGATTTTGCTATGTCCAGGTGCTTCTCAGCACTAAAAGCAAAAAGCTGACTCGGATTCAGTACCTTTAACTCCCGGAATACCAATGCGAGGGCGCTCGCAACCGGAGGGGGGCTTGAAGTGCCAACTAAAAATCCACATTTTATCGACATTTTGATAGGCAAAAGGATCCGTCATAGACGCATTGCAATGGGAGTTTCCCAAAAAGAATTAGGAAGCTATTTAGGCGTCAGTTTCCAACAAATCCCAAAATACGAAAAAGGCTTCAATCGTGTAAGCGCAGGGTGTTTACTAAAAATTGCCAACATACTAGATGTCCCCGTGAACTTTTTTTATGCAGACCTTGCCACAAAAGAAGATCTTTCAACAAAAGAAATTCTCTTACACCACGATCAAGAAACATACAGCGAAAAAGAACAGGCACTTTTAAAAAACTTTAGAGAGCTCAAAACGAAAAAACAAAAAGCAATCTTGTGGCTCATTTCTGATTAAGCAAAAGCGCAACGATCAACATTATTCCATTCATATCCCCCCCTTAAGTCGAATTCAAACCAGCTCCCCACACCCCTTCAAAGAGCAATGTTTTATGGAAGGTAGGATAATCAACTGCATCTTTGTTGTCACTTATAATTTTCCAATGACTTTTGAATGCCTCTATTAATCTTTTTTATAGCACTTTTACTCTTTTTAAAGCTTCTTTCTCTGCTTCTTCTTTTAACTTCATGCCATTGGCACCTTCGTACCTTTTTATTGTTTTTTCAATCTGATCATCAGTCCCTGCTTTAAAGACAATCATTGTTTCAAACGGACGAAATAATGACGATTGCGAAATATGAAAAAAGATATTCGTGCGCAAATTGCTTGGATCAAACTCGCTATCCTCTTTTCTTTCTAAGTCATGGATAGATATCGCTTTTTTTGACATAGCAAGACCAATAACATCGCTATTTTTCTCACCAAAATCTTCCACTGTTAAAAGGTTATTTTTAGCGTCACAAACTGTCGATATATTCATGACTTCGTTAAGAACTTGATCATTTATGTCAAATTGAGCATCTATGCTAAAAATGAATACAAGATCACGCAAAGAACAAGCTTTTTGAAAATAACAAGCATTGTACAAACGTGAGGGAATCCCAAGACATCTGACTGCTCGTCGAATGATTTTTATAGCGAGCTCATATGATTTTTCATCTAAACGATGATCACGAATGTCTGGAATGTAGATTTCTTGTGTTTCTTGTAACGGTGCAACTTCACTGTTTAATGCACTATCAATAAGCTTTTCTAACCAATTGTAACTCTCAATATTATCCTGATCTCGGAAGAACGATCTGATCTCTTCTAAAAGATTGTACAGCCCATACTCTTCTCTAAAAGCACGCTCTGTTCGATCACACGTCATTGGAAATGGATAGGACTCTTTTCGTTTGACCGGTATAGATGATGCTTCAATTTTTGGATCATTCACTTTAAATTGATCAACGCTTTCTCCACTTTTAACAGGTATCGAATGCTCACCTCTAATAGTATCAAAAACTCTCTCCCCTTGCTCCTCACTAAAAGAAATGCCTTATTCAAGAAACATCTTTAATGGATTGGAATCATCCGGTGTTAACGACATATCCTGTATTAAAGACTCCAAAATTTTCTATTGAAGCTTATCATCACTTATTAACGAATCTTTCCTATCCTCATAGAAATCCTTTAAGCCTTCTGGAATATGCCAATTGTAACTCTTAACGTCCTTTGCAAACCAGCTGTTAATTATTTCCTTGTTTGTGGCTAATTTCATGAGATTATGCCCCCCATTTAAATTTCAAATGATCCTTTTGATCAATAAACTCCAATACAGTTTTTATTAAAGTTCTTGAAAAAAGTTCATTATCTTTTTATTTTACTTAATATTTACCATATTATAGTTTATTAGCAAATAAGTAAAGTAAGATATAGATGATATTTTTAATATACACCTTCACTTAAACTTGCTTTTATAACACGAATAGCGAAAATTTTAACAAAAAACAGGTTAGAGGTCTTGTTTTTTAAGTCTTTATCTTGATTAAAAAACTGCAAAGTAGCAAACTTGATTGTGCAGATAATCATGCTCCATCATCTATTAGCCACCGACAAGAGTATGATCAATACAAACAGTTTAAAAAACTTTCAGCAAAATTTTAAAGCAGAAAAACGCACATCACCGAAAAAATGAGAGAGCAGTGCATTTTACGCATCCTCCACCTTTTGCTTAAACAGCGAAACTCCAATCCATCGTCAAAATATCTTCGTCTAAAATTCCCATGCCACAGATCAGCCCCCTCAAAGAGCAATGTTTTACGGCAGATAAACGGCATTTCTCTTTAACGCTTTTACGCACAAAGCAATAAAGCAATAAAGCAATCCCGCTTGTGACTTCACTTATAACATTGCAAGAAAATAGTTTTCACGACAAACAGAAGTAAAAGAATCCTACGTTATTCGGAACGCTCGTTTAACATGCAAAAACACCGACCACTCCCTTTGCTTTGCAATAAAACACCGCTGTCTCATCGTGAATTTTTCTAAATCAGGCACGCCTCAAAGAGCGGTGTTTATCACATAATAGGGTTAACACCGCCCTTATAGCGTGAATTTCTCAAAACTTAATCTTCAGGCAAAAATTCCAACCGATCACCTTGTTTTGTAATGTTCACTGCCGTCTCGTCATGAATTTCTCCAAACAAGATTTTCTCTGCGAGAGGATCTTGAATTTCCTTTTGGATAATCCGTTTAAGTGGACGTGCCCCATACAGGGGATCATAGCCTTTATCAGCAAGGAATCGTCGTACTTCTGGTTCGATATGCAAAGTTATGTTGCGTTCATTGAGCAAATTTTGCAAATGTTCTATCTGAATATCGACGATAGCTTCCATATCCTTGCGTTGCAGCCGCTGAAAAAGAATAATCTCATCAATACGGTTTAAAAATTCAGGACGGAAAGCTGCTTTCACAACATTCATGACATCATTTTTTGCCTGATCGGTTGTTTGTCCTTCAGGCAGCGCGGTTAAAAACTCAGCACCGAGGTTTGAGGTCATAATCAGCAAGGTATTACGAAAATCGACGGTTCGTCCTTGACTATCGGTCAAACGTCCCTCATCCAGCACTTGCAACAAGAGATTAAAAATATCAGGATGTGCTTTTTCAATTTCGTCGAACAGAATAACTTGATAAGGTCTTCTTCGCACAGACTCTGTCAGCACGCCGCCTTCTTCATATCCGACATATCCAGGTGGCGCTCCAATCAGCCGCGCCCCAGCATGCTTTTCCATATATTCCGACATATCGATACGCAACATGGCATTGGGATCTTGGAAAAGAAACGCGGCGAGTGCTTTGGTTAATTCGGTTTTTCCAACACCGGTAGGTCCCAAGAACATGAAAGAGCCAAGCGGACGATTGGGATCTTGCAACCCCGCACGGGCGCGGCGTACAGCACGAGCAACAGCTTGAACAGCTTCTCCCTGCCCCACGACACGGGTTGCAATTTCATCTTCCATCCGCAAGAGCGCCTCACGTTCTGCTTCAAGCATCCGATCAACAGGAATCCCAGTCCAGCGTGAAACGATACGCGCCACATGTTCAGCAGTGACCGTTTCTTCGACGAGATGATTTTGTTGGTCATCATTTTCCGCCAAAGTCAATTGTTTTTCGAGTTCAGGGATAACGCTATAGGCGAGCTCTCCAGCTTTTTGGAATTGTCCATCACGCTGTGCAATAGCCAAAGCATTGCGTGCTTCTTCGAGTTGTTTTTTCAAATCAGCAGCATGCCCTAATTTTTGCTTTTCAGCCTGCCAAGCCGTTGTCATCTCAGCGGACTGTTGTTCTAAGGTATTCAGTTCCTCTTGCACATTTTTCAAACGTTCTTTTGCTGTTGGCTCCACATCTGTTTTCAAAGCTTCGCGTTCAATCTTCAACTGTAAAATACGCCGATCAACGGCATCGAGTTCTTCCGGTTTTGAATCGACCTGCATCCGCAAGCGTGCCGCCGCTTCATCGATAAGATCAATCGCTTTATCCGGCAAGAAGCGATCTGTAATATAACGGGAAGAGAGCCGTGCCGCCGCAATCAAAGCACTATCTGCCAAACGCACTTTGTGGTGCTGTTCATATTTTTCCTTAATACCGCGCAAAATAGAGATGGTATCCTCTAAAGAGGGTTCAGGTACAAAGACAGGCTGGAAGCGCCGTGCAAGAGCAGCATCTTTTTCAACATATTTTCGATATTCATCCAAAGTAGTAGCCCCCACACAATGGAGTTCTCCGCGTGCAAGAGCTGGTTTTAGCAAGTTGGAAGCATCCATAGGACCATCGGATTTTCCAGCCCCAACGAGATTATGCAATTCATCGATAAAGAGGATAATCTGCCCATTTTCAGTTTGCACCTCTGCCAGCACTGCTTTGAGGCGCTCTTCGAATTCCCCACGATATTTTGCACCCGCAATAAGCGCTCCCATATCGAGAGCATGAAGCTGTTTATCGCGCAAAGTTTCAGGTACATCGCCATTAACAATGCGCAACGCCAATCCTTCCACGATAGCAGTTTTCCCCACCCCTGGTTCACCGATCAGCACAGGATTATTTTTTGTCCGCCGTGAAAGCACCTGAATGGTGCGTCGAATTTCTTCTTCTCGCCCAATGACAGGGTCGAGTTTTCCTTCGCGTGCATCTTTTGTCAAATCACGCGCATATTTTTGCAGAGCATCATATTGGCTTTCGGCATGGGGGCTTGTTGCTGTTTTTCCCTTCCGCAAATCATTAATAGCCTGATTAAGCGCTTGCGCTGTCAACCCTCCACTTGTGAGAACATCAGCAGTTTTTGCGGTCTTTTCCATGATCAGTGCTTGCAGCACACGCTCGACGGTAACAAACTGATCACCGGCTTTTTTCGCCAGATCTTCTGCCATATTAAAGACCTTTGCCAACGGCTGAGACAAATAGAGCTGCCCATTCCCCCCTTGTACTTTTGGCAAAGCATCAAGTGCTTCATTAAGCACCTTTCGAATAAGAGTAAGATCACCACCTGCTTTTTGAATCAGTGACGCTGCCAACCCTTGAGAATCGTCTAACAACACTTTCAACAGATGCTCCGGCATAAACTGCTGATGATCAGAAGCAAGAGCACTATTTTGTGCGGATTGTAAAAAACCTTGCAACCGTTCGCTATATTTTTCTAGGTTCATTTTTTTTCCTTAAATCTCAAGCCACCACCGCACTTCAAACTCCCCAAACATTCCACAAAAGAGGCATCTTCAAAGGACCGGCTCCCCCCCACAAAACACCGCAAAATGACGCCGCATGAAGAAGAACCGGAGTGCTAAAAAGAATATGGGTCCTCACAAGCCTCATAGCAAGAGGAAGAGAAAGGCACACTGTCATTTTTAAATAAAAACTGCAACTCCCCCAACCCCACCAGCACACCCCTCACCAACACAACCCCCGCCAGCACACCCCCCCACTATCACAGCCCCCACCATCACAACCCTCACCATCACAGCCCCCGCCATCACAGCCCCCACTAGCACAACCCCCGCCAGCACAACCCCACCAGCACAACCCTCACCAGCACAACCCCCGCCAGCACAGCCCCCACCAGCACAAACCCCCACCAGCACAAGCCCCACCAGCACAGCCCCCGCCATCACAACCCCCACCATCACACCCCCGCCATCACAGCCCGCGCCAGCACAAGCCCCACCAACACACCCCCGCCATCACAGCCCCGCCATCACAGCCCCGCCATCACAGCCCCCACCAGCACAGCCCGCACCATCACAACCCTCACCATCACACCCCCGCCAGCACACCCCCCGCCAGCACAACCCCGCCAGCACAACCCCCCACCAGCACAATCTTACAAGTAAAACCACAACATCAGTACGTCATTATTAATGAATTTAATTTGAATAAAAGCAAATACACCTCTTTATTTTTAAAAAAGCGTATTTAAAGACATGTAATTAAGAGTAAAATAAAAAGTATTTATTATATTTTTTATTTAAAATACATAAAATATAATTATATTTACGGAATCATATTAAATTTATTAAATGAAATTAGGTTAAATATACAGTAAAGTAAAAAATATTCTTCTAATTCTTTTTTTCTCATAAGCAAGCCAAGCTACGCTGTTTTTGCTGGTAAAGTTGTCACGATGCAATATGAATGGCCTCACACATGTCATTTAATACATTCTTTCTTTCACCCAACAAATAACTTATGATGGTGGACCCCATTCCATCTATTTCTGGGAAAACCACTTTCAATTTCAAAATGGAAAAAGTGATTATATTGGTTTATTCAATAGAGGCACCCGCACCATTCACTTTTCTATCCGGAATGCCACAGGATGGAAGAGTGATCAATGTAACCATTTTACCCATGAGGACTCAGGAGTACGCTGTGAGATTGAATTTCCGTGGAAAATTGGAAGCCGATATAAATTAGATGTTTCCAAGAATGTAAATCTGGTTCCAGGAACAATAACCGATCTTATATCGGGTAAAAAACAATAGTTGGTATCATAGAACGACCAAGTACATTTGGCATGCTTCACAAATCTTATAATTTTGTTGAGGACCATTCTCGTTGGAAGAGGCAGCTTTCCTCCTGTTATGTATTAAGTCCACAAAGTTCAAGCTTTTTAAATCCTAGATCCCTGAAAAACAACACTCTATACGCAGCGACTTTGAAAGACTCTGTTCCAGGAAAATGTAAAGATCCTTACGTCGTCCAAACATCATATACATTCAGTTTTTGTATGAATAGTATAAGCGACCTTAGAGGTTTAGCCTCACCCGCAGCTGAACTGGAAGTCCCCATTTCCAATGGGAAAGATCTATCAGCACAAACTGTCTTTGACACATTGAAAAAAGAAGAACTTGTCATTATTCGTTCAAAAGATCGTGCTTGGGCACCTAATATCTTTCCCCCCTAAGCCCATTTCAGTAGAAATCAATCTTTATAGATCATCAAGCAGCTTACAGTTCTACACTTCATACCACTCACGGCACACAAAAGATAACCACAGGCCCCAAAATCATGTATATGTCTGATGAAAAAACTTGGAAAATTCTGAAACCAAACTAAGCTTTTTCTTCTTGATAAAACATAAATTCCTCACGCCCCTTTAAAAGCAAATGGGAGTGAAGTAGTTTTTTCATTTCCCCACCACTGTTTTTCTCCATTTCCAGTTACTTTTTCAAGCCCTGCTCTCATCCCATACCCTTGAACTTACCTCATCACCATGCTTTCCAGCGCATTTTTTCCACTCTCCCCCCTCTCAAAACCACATCACCCTTTAATAGAATCCTCAACTTCCACTCTCACCCCCTCACACCATCCCTTCACGCATCCCTTCGCACCACCCCGCCTCTTATCCCCCCTTCCTTTATCCCATACGCACTCTCTCCTCCTCCATTTCCTACACCCCTTCCCACACCCAAATACTTCCCCCGTTCCATCCCAACTTACCCTCCATTCACAAATGCATCCCCCTAGTTCTCTCACACCATTCCATTAATCTCCCTCGGCTTCATTCTGACACCCCACATCCTCTCACACCATTCCACACCATGATAAAAGCCCAACAAGCCCCAAGGGTACGCACAACACATAAATCCCCCACGTCCTTGAACTTCCACTCCACTTTTACAGATCCACATTTTCACGCCTTTACACATTTACAGAAAGAAGCCAACGAAACCTCCAAACCAACCACCGAACAATCCCTTATCTTAAAAAACATCCCCCTAAAAGACAAAACTTCCACCCCACATCCTCTCACCACCATTCCACACCATGCCAAAAGCCCAACATGACAAAAACACGCACAATACATAAATCCACAAATCCCCCACGTCCTTGAATTTCCCCTTCACTTTTACAGATCCACATTTTTACGCTTTTACATCTTTATAGAACGCAGCCAACGAAACCTCCAAACCAACCACCGAACAATCCCAAAAAATCCCCCAAAAGACAAAACTTCCACCCCACACCACTCTATAAACAATACCCCAACCTCTTACCCAACCAATATCTCCACCGTCAAATCCCCTCTCAAAGGACTGTACTTCAAAAGGCACTATAAACCAGTCCTCCCCTAAGATATTCAACACACTCTCTCCTCCAGTCACACACCACCCCCTTTCCATCCCAACTCCCCACATCCCCTTCATAGACTCTTCATCCCCACATCCCTCTCACACCATTCCATCAATCTCCCTCGGCTTCATTCTGACACCCCAATCTTCTCACCACCATTCCACACCATAATAAAAGCCCAACAAGCCCCAAGGGTACGCACAACACATAAATCCACAAATCCCCCTACGTCCTTGAACTTCCACTTCACTTTTACAGATCCACATTTTTACGCCTTTACACATTTACAGAAAGAAGCCAAATGAAACTTCCACCCAACCCCGCACTGCTCTGAAAACAATCCTCGACAACCCAGCTTCTTACCCAAGCCCCCCACGCTCTTCAGATCACTGCCTCTCCCAATCACGCCGTTTTATGACGTATTGATTTCTCTTGCCAATCTCCTGAAATTACTTTATCACTTGAAGTGTAATTTTGATCGTCTACGCAGCGATCAATAGGGAAGACAAGCCCTAAGTCCGAGCGTAAAAACGAACCCGCTTTGCGGATATCCCGGGATTCCGGGAGATTTTGCTATGTCCAAGTGCGTTTCCGCACTAAAAGCAAAATGCTGACTCGGACTCAGTACTTGTTACTCCCGGAATACCAATGCGAGGGCGCTCGCAACCGGAGGGGGTGCAAAGTGCCAACTAAAAATCCACATTTTATCGACTTTTCTATAGGCAAAAGAATCCGCCATAGACGCATTGCCATGGGGCTTTCCCAAAAAGAATTAGGAACCCATTTAGGCGTCAGTTTCCAACAAATCCAAAAATATGAAAAAGGTTTAAATCGTGTAAGCGCCAAATGTTTGCTGGAAATCGCCCAAAAACTGGAAGTCCCTATAAGCTTTTTTTATGCCGATATTACTACAAAAAAAGATCTTTCAACAAAAGAAACTCTCCTACACCACGATCAAGAAACATACAGCGAAAAAGAACACTCACTTTTAAAAAATTTTAGAGAACTCCAGCCGAAAAAACAAAAAGCAATTTTATGGTTGATCTCTGATTAGGAAAAAGCGCAACAACTCACATTATTTGCCAATATATCCACCCCCTATAAACTTCAGATCCCGCCCAAACGAGACTGTTTCATCAAAAGCGACAAATATGCCCTATTTTAAAATATTCTTGTCCCTTCACCACCCTAAAGTAAGATCACTGAAAGCACCGGTCAATCCCACTTCAAAAACGAAACTTCCCTCCATCACTTCATAGCCCCCTTCCCCTCACACCTTCTTTCCTCTCTCGTCAACACACCACCCCTCTTCATCCCAACTTACCCTCCATTCACAAATGCATCCCCCTAGTTCTCTCACCACCATTTCACACCATAATAAAAGCCCAACAAGCCCCAAGGGTACGCACAACACATAAATCCCCCACGTCCTTGAACTTCCGCTCCACTTTTACAGATCCACATTTTTACGCTTTTACATCTTTATAGAACGCAGCCGAACGTAACCTCCAAACCAACCACCGGACAATCCCAAAATCCCCCAAAAGACAAAACTTCCACCCCGCACCGCTCTATAAACAATAGTCTGTCAATAATTTAAATAGCTGGCCTAGCCAGATTCCACCACTAACCACTCATGCAGTTCAGGTCACCACCCTTTAAAGAACGGTGTTTTTACATCATGAACAGAATAATTAACGAACCGTCTTAGAAAAAAGAAACAGCATGGAGATATCAAATATATTAATGGTCGTCATCTACTGTCGTGTTAAGGGGTGTTAGCTCTTTATTTTTCTTACTTTTTATAACGCCAATCATACCAATAGAAATAATGAATGCAGACATCGCTAAAAAAGAGCTTAACAATCCCACGAGTGCAAAAAGTCCAGCAATAAAGCCAGACACTGCTTCCGCAGAGTTCGCTAAAGTTGAAAAAGTTCCAAAGCTCTTACCAAAATCTTCACGACGAGAATATAATTGAATAGCTGAGACTAAACTAATATCGACAAATGCACCAGTAAATCCTAAAATAAAAGCTAACACAAGAAGGAGTTTTAAATAAAGTTCTGCCGCTAAGGGTATAACAAACAGAATAACCCCATAAAGAAACCAAAATACCATGAGTTTCAAAGATGTAACATTGAATATAATTTTACGATATAACAAACCACCAACAATAGTTCCAACAGCCATGAGAGAAAAAATATAACTCACAAAGCTTTCCTCTCCCCCTATAGAGAGAACAAAAGCTGGAATTAAAAATCTTAAAATTGCCCCCGTAAAGAGAATAGCAAATGATGAGCCAACGAGCGTAATAAATAAATGTTTATTTTCAGTAGAAATATATTGAAGATAGAAAGCCGTTTCTCGATAAATTTTGATAAAATTGAATGATTTATTCTCACTTGTATTGAAATTCATGAGATTAAACAACAAGAGAATAGATATAAAATAGGTCAAAAAATCAAAAATGAGTACTGCCGATTTATTGGCGAAAAAAAGCAGTAGAGAACATACCAAAGGACCCATGACGGATGCAGTTTCCTCTATAATTTGTGCAAGGCTATTTGCCTTTGTCAAATCCTTTTCTGAAAACATTCTGGGAATAGCAGCTTGAAAACTTGGTTGGAAAATACTTCTTCCTATAGTTGTACATATTGCTGCGAAAATAAGAACAATAATATGTGCAGTCCCTGTTATAGTGGTTATAAAAACGAATAATGAAGCGAATAATCTCACCAATTCACTGAAGATCATATTTTTCTTCAAAGAAAAATTATCCGCTAACCAACCTCCTATAGGACCAAAAAAGAGAAAAGGGATAAATCGAAAAAAATACACAAGACCTATAAAAAAGGTGTTATCTGTTAATTCTAAGACCAGTAAAACAAAAACAACTTCATAAGCATAATCACCAACTTTAGAAATAAAGAGAGAAGAAAAAAGAGTTAATGGACTCTTTTTAAAAACTAAATTCATATCACCCATCCGATATTACACTTTTCTCCAGTTAAAGTTACACGCCTTTTAATACAATTGGTGATATGAACTTAAAAGGAACGCCCAATCAGTATTCAAAATATCCCCGCCTAATAAAGTATCCCATACCTGATATCGACCTAAAAGAGCAGTGTTTAGGGCATGATAGGATAAATTTATCATAGAACAGTGTCTTAACAAAAAAATCTTGAGATATTGTCTAGTATTGCGGACAATCAAATAACTGCCATTTAACAAAGAAGCCCTCAGATAAAGCAAAAAGCTTGAAATCCGAGGCTATTAAAACATTGAATACCAACACAATGTCAAAAAGCATGGCTAAACTAAATTAAAAAACTTAAACAGCAAAGAAAATCAATTAAAAAACTTCAAAAATATAGGTCCTTTAAGAGAAAAATGCTATAAGGTTAAAAAAGCGAGACCAGTCATTTCCTATACCCCCAGCCATTTTCTACACCCCAGCCATTTTCTATACCCCAGCCATTTCCTACACCCCAGTCATTCCTATACCCCAGTCATTTCCTATATCAATGACAACATCACGATCTTAAATTACGTATTAGGAAAGGAGTCTTGCTGACTGCCCATTTTTGGTTAACAAATCTATTGCTAATTTATCAAATGAAACAAAGGTTTTTCCGCCTAGCCAATGCCCCTCATAAAATATAATTCCATCAGCAAAATCTCCACCAGCCTCAAGCATAGCAAGTCCAGCTTCAACAGCTGGTCGATTCATGACGACATTACCCGTTTCCAGAAGATCGCGGACCATCAAAGCGACATCTTCTTTTGATAATTTCGCCCCACGGCAAAGTATCCAAACAAGTTCGCAAAGACAAGGCAAAGAAATAGCGATGAGAGAAGCTTCTCTCAAGATTTTACTTGCTATTTCACCTTGCTTTTTATCATCTTGTAAAACAGCGCGGACTAGAACATTTGTATCTACAGAAATCTTCATTTTTCCCCCGCCCAACCAGAAGCAGCAATTTCGTTCATTTCTTCAATGGTCAGTGTTTTTTTAACTTTTCCAGCAAATCGTCCAATAAAGCTATCAATTGTGCTTGTAGGCTGTGCTGCTTTTATACGAAGTTCACCACCTGGTAACTTGTCAAAACTGATCCGCTCACCTGGTTTAACACCAAGATGCTGGAGTAAATCCCGCTTCAGCGTCACTTGTCCTTTTGCTGTAACAGTTAATGAAGGCATAGAAAAATCCTCTTCGTATAGATATCGCTATTGAATATATATATATAAAATAATGAAAAATTCAATTACTTTTTAAAAATTGCCAAAGAGCCATAGGCTGATCCTAAACGTGAGGAATTGTAAAATATATTCGTTTTCATACCGAAATATATACCTGATTATACCCGAAAAATACGAGAACCTGAATTCCTCCCTGCGTTAAACAACGGTATTTTATAGCATAAGAGAATGTATTAAATTGAAGAGGATCATGTTCCATTATCCACTAACACAAGTGCGATCAATACGAAAAGCTTTAAAAGCAGCAAAGAAACTCTCATCCATCGTCAAAATATCCCCGCCTAAAGTTTCCCATATCTGATATCGCCCCCAAAAAACAATGTTTTTAAAGGCTTACCAAACCAGCCCGCCCCTAAGATATTCCCCACACACTCTCCTCCAGTCACACACCACCACCTCTTCATCCCAACTTACCCCCCATTCACAAATGCGCCCCCCCTACTTCTCTCACCACATTCCACGCCATGCCAAAAGCCCAACAAGCCCCAAGGGTACGCACAACACATAAATCCCCCACGTCCTTGAATTTCCCCTTACCTTTTACAGATCCACATTTTTACGCTTTTACATCTTTACAGAACGCAGCCAACGTAACCTCCAAACCAACCACTGAACAATCCCTTATCTTAAAAAATCCCCTAAAAGACAAAACTTCCACCCCACACCACTCTATAAACAATACCCCAACTTCTTACCCAACCAATATCTCCACCGTCAAATCCCCTCTCAAAGGACCGTACTTCAAAAGGTGCTATAAACCAGTCCGCCCCTAAGATATTCAACACACGACGCGCACAAAAAATACCCTAGATGTGTAAATCTATTGCCCAATATCAACCTCAAAGAGCAGTGTTACAGCATGGATAGGATAAAACACTTGTTTCATTGAAGAGCCAATCATTGAGAACGAACAATTGACAAAGAACGGTTCACCAATATCCTGATACCCAATAAACAGAATAATCCACTCAATCCAGAAAGAAGGAATAACTTACCCGAAGAAGTGTGATCTAAAACAAACGCTCCAACAAACGGCGCTACCAACATAGCTAAATTTTGTACAGACTGTACCCATCCAGAAGCCAACCCAATCCATTCATTGAAATGGGTTACCAGATAAACGTTAGAAGATATGGAAAAGTAAGCACTCACCATTCCAATGAGGAAAAAACAGAATAACAAAGCCTCAATATGGAGTAAATCCAAGTAAAAAAAGCACACTGAGATCAGTACAAAACAAACCATCGTTGACATTGCGGGCATTAACAACTCCGACATCTTTCCCGTAAATGGTTTATGCTTTGATTTTTTCACACTCCAAAACCCATATAGAAAATTACCAATTGCCGAAGCGGATACCAACATCCCAAGAGCCTGTTTATTCATTTTCAGTGCATTAAGGATGACAGGCAACTGATTATTCACCATAAAGATCATTGCAAAATAAATGAATATCACAGCCACATAGGCATACCAAGTTGTTCCATAAAGTCTCTGCTGTAATTTCATGGTATTCGCTTTTTTTATTCTTAGCGACGAAACAGGTTGTGCACCAATACAACAAAACACCATAAAGCCTAGAAATGTCAAAAATCCAGAAAACAATAAAGTATAGGTATCTGACAAAAATGCAGAGAGAGCACTCCCCAAAGCAGGTCCTATCATCTTCGCCATGCTATTGATCATATTAAGCACAGAATAGTAACGGCTCCGTTCGTTTTCAGGTACAGAATTTGCACTGAGAACAGAAATTGCTGGCATGGCTACACTATTGAATGTCGCTCGAATGACTGCCAATACAATAAATCCTTGCAGACTCGTTGCCAGCAATAAACCGACAGTACATAGCGCCCGTAACAGCAGTGACGCCCGCAACCAATGGATCATATAATGATGACTTACTAACATTCCAATTGGCTTAGAAAGAACAATACCAGGTAATAACGTTGCCGCTCCAATAAAAGCGACATCATATTGATCAGCTTTCAAAGTGAACACAGATACGGTCAAAATCACGATATAATCAATCCATCCCCCAAATGAAACCACGCCATTCCCCAGCAAAAGCACCAACAAGCGATTTTTTATTGCCCCGTCTATTTGCATCAACCCCCCCCTTCTTTTTCCTTAGCAATACTGATTAGACGATCAATTCTTGCCAGCACCCTAAAGGCATCAACAATTCTCATGGAACAAAGCACCAACAAGCGATTTTTACAAGCGATTTCTTATTGCCCCGTCTATTTGCATCAACCCCCCCTTCTTTTTCCTTAGCAATACTGATTAGACTATCAATTCTTGCCAGCACCTTAAAGGCATCAACAACCTTCATGCAACAAAGCACCAACAAGCGATTTTTTATTGCCCTGTCTATTTGCACCAACCCCCCCTTCTTTTTCCGTAGCAATACTGATTAGACTATCAATTCTTGCCAGCACCCTAAAGACATCAACAACCTTCATGCAACAATGCACCAACAAGCGATTTCTTATTGCCCTGTCTATTTGCACCAACCCCCCCTTCTTTTTCCGTAGCAATACTGATTAGACGATCAATTCTTGCCAGCACCCTAAAGGCATCAACAACCTTCATGCAACAAAGCACCAACAAGCGATTTTTTATTGCCCCGTCTATTTGCACCACCCCTTCTTTTTCCGTAGCAATATGATTAGACGATCAATTCTTGCCAGCACCCTAAAGGCATCAACAATCCTCATGGAACAAAGCAATTTATAATCGTTGTAAGTCTTAGATATGTATTAAAACGACTATCATTGATTGATATTAATCTGCGTCTCTGCGAATGACGACAATAACCAAGCCATTAATCCAGCTTTTGAATCCATTTATGATAATCCCGCGCGCCTCCCCTTCAACTCTAACACAAAAAAACGCTCTGAGCATTCTCTCCTCAAGAGGACTCTTTATTCTTCTTCATCACTTTTCTGCGGTGGGGGTGGTAAAATATAAGCGCCTGAAAGCCAACGATTAAGATCAATAGCTCGGCATCGTGTGGAACAAAAAGGATAAGAAGATTTTTGTGACATCTGACCACAAATAGGACAAGGATGCGGTGGACGCGTCTCTTTTTGCAAATTTAGCTCTTTTTTTTCTTGACGCACCTTTGTCATCTGCTCTTTCATTAATTTTTCTTCTGTTTCTTTTTTTTCATTTCTGCTTTTCTCTTTTTATTGCTTTTCACCCTGCATTGATCTTGCCTTAAAGTTTTTCTAATGCGTTTCTTCAGCCCAGAGAGTAAAAAGTGGATAGTGAAAAGCGGTCAAGAGATCAACTGTTTCAGCCAAAGGCAAACCAACCACATTGGAATAAGAACCAACCATATGGACGACGAAAGCACCAGCTTTTCCCTGAATAGCGTAGCCTCCAGCTTTCCCTTGCCATTCACCAGAATCAAGGTAAGCCTTCATCATGGCAGAGGTTAAGCGTCTAAAACGGACACGACTTTCAACCAATTTTACGGTTATTTTTCCTCGTTCATTGAGCGCACAAATAGCACCATAGACCTTATGCGCCCGTCCTGAAAGGTATCGTAAACATTCATAAGCCTCATCTTCACCCTCTGGTTTGGGGAGAATGGTGCGCCCAACAGCCACCACCGTATCAGCAGCCAAGATAATCATTTTCTGTGCAGATAATTCTTCTTGACCATTCTGCAATTCTTCTTGACCATTCTGATTATACCAGCGCAAAATTTCTTGGGCTTTCAGCGCTTTTTCTTTTGCCAAACGTTTGGCCAGGTTTGCAGGATGTTCTTTTAATTTTGGCGTTTCATCAATATCGCTTGCACAAACCTGCTGCGGATCAATCCCTATTTGTGCTAAGAGCGCTAAACGCCTTGGCGAAGCGGAGGCAAGCACCAAATGCATTTCTTCTGTAAGAGTATCTGCCAAACGTTTTTTCCCCCACTCTCTTATATTTTTCATTTCCACCCCTTCACAATCGACATCCCTCTCACCCCATTTTAAGCACCCGTTTTAAGCTCCCCCCTTTACGCACCATTAATCTCCTTATCTTTTTTCTGCATTGATTTTACAGTTTTTCAAGGTCATTCAAACACTCACTTTTTCTCACTCATGAAAAGCAAGCTAAAGAACTATTAAATAATATGGTAGCTTTTAGAAAAAAGCGCAAGCCACCCATTAGGCTACTTATAGCGATATGTAATGCGCCCTTTTGTCAAATCATAAGGTGTCATTTCCACCATGATTTTATCACCTGCCAACACCCTAATACGATTTTTTCGCATTCTTCCAGCGGTATGCGCAATAATTTCATGATCATTTTCCAGTTTCACACGAAACATCGCGTTGGGTAAGAGTTCAGTAACGATACCAGAAAATTCTAAAACTTCTTCTTTTGACATAAACAAACATTTCCTTTACAGTGCACATATTTTGTTAAGCTGCGCGTTATTTCCAGCGTTCATACCCTATTTTCTTAAGTTTGTGAATAAAAATTCAACAAAAAGAGAAAGGTTTTTCAAGTTTACTCTCTCATGCTCTCAAAAAACGTCACCCCACACATTGAGGCTGAAAACTTTTTTCCACCAATTTTACCACCCATTTCCTCCAATTTTTATGATAATCTTGGTTTCAGAATGACAAGAAGTTATGTTAAATTTTCTCCCCCTCAAGCGTTTTCCCAACGCCTCTGACTATCTCCTTCCACGACTTACAAACAATCATCATTCTTCCAACTTTTCCTCGCCTTCCACACCCTAAACACACGCCATTCAGATAAATGCAAACATCTCTCACCCCATACCAAAAGGCCCCTCCTTTTTTCAAAAACATCCTCCATTCTTTACGCATCCATCCACAACATACTTCACCACCCCACTCCACTCTCTAGGCATTTCTTCCAACCTGCCCCTTTTTCCTCTTCCCAACCCACTTCATCTAAGCTACCTTCCATTTATGTTTCTCTCTACCTTGAAAACATGATCCCTATACATTCTGTCTCATTAACCACAACGCCCCCCCCTAAACACACAAATCCTCCACTCCTTTATCCCATACGCACTCTCTCCTCCTCCATTTCCATCCCAACTTACCCCCCCATTCACAAATGCGTCCCCCCTAGTTCTCTCACCACCTTCCACGCCATGATAAAAGCCCAACAAGCCCCAAGGGTACGCACAACACATAAATCCCCCACGTCCTTGAACTTCCGCTTACATTTTACAGATCCACATTTTTACGTTTTTACATCTTTACAGAACGCAGCCGAACGTAACCTCCAAACCAACCACCGAACAATCCCAAAAATCCCCCAAAAGACAAAACTTCCACCCCACACCACTTCTATAAACAATACCCCGCCTTCTTACCCAACCAATATCTCCACCGTCAAATCCCCCTCTTCCCTTTAACCCATACACACTCTCTCCTCCAGTCACACACCACCCCCTTTCCATCCCAACTTCCCCCCCCATTCACATGCCCCCCTAGTTCTCTCACCACCTTCCCAACCATGATAAAAGCCCAACATGACAAAAACACACACAATACATAAATCCCCCACGTCCTTGAACTTCCGCTCCACTTTTACAGATCCACATTTTTACGCTTTTACATCTTTACAGAACGCAGCCGAACGTAACCTCCAAACCAACCAACGAATAATCCCAAAAATCCCCCCAAAAGACAAAACTTCCACCCCGCACTGCTCTGAAAACAATACTCGACAACCCAGCTTTTTATCCAAGCCCTACACACATCTCACCCCCCAAAACAAAGCCTCACCCAACACCGAGAGACCATCCACGTGGCTCAACAAGCGCCCCACCCCTTCAACCCTCCACCTCCTGACAGGGCTTCACACCCTCCTTTTCTCAAAAACACCACTCCCTCATCCAACATCACCCCCCACATCCTCTCACACCATTCCATCAATCTCCCTCGGCTTCATTCTGACACCCCACATCCTCTCACACCATTCCATGCCAGACAAAAGCCCAACATGACAAAAATACGCACAACACATAAATCCCCCATGTCCTTGAATTTCCCCTTACCTTTTACAGATCCACATTTTTACGCTTTTACATCTTTACAGAACGCATCCAACGAAACCTCCAAACCAACCACCGAACAATCCCAAAAATCCCCCCAAAAGACAAAACCTCCACCCCACACCACTTCTATAAACAATACCCCAACTTCTTACCCAACCAATATCTCCACCGTCAAATCCCCTCTCAAAGGACTGTACTTCAAAAGGCGCTATAAACCAGTCCGCCCCTAAGATATTCCCCACACACAAAAAATACCCTAGATGTGTAAATCTATTACCCAATATCAACCTCAAAGAGCATTTTTTCACAGCATAAGAGGATAATTATTGAAATCAAAAAATGCTCTCATTTTCCAAATATTTTCATTTCTCTTGCCAATCTTCTGAAATTGCCTTATGAGTAAATACTGTAAGTTTGGTCGTATACGCAGCGATCAATAGGGAACTAAAAGCCCGAAGACTTGACACATAAATTTATCCCACTTTTGTGGGTATCCCGGAATTCCGGGAGATTTTGCTATGTCCAGGTGCTCTCTAGCACTAAAAGCAAAAAGCTGAGTCAAGTCAGTACTTTTAGACTCCCGGAATACCAATGCGAGGGCGCTCGCAACCGGAGGGGAGTTTGAAGTGCCAACCAAAAATCCACATTTTATCGACATTTCTATAGGCAAAAGAATCCGCCATAGACGCATTGCCATGGGGCTTTCCCAAAAAGAATTAGGAACCCATTTAGGCGTCAGTTTTCAACAAATCCAAAAATATGAAAAAGGCTTAAATCGTGTAAGCGCCAAATGTTTGCTGGAAATCGCCCAAAAACTGGAAGTTCCTCTTACCTTTTTCTACACGGATCTTTTAACAGCAGACATTACTACAAAAGAAGATCTTTCAACAAAAGAAATTCTCTTACAGCACGATCAAGAAACATACAGCGAAAAAGAACACTCACTTGTGAAAAATTTTAGAGAACTCCAGCCGAAAAAACAAAAAGCAATTTTATGGTTGATCTCTGATTAGGAAAAAGCGCAACAACTCACATTATTTGCCAATATATCCACCCCTGCTCAAAATTTTCCCTGCCGATATCACCAGACCTCAAACAATATTATTGGACAGCATAGTAGAACATAACAATACCCCAAACGACAATGTTTTACGATCTCATAGAGTAATCAAGATCAAAGTCTAGAGAAGATACTTCACCACTCTCACCAGAATTTTATCTGATTTAACGGATCTACAGCTTCACTTCTTAAGCCGATTTTTCTTCCAACATTTCCTCATTATCCACTTCCTTTAGACAAACCGGCAAAGAGATTTCATCTCTTATAGGTACGCACATAATAACGTGTTACTCCAGCCACATCATAATAGACAGTAGACAATAGACCTATATCTATTGGCATTATTTGATAATTCAAAATGATACCATTTTGCTGTTTTTGGGGTTTATCTGTATAAATCACGCGATATCCATTGCGTTGCAATAGATCGATAAATAAAGGTGTAAAATTATCTTCTATTTTACTTTTTTTCACAATAAACGTTGTTTGAGCTGGCGGTAAAGATTGTTTCAGATTGTGAACAAAATCATGAGCAATCAACTTTATATCAGCCTTCATAACATTTCGATCGACATAACTTGAATTATTCACAGATGCGCAACCAGCCACCAACACAAGCGGTAACGGGAATAAATATCTTGACATCTTAAACGCCCTCTCAATTATATCCTCTCCTGAAAAGCTCCTACACCAAAAAGTAAGAGCACCCCTGCTAAGAAGCAGGATTAACACTGCATTGGTTTGTAATCAAGTAGTCGTAAATCAATTTTTCCCGCGTTAAAAAAACGACCACCATTTCTGATAGCATTCAAAGCTTATGCTTAATATATCCTATAGGCACTTATTTTCATGATATTCTGTATGAATATAGAATTGAAGACGGACTTATCCGTCAAAAAATCGTCTATTGAATGATTTCCCAAGCAGATAAAATGATATCTTTTATCCCCATAAATTGAAATTATCATTGGGGGAAAAAGTCATTTTCGTTTGAATATTTATTTTACAAGCTATTTTGATCCCGTTTTCCCCCACTATCGACAATTTCTACTTCTACTGCTAGCATTTCTTTTCTGGTTGCTCATTTACGCTCATCATAAACAATCCTATGTGTTTTTTAAGGCAATTGTGAAGCTCCTGAAAGAACAGCAAATAGAAGCTCCAAACCAACCACTGAACAATCCCTTATCTTAAAAAATCCCTCCCAAAAGACAAAACTTCCACCCCATACCACTCTATAAACAATACCCCAACTTCTTACCCAACCAAATATCTCCACCGTCAAATCCCCCCAAAGGAGACCATACTCCAAAAGGCGCTATAAACCAGTCCTCCCCTAAGATATTCCCCACACTCTCTCCTCCAGTCACACACCACCCCCGTTCCATCCCAACTTACCCCCCATTCACAAATGCATCCCCCACATCCTCTCACACCATTCCATCAATCTCCCTCGGCTTCATTCTGACACCCCAATCTTCTCACCACCATTTCACACCATGCCAAAAGCCCAACATGACAAAAGCATACACAGCACAAATCCACAAATCCCCACGTCCTTGAATTTCCACTTCACTTTTACAGATCCACATTTTTACGCTTTTACATCTTTACAGAAAGCAAAAAATCTGTAAAAAGTGCATTATACAATACCGTTTTCAACAACTGTCTTTAAAATCTCACCCCCATTTTCATTTAAATCATAAATATAAACCGCCCTATTATTGTATTGACCAGCATAAAATTTTTCGACAAATTCTAACTATCGAAAGGGTTCATACGAAGCGTTTTACAACTTTTAAAAGAATTTTGCCCCACATCCAGTGCTTTTTTGTAACGGACAAGAATACATTTAATTGATTGACTATAAGAAAATTTGAAATGAGAAAACCTTTTCGTTTTTCTCATTCAATATCCGCAACGATAACTTATCCTTATCAGTCAATATTTTTTCGTAATACAAAACGCGCCAAAAGGAATGCACTTACGTTGCATATTCACGCGCTTGTTTTAAAGACAGATCTCTCAACGCTCGTCACACCCATTTCGCAAACGCTATCCCCCCGTGCAAGGCACAATGGTAAAGCCCCCCATGAAGTATATAAAATCCATTCAGCCCCCATCTTCACGCTTATGGAGGAACAAGACCGACACCACCATCACAAAAACTCTGCCAGCTCGTGGGTGTTGCAGACAGCCCTTAGTCCTTGAAACGATCCATTAAAGGCATGCGCCTTTCTTGTACAGTTTTTCCCCACATGCATGGCCCACCCGCTCACGATGTACAAGCAAGTAATTTTAATTGATTCCATATGAGAGAACTGTGATGAAAAATTTTTATTATACTCAGCGTTGTGATTCACATTAAAAAGATTATTTATCATTATAAATCAATATGTTATAACACAAGAGTGTCATCATCAAGCCGCTTGCCTTTTTCTAAAAGAAAAGCTTTATACTGAAAGAAAACATCTAAAAATTAGATAAAAAAAAAGGTTTGCCTCTAATAAACAAACCTTTGCAGAAAATTATTCACATAATTTTCAAACTTAAATTAATCGCTCTAGAAGTAATAAAGATACTTCAGAAGCACCAAAATGAATACAAAGATCTACTTAATACAAAATTAAGAAAAATCAAGAACAAAAAAATTTTATCGTTAATGCGCTCTTTAAAAATGCAGTTTCTTAACCCACGCCGCTCGACAATCTGGGCTGCTCAACAGTGCCTCCGACCAATCCTTTCATCTCCCTCAAAAGACAGTATAAAAGGTTCACAGAGTAAGCCTTCGCTAAAAAGTATCAACCGCAAGCGCTCATAAAAGCCAGCATTGGCATAAAAGATCAGATTATTGAAAGTCTTGCTGAAATATCTTCCTAATAAATAAAAAGAAGCGGATTTTTAAATATTTCCGCCTCTTTAACAATAAAAATTATGATGAGGGATTATTAAAAAATTTCAAGACTGTGAAGGGAACCAATTTGATAACAATTCATACCTTACAGGATCATCGGCACATTGTCCCCCACCACATTCCAGTATGGTAGAAAGCAAATTTGCCGCAATCAAAAAAACAAATAAAAAACTTGCCGTTTTACTCAAGATTGGAAAAGGAGAAAATTCTTTGAACTTGTGTGCCAATTCGCCTAAAATCATGACAAATGAGACAGCAAAGATACAAAGAACAGAGATAATGAAAGCCCAAGTATAAAAATGCAATCCAAAGAACGTTGAACCATATCCCAAATCATCAGGTGTGATATGCAAAAAAACTTGCCGTGCTGCAACAACACTGGTTACCATACAACCGAGAATAACCATACCATAATGGGTATTTTTCACCTTATAGTGAATATTGAGCAAGAACCCACAGCCTGCCAGCATCAATCCAACGCGCTGCAGCAAACAAAGGGGACAAGGTAATTCAAACTTTACCAGTTGATAATAAAAAGCCACCACCAAGACAATAGATAACCCCATGAGTCCTAGCGTATTCATAAATATGACAAAGTGAGGATTTTTCTGTTCAACATGTTCCATGGTTATTCTCTCAAAAAGATAAATTTAAAGTAGAAGTTGCGTGATGATTAAAAGTAAGAAGAATGACAACGAATAAAATTGCCCACAAAGCATAACTTATATTTTTTTTGCCATATATAGTCGTTATTGCAGTACCTAAAGCGATTAAAAATGGAAAAAACATAGCTTCTAAATCTCCTTTACATCCGGTGTTTAACTTTCAATTCACTTCAGCGTTCACCATATTACAAAATTGGGCCAAAAAGAGACCATGGATTTAATATTCACAATTCATCATTCACTTTTCTTGTCATTATATTTAAGTGAAAAAATAAAGAACTTTATAATTGCTAAGAAACACATCTTAACAAAAGCACAAAAGCGTTGATTATTCGCTTCCCTTTATATCAGCTATTATTAAAGATATACCAATAATTATAAAGAGTATATTCCCCCCACTTATAAAAGAATCACTTGAACAGCAAAATTAAATAGCCTTTGAAATTGAGAGAGCGTCCTCTCTTTTTTCTCAAAAGAATATCCTCACTTTGCAACGCATTTTTTCTATAAAAATCTCTTTTTCCCATAAGCAATGTTTCAAATTGCAGTAGATTTCATAGTATATGGTGATCGTGTTTACTTTAGCAAATAAAAAATGAGAGATTTTAAAAAAACTTACAATCAATGGCTTTCCCCCAATGTATTGTTTCCTCTTATCGTAAATAAACGACAACCCCGCAGCTCAACAGCCTCATGGGTCCCACACCACCCCTTAACATTTTCACCCCCCCTCAAAAAAGTACTTCATGACCCTCAATACTCTGATTTTTCATCTCTCGAAATCCCCTTTAAATTTTTAGCTTTCCATCTTATTTGAAAAATAACTGTTTTTCTGTCATCAATTGGCTTTGCAAAGAGAATATAAAACTTTAAAAAAATAATGATAAAGGATCGCATTGAATCAAAAGGATGGTGAATGATGAAAAAATCATGTGATGTCGCGATTTTAATGGGGAGCCAATCGGATTGGCAAACGATGTGCCATAGTGCAGATATTTTGACGAATCTTGGTATTTCTCATAGTTCGCATATTGTCTCAGCACACCGAACCCCTGAACGCCTTTATCAATTTGCAAAAGAAGCAAAAGAAGCAGGGTTTAAAGTTTTAATTGCCGGTGCGGGGGGTGCAGCACATCTTCCTGGTATGCTAGCAGCCCTTACTCCTCTTCCTGTGTTTGGTGTTCCAGTGCATTCTCATTCTCTTTCTGGTCAAGATTCTTTGCTTTCAATCGTGCAAATGCCCGCAGGGATACCCGTTGGCACATTAGCAATTGGCAAAGCAGGCGCAATTAATGCAGCACTTTTAGCGGCGGCTGTTATGGCGGTTTATGATCATGATCTTGCCCAACGATTACAAGATTGGCGTCAACAACAAACAGCCAATGTCGCCCAAACGCCTGTAACGGAGGTTTAAAATGGCACCGTTTTCCAATACGCCCGCGTCCAACATCACCGCCTCGTCCAACATCACCGCCTCGTCCCACACCACCGCCTCGTCCCACACCACCGCCTCGTCCCACACCACCGCTTCATCCCCCTCGTCCCTCTCGTCCCACATGTTACCTCCAGGCAGCGTTATTGGTTTAATCGGCGGCGGACAATTAGCACGGATGCTCGCCATAGCGGCCGCAGAATTAGGATTTCGAACGGTTATTTTTTGCCCTGAGGCCGATTGCCCAGCCGCTCAAACAGCAAACAGCCATATTGTTTCCTCCTATGATGATACATCAGCTTTAGATCATTTTATTTCTCAGTGTGATGTTGTCAGCTATGAATTTGAAAATCTTTCGCTTCAAACAGTTCAATATATAGAGAAGAGTAAGCCTGTTTATCCTTCTTCCAAAGCATTAGAGATCACGCAAGATCGGCTTTTTGAGAAGCAATTTTTGCGTGATCAAGGGATTGGCACCGCCTCATGGTATGGTGTTGACAATTCTTCTTCTCTTCTTTCCGCTCTCGATGCCTTAGGTAGACGTGGTCTTTTAAAGACGCGTCGTTTTGGTTATGACGGAAAAAACCAGATCAAACTTGACCACCCCACGGAACAAACCCTTGACGAAGCCTTAAGGACCATTCAGGAACAGCCTTGTATTTTGGAAGAAATCGTTCCTTTTTTATCGGAAATTTCGGTTCTTTCGGCTCGCACAAAACAAGGGGAACATATTTTTTATGATTGCCCTGAAAACCAACACAAAAACGGGATTCTTCATAAATCCTTTGTTCCATCCCATATTCCCCTTGACGTGCAAAAAGCAGCCCAAGAAATCAGCGTAACAGTCATGAATGCCCTCGATTATGTTGGTGTTCTTTGTATTGAGTTTTTTGTCTTAACAGATGGTCATCTTTTAGTGAATGAATTAGCGCCGCGTGTACATAATTCTGGTCATTGGACACAAAAAGCATGCATAACTTCACAATTTGAACAGCATATCCGTGCTATTTGCGGACTTCCCTTAGGCAGTCCCTATCGCCATAGCGATTGCCAAATGACAAATCTTCTTGGTAACAATTTAAGCATGTTAAAATATTTTCTCACGCAAGAGCGTACCTCGATCCATTTATATGGCAAAAGCACTGTTCACCCCCACCGCAAAATGGGGCATGTCATCCAATTAATGGGACCAGCTAGCAAATCTTAAGCCCACCTATAAAGACGCTTTTCTCCTACAAAGACAGAAAAAACAACCTCCCCCCCCCCACACACACCGAGAAACCATCCACGCGGCTCAATAAGCGCGCGCCCCCTTCAACCCTCCACCTCCTGACAGGGCTTCACACCCTCCTACAAGCCCTGTTTAAAATATCACCTCTTCTCGCCCCAAACCGCTTCACATCTCAGCCCCCCAAAACAAAGCCTCCCCCAATACCGAGAAACCATCCACGCAGGTTCACAACAAGCGCGCCCCACCTCTTCAACTCTCCACTCCCGTCAACGCACCACCTCTTCCCCACATCCTCTCACACCATTCCACACCATGCCAAAAGCCCAACATGACAAAAACACGCACAATACATAAATCCACAAATCCCCCACGTCCTTGAATTTCCCCTTCACTTTTACAGATCCACATTTTTACGCTTTTACATCTTTATAGAACGCAGCCAACGAAACCTCCAAACCAACCACCGAACAATCCCAAAAATCCCCCCAAAAGACAAAACTTCCACCCCACACCACTCTATAAACAATACCCAAACTTCTTACCCAACCAAATATCTCCACCGTCAAATCCCCCCTCCCTTTTCTATCCCATACGCTCTCTCTCCTCCTCCATTTCCTACCCCCCTTCCCATCAACACACCCAAACACTTCCCCCTTTCCATCCCAACTTACCCCCCCCCATTCACAAATGCGTTCCCCAATCCTCTCACCACCTTCCACGCCATGATAAAAGCCCAACAAGCCCCAAGGGTACGCACAACACATAAATCCCCCACGTCCTTGAACTTCCACTCAACTTTTACAGATCCACATTTTCACGCCTTTACACATTTACAGAAAGAAGCCAAATGAAACTTCCCACCATCCCGCACTGCTCTGAAAACAATCCTCGACAACCCAGCTTCTTACCCCAGCCCCCCCCCACGCTCTTCAGATCACTGCCCCTCCCAATCACGCCGTTTTATGACGTATTGATTTTTCTTGCCAATCTCCTGAAATTACTTTATTGATAGCCCTGTGACTTTGATCGTCTACGCAACGGTCAAATAGGGAGTTGAAGACCCGAAACCTAAACATAAATTTATCCCGCTTTGCGGGTATCCCGGGATTCCGGGAGTTTTTGCTATGTCCAAGTGCGTTTTCGCACTAAAAGCAAAAAGCTGATTTAGGTTCAGTATTTTCAACCTCCCGGAATACCAATGCGAGGGCGCTCGCAACCGGAGGGGAGTTTGAAGTGCCAACCAAAAATCCACATTTTATCGACATTTCTATAGGCAAAAGAATCCGCCATAGACGCATTGCCATGGGGCTTTCCCAAAAAGAATTAGGAACCCATTTAGGCGTCAGTTTCCAACAAATCCAAAAATATGAAAAAGGCTTAAATCGTGTAAGCGCCAAATGTTTGCTGGAAATCGCCCAAAAACTGGAAGTTCCTCTTACCTTTTTCTACACGGATCTTTTAACAGCAGACATTACTACAAAAGAAGATCTTTCAACAAAAGAAATTCTCTTACAGCACGATCAAGAAACATACAGCGAAAAAGAACACTCACTTGTGAAAAATTTTAGAGAACTCCAGCCGAAAAAACAAAAAGCAATTTTATGGTTGATCTCTGATTAGGAAAAAGCGCACCATTCAATATTCTTCGCTCATATATCCCCCCCTATAAACTTCAGATCCCCCCCAAACGAGACTGTTTCATCAAGTACCATAAGCCAAGCGCTATCCCCTCACACCCCCCCTTCACGCATCCCTTCGCACCACCGCCTCTTATCCCCCCTCTTCCCTTTATCCCATACGCACTCTCTCCTCCTCCATTTCCTACACCCCTTCCCATCAACACACCCAAACACTTCCCCCGTTCCATCCCAACTTACCCCCCATTCACAAATGCGTCCCCCTAGTTCTCTCACCACCATTTCACACCAGACAAAAGCCCAACAAGCCCCAAGGGTACGCACAACACATAAATCCCCCACGTCCTTGAACTTCCACTCCACTTTTACAGATCCACATTTTTACGCTTTTACATCTTTACAGCAATTAACCAAATGAAACTTCCCACCATCCCGCGCTGCTCTGAAAACAATCCTCAACAACCCAGCTTTTTATCCAAGCCCTACACACATCTCACCCCCCAAAACAAAGCCTCACCCAATACCGAGAAACCATCCACGCGGCTCAATAAGCGCGCGCCCCACCCCTTCAACTCCCCCCCCGGGACAGGGCCCTTCACACCCTCCTACAAGCCCTGCTCTTTTAAAATATCCCCCCCTAGTTCTCTGAACACATTCCACACCAGACAAAAACATACACAGCACAAATCCCCACGTCCTTGAATTTCCACTTCACTTTTACAGATCCACATTTTTACGCTTTTACATCTTTACAGCAATTAACCAAATGAAACTTCCCCCCAACCCGCACTGCTCTGTAAACAATACTCGACAACCCAGCTTCTTACCCAAACCGCTTCACACAATTCACCCCCCCCCACACACAGACCATCCACGCAGGTTCACAACAAGCGCGCGCCCCACCCCTTCAACCCTCCACCTCCGGACAGGGCTTCACACCCTCCTACAAGCCCTGCTCTTTTAAAATATCCCCCCCCTAGTTCTCTGAACACATTCCACACCAGACAAAAACATACACAGCACAAATCCCCACGTCCTTGAACTTCCACTTCACTTTTACAGATCCACATTTTTACGCTTTCACATCTTTACAGCAATTAACCAAATGAAAAGTTCACCAACCCCGCACTGCTCTGTAAACAATACTCGACAACCCAGCTTCTTACCCAAGCCCCACACACAATTCACCACCCCCAAACAAAGTCTCACCCAACACCGAGAGACCATCCACGCAGGTTCACAACAAGCGCGCGCCCCCCTTCAACCCTCCACCTCCGGACAGGGCTTCACACCCTCCTACAAGCCCTGCTCTTTTAAAATATCACCTCTTCCCCACATCCTCTCACACCATTCCATCAATCTCCCTCGGCTTCATTCTGACACCCCACATCCTCTCACACCATTCCACACCATGATAAAAGCCCAACAAGCCCCAAGGCACGCACAATACACAAATCCACAAATCCCCACGTCCTTGAATTTCCCCTTACCTTTTACAGATCCACATTTTTACGCTTTTACATCTTTACAGCAATTAACCAAATGAAACTTCCCACCATCCCGCGCTGCTCTGAAAACAATCCTCAACAACCCAGCTTTTTATCCAAGCCCCCCCCCACGTCCTTGAACTTCCACTTCACTTTTACAGATCCACATTTTTACGCTTTTACATCTTTACAGCAATTAACCAAATGAAAAGTTCACCAACCCCGCACTGCTCTGTAAACAATACTCGACAACCCAGCTTCTTACCCCAGCCCCCCACGCTCTTCAGATCACTGCCCCTCCCAATCACGCCGTTTTATGACGTATTGATTTCTCTTGCCAATCTCCTGAAATTACTTTATCACTTAAAGAGATATTTTGGTCGTATACGCAACGACCAAGAGGGAAAACAAGCCCTAAACCCTAGCGTACAATTGAGCCCACTTTTGTGGGTTTCCCGGAATTCCGGGAGATTTTGCTATGTCCAGGTGCCACCAGCACTAAAAGCAAAAAGCTGACTAGGGTTCAGTACTTGTTACTCCCGGAATACCAATGCGAGGGCGCTCGCAACCGGAGGGGGTGCAAAGTGCCAACCAAAAATCCACATTTTATCGACATTTCTATAGGCAAAAGAATCCGCCATAGACGCATTGCCATGGGGCTTTCCCAAAAAGAATTAGGAACCCATTTAGGCGTCAGTTTCCAACAAATCCAAAAATATGAAAAAGGTTTAAATCGTGTAAGCGCCAAATGTTTGCTGGAAATCGCCCAAAAACTGGAAGTCCCTATAAGCTTTTTTTATGCCGATATTACTACAAAAAAAGATCTTTCAACAAAAGAAACTCTCTTACAGCACGATCAAGAAACATACAGCGAAAAAGAACACTCACTTGTGAAAAATTTTAGAGAACTCCAGCCGAAAAAACAAAAAGCAATTTTATGGTTGATCTCTGATTAGGAAAAAGCGCAACAACTCACATTATTTGCCAATATATCCACCCCCTATAAACTTCAGATCCCGCCCAAACGAGACTGTTTCATCAAAAGCGACAAATATGCCCTATTTTAAAATATTCTTGTCCCTTCACCACCCTAAAGTAAGATCACTGAAAGCACCGGTCAATCCCACTTCAAAAACGAAACTTCCCTCCATCACTTCATAGCCCCCTTCCCCTCACACCTTCTTTCCTCTCTCGTCAACACACCACCCCTCTTCATCCCAACTTACCCTCCATTCACAAATGCATCCCCCTAGTTCTCTCACCACCATTTCACACCAGACAAAAGCCCAACAAGCCCCAAGGGTACGCACAACACATAAATCCCCCACGTCCTTGAACTTCCGCTCCACTTTTACAGATCCACATTTTTACGCTTTTACATCTTTACAGCAATTAACCAAATGAAACTTCCCCCCAACCCGCACTGCTCTGTAAACAATACTCGACAACCCAGCTTCTTACCCAAACCGCTTCACATCTCAGCCCCCCAAAACAAAGCCTCCCCCCTCACTTTGCGGACTTCCCTTAGGCAGTCCCTATCGCCATAGCGATTGCCAAATGACAAATCTTCTTGGTAACAATTTAAGCATGTTAAAATATTTTCTCACGCAAGAGCGTACCTCGATCCATTTATATGGCAAAAGCACTGTTCACCCCCACCGCAAAATGGGGCATGTCATCCAATTAATGGGACCAGCTAGCAAATCTTAAGCCCACCTATAAAGACGCTTTTCTCCTACAAAGACGGAAAAAACAACCTCCCCCCCCCCCACACACAGAGACCATCCACGCAGCTCAACAAGCGCGCGCCCCCCACCCCTTCAACTCCACCTCCTGACAGGGCTTCACACCCTCCTTTTCTCAAAAACACCACTCCCTCATCCAACATCACCCCCCACATCCTCTCACACCATTCCACGCCATGCCAAAAGCCCAACATGACAAAAATACGCACAATACACAAATCCCCCACGTCCTTGAATTTCCACTTCACTTTTACAGATCCACATTTTTACGCTTTTACATCTTTACAGCAATCAACCAAATGAAACTTCCCACCATCCCGCGCTGCTCTGTAAACAATACTCGACAACCCAGCTTCTTACCCAAACCGCTTCACATCTCAGCCCCCCAAAACAACCTCCCCCAATACCGAGAAACCATCCACGCAGGTTCACAACAAGCGCGCCCCACCCCTTCAACTCTCCACTCCCGTCAACGCACCACCTCTTCCCCACATCCTCTCACACCATTCCACACCATGCCAAAAGCCCAACATGACAAAAACACGCACAATACATAAATCCACAAATCCCCCACGTCCTTGAATTTCCACTTCACTTTTACAGATCCACATTTTTACGCTTTTACATCTTTACAGCAATCAACCAAATGAAACTTCCCACCATCCCGCGCTGCTCTGTAAACAATACTCGACAACCCAGCTTCTTACCCAAACCGCTTCACATCTCAGCCCCCCAAAACAAAGCCTCACCCCTCACTTTGCGGACTTCCCTTAGGCAGTCCCTATCGCCATAGCGATTGCCAAATGACAAATCTTCTTGGTAACAATTTAAGCATGTTAAAATATTTTCTCACGCAAGAGCGTACCTCGATCCATTTATATGGCAAAAGCACTGTTCACCCCCACCGCAAAATGGGGCATGTCATCCAATTAATGGGACCAGCTAGCAAATCTTAAGCCCACCTATAAAGACGCTTTTCTCCTACAAAGACGGAAAAAACAACCTCCCCCCACACACACAGAGAGACCATCCACGTGGCTCAACAAGCGCCCCACCCCTTCAACTCTCCACTCCCGTCAACGCACCACCTCTTCCCCACATCCTCTCACACCATTCCACGCCATGCCAAAAGCCCAACATGACAAAAGCACGTACAATACATAAATCCACAAATCCCCACGTCCTTGAACTTCCGCTCCACTTTTACAGAATCGCGTTTTTACGCTTTTACATCTTTACAGCAATTAACCAAATGAAACTTCCACCCAACCCCGCACTGCTCTGTAAACAATACTCGACACCCCAGCTTCTTACCCAAACCGCTTCACATCTCAGCCCCCCAAAACAACCTCCCCCAATACCGAGAAACCATCCACGCAGGTTCACAACAAGCGCGCCCCACCCCTTCAACTCTCCACTCCCGTCAACGCACCACCTCTTCCCCACATCCTCTCACACCATTCCACACCATGCCAAAAGCCCAACATGACAAAAACACACACAATACATAAATCCCCACGTCCTTGAATTTCCCCTTCACTTTTACAGATCCACATTTTTACGCTTTTACATCTTTACAGCAATTAACCAAATGAAAAGTTCACCCACCCCGCACTGCTCTGTAAACAATACTCGACAACCCAGCTTCTTACCCAAGCCCCACACACAATTCACCACCCCCAAACAAAGTCTCACCCAACACCGAGAGACCATCCACGCAGGTTCACAACAAGCGCGCGCCCCCCTTCAACCCTCCACCTCCGGACAGGGCTTCACACCCTCCTACAAGCCCTGCTCTTTTAAAATATCACCCCCCTCGCCCCAAACCGCTTCACATCTCACCACCCCAAAACAAAGCCTCACCCAACACCGAGAGACCATCCACGTGGCTCAACAAGCGCCCCACCCCTTCAACTCTCCACCTCCGGACAGGGCTTCACACCCTCCTACAAGCCCTGCTCTTTTAAAATATCACCTCTTCTCGCCCCAAACCGCTTCACACATCTTCCCCCCTCATCCAACATGTTACCTCCAGGCAGTGTTATTTTCCCATGATAGAGGCAGCTCCTTCATTTTCCTTTTAATCCAAATCTTTAGGAAATAGACTAATCTATTGCGCCCCTAGATACCAATCCACAATGCGCTTTTATTGTCTCTAGCCTCTCTTCTTATATTCATTTTTTCACAAAAGCATTTTCACAAAAGCATCGTTTTATTTTTTCATAAAACCGCTGCAAAGAGATAAAACATATTACTCTGCCCAAACAACTCTCGCAAACGCAGCCCAATATTGGCAAGATAGCCCCTCCAGCATAGCAGCTTCCCTCTCTCTTTTTTTCTTAACGGATAGAAGACTTTGTTCCTTTCATTCATCCGCTCAACATCTTTCTCGAAAAAGTTTCCTCAACGTCCTCGAACGGCTTAAATTGCCTCTTTACAGATCAATTTTTCTTCTCTCACGCGCCCCTCTTTTCAGCGCATCAGTTGTCCCACCTTTTCTTTAAGCTTGTTAAGACAAGGAATTATAAGGCGCATCACAAGCATAGAATGCTCATTGATTTTATGGCATATTTTTATTGCATCACGCACAGTTCTTTATGAACTCCCTTAGTAAACATACTTTGTTTACGCATACTCTATAATCACCCAATAAGAGACTGTTTGTAACTCTTTATTCTACTCAGCAATGACATCCGTCAAAACCAACAGACCCGCACTTCACAAAGTTCCAAATTTTTTCTCGATGCAAGCTTCTTTGAAGAGCACCTAATAGCACCCTTAATTGACAAAGTATAAATGTTTATTTTATTACCCTGATAAAGCTAAATTATACTTTTTAATACTATCAGTTTAATAATATAATTGCCTTTAAAACGCTTATTTAGCAAAAAAAATACTTCATTTATAATAATAACAAAATAATTTCGCTTGTATCTTATTTTAATATGTGATTAATGTTCAGCACAAACTTAGATCTTTTTATAGCAAAAATACCATACAAAAGGGGAAAGTAATGGAGGGTATCTCTTCAAACAAACTCAAAAATGAAAACAATGAAAGTAAAGAAGCAACTTTAAATGAGGCACAGCCTGTTCCTCCCAAAAAACGTAAAGGGGGTCCATTTAGACACATGTTGTTCCTCTTTCTTTTAACCTTTCGTAAACCCATTGTTCTCGTAACGAAAATCCTGTCGATAGGCTTTTTATTAATGACAGGATTTCTTTGTATAGCGTACCTCGTAGGAGGAAGAGAGGCACTGCCCCTATCGGTTGGGATACCAATGATCATTATGTCAGCCCTCTTTGGCATTGGCAACATGTATATAAATTGGTATTATGACATACTTTTGTTACGTTTATCGCCAGATAATGTGAACCTTTCACTCTTTCAATAAACATCATCGTAGACCGCCCTTGGGAAGGTCAAATTTTTTCTGCAATATGGATATTAAAAGGAATTCAAACCACCCACATTCAAGAGCCAAGGCCTATTTTCAATATACTGGCTCCCTCACTGGATGATTTGAATTCCCCATCTGCTCGACAATATCCAGCAATCCACCCCACTTAGAAATAATTGGGTTGCCACGTAGAGGTAATTGGACACGTAGAGGTTAATTGGGGTTGCAAAGAATCATAAACTATTGCCCTAAAAGAGAAATTTATGCATAATCTTTCACTCTAACAGCACACTAACAGCACAGATTTAATCCCTCATTAAAAGTGCCAAGCGCTCCGCTCCGTTTCTGATCTCCACATCAAAGATATAATTACAGAATGCGATTACAGCACTAAGCTTATCCATTCCCAAACCAAACATCCTCTCAGCCCTCAGGTGAAATAAAAAGCCTCAAACAGAAGACACTTGTGTTACCAATTTACGCACTTATTTTAACACGCGCTTATTTTAAAGAAACACTTGGCCAATGCACATTGCCACCACTTCACAACAGCCCCCCCATCATAGAGCATAAAAGCTCTCGATAATAGCATAACATTCATAGTGCACCACCCTCTTCAGGCTTATAAAGCATAAACACCATTCTCATCACACTGCTTTGCCAGTCCCCAATGTTGCAACACTCTCTTGCACTTGAAAGCATTTATAAAAGACCGTTTTATTCCTTATCTTCAAGTGTTTTCACCCATACACCAACCCCGCTTGTGATATGCAAGAAGCAAATGCTATGGTTAAAGATGCACAGATTGGCAATAAAAAACCTTAACACTATGCGAGACTCTTAAGTTTACTATGTTTACTATGAACAATAGAAATTTATCCTTATCAATTCATCACATTTATCTTCATCATGCGGTTTATTTTCTAGTTTTTAAGAATAAGCCTTAAGAATATCATCACAGACTAACAAAAAACACCTCATGATATAAATTTTACATGAACCTTACTAAACGATGATATTTTACTGAGCAACAGGATTATTTTCTCACAAATAAGAAGCTCTTAGCTTGTTTTCATTCTTTATCCTTTTTTTATACTTTTTGCGAGAATATTTTTACCTTCAAGGCAACCATTAACATAGCATAGGAAATGTATAATACACCCTTGACAAGAATAAGACTTCTTGTTAAATCTCCCTTGCTTTTTTTGCAATTTTCACTTATTCGTTGTGCTAATGAAGTGTGTTAATGCGTACCTTAAGGGTGCGTTTTTCTTTTTGTGATCACAGTGAAAAAGTGTATCGTGTAATGTTATGCTGCAAATACAATACCGCAATGTAATGTTCACCACAATGTAATGTTCACCGCAATGTAATGTTCATTGAGTGAGCAGTGTATTGGGGTTGTAATATTATATTGGGGTTGTAATATTGTATTTGGGTTGTAATATTATATTTTTGTGTTTTAATGCTGTATTATAGTTTTTAATGCTATATTATAGTATTGTGTTACGTAAACTGTTTAAACGGTGAATATTATGAAAATTAAAAATTCGCTTAAAGCACTAAAGGAGCGCCACCGTAACAATCGTTTGGTGCGTCGTAAAGGTCGTATTTATATTCTTAATAAAACGAACCCGCGTTTTAGAGCGCGTCAGGGCTAATTCTTTTAGGATTAATGTTTTTATGCCTACTTTATTGTAGGCTTAAAAATTTTTTCTTAAGATTTTTTTGGTTATAAGTCCGTTGGTTACGAGTCCATTGTTTGATAAAATTTGGTGATTTATCTTTTGGGGGCTTGTTTTTATGGGTTCTTCTATTTTTTTAAAAGCTTTTCGATTTTCTCAGCTGCGTTTTTTCTGTATTTTCCAGCGCATTTTTTTTCTTTCTTTTGTTGGCGTTTTTTGTTTTGTTTCTTCTGGATATGGGCAAAATCCTCCTTCACTTCCTGAAGATCGTCCTTCTCCACAATCGCTTTTACCGTTAGATGATCTTATCCCCAATTCTCCTACCCCTTCCTCAACGCTCTCCGATTCTAATTCATCTGCGATTATTCTTGAAGATTTTGACTCAGAGCAGCTTTCTCATGTTGACAGAATTAAGCAACGCAAAGAAGCAGAAATTTTACGTTTACTAAAAGAGTTGAAATATTGTGCTGATGTTTCTCAAGCGAAAAAGATCAGTCAACAACTTCAACATTTATGGTCCCAATCGGGGAGTGAAACGATTGATCTTTTAATGTCATGGGCTGAAAATGCGATCAGTAGCGACGATTATGGGCTTGCGCTTGATTATATTGATAATGCTCTTGCACTTTTACCTACTCACGCTGAAGCTTGGGTAAGACGCGCTTGGATTCACATTCAACTGAGCGATTTCAAGCTTGCCATGCTTGATCTCAACCATGCTCTTGAACTTGAGCCGCGCAACTATATAGCTTTTTTTGAACTTGGCATTACCATGGAAGCAACAGAGCATCCAGAACTTGCTCTTAAAGCTTATGAAACAGCATTAAACTATTACCCACAAATGCGCAGGATTCAAAAGCGCGTGCAAGCCCTGTTGGACGAACAAGCACCGCAAGCTCTGTGAACACATTCAAGAACAAGACGCCATCCTTTCAAACTTGGATAAGACACAAAGCCGGCTCTACATCCCACTCAATAAACTAAAAACCCCAGCTTATAACCACACCATGAAACATCCCCTATATCTCACGCAACTATAGAGCTTTTTTTTAAAACTTGGCATTACCATGGAAGCAACAGAGCATCCAGAACTTGCTCTTAAAGCTTATGAAACAGCATTAAACTATTACCCACAAATGCGTTTGAACCTGTTTTGTATTGAAGGCAGCGTCCAAACACTTCCAATACACCGCACCTACAGCATTTCTTCTCATAGCAAGCAAACGCTTCATGCCTGCGTCCTCTTCACACCACCTCTTTTTTTCACATCCCTCCATCATGGATAAAAAATTTGTAAAACACGAACCTCAAAAAATATTTTTTGAAAAAGTTTAAAACATTACTTAGCATCTCTGATAAACTATTATCATTTGTTTTTTATTTTTATGAGCTTCAACCTAGAGCAGCACATACCATATAGGCTCTTCTCCACCCCTCAAAATTGATAAAACAACAATAAAATATGGCTTCACGAGGCAAAAGTTTCAAAAACGCAATATCAGTTAAACCAATATTCTTGAATAAGAAATATCCCCCATCAAAACTCCTCCAAGCATTCCCCCGAAATATAAAAATCAAGCGATTACCAATGAATATCCTCACCTCAAAGCACGAAGTTTCTTAACCCGCCCCGGTCTGTAAATAATCTGAATTCTAGCAGGCTTCACTTGGTTTCCCACGTATGGGATTTCCTTAAACTTAAAGCTCGACAAACAACCTTAAGGACATTCACCACACACATTAAAAACACTTAAACCTATCAAGGAGGCAATCTTATATTGCCAGTAAATAACAGTATGTTACGCCAGAACAAGATAAAATTTGATACTCTCACGCCTTTCTATGCACGTTTTCATCTCCCAGTATACTCACTTTTCCTATTTTCCTTTAAATTGGAACAAATCTTTCTATTGGGTATAGACCACCAACACCCATTTCAAAACCTGTCATTTTAACTCTTTTACCAAGTTGAAAATCATCCAATGACTTGATGTGAGGCGTTAATTTGTCAGAAGGTATATATGGGCAAACTGCTTGAAAAGTATTATCTTCAAATTGCAAACAATATCGACGACGAGCTAAATATTTAGCTGCTATAATTTTCTTTTTATTTTCTAATTTCCAAGCCCCTATTTTAGAGGGATGAATATCTAATTTTTTAGCATTTTCAGTTTTGAAACAACGGATACTATCAGTGTCACAATAGATGAAGTTTTCAAGTCCAATTTTGTAAATAGACTCAATTAAAAACATACGAGCATAGCTTGCAGCAAATAAAGCAATTGGTAAATAATCACATTTTTGGAATATTGTTTCACCCCCAATAAATCTAAGGACATCATTTTCAAATTCGATATATCTTTTAATTCTATGAGGACGTTCAGCCATTTTTCCACATAATGAATTAAGAAACATTTTTCCTATTCTGCTGATTTTTTATCTGAAGAATTTTTCAATTCAAAAAATTCATCAATATAATCAGTGAAACGGTCATCTCTTGCTTTAAATAGATAACCATCTAATAATTCCAAATTTTGGTAGTGATAAGATTGTTTAAA
Organism: Bartonella grahamii subsp. shimonis; assembly: GCF_036327415.1. Lineage (NCBI taxonomy): Bacteria > Pseudomonadati > Pseudomonadota > Alphaproteobacteria > Hyphomicrobiales > Bartonellaceae > Bartonella > Bartonella grahamii. The sequence goes on from NZ_CP123961.1 coordinate 2,159,722, forward strand.
CAATTCAAATTCTTGTAATGTTAACATGAATATTTTTTTATGTTCACATTCATATTCAGATAAAATTTGTAAATATTCAACACCCCCAGATGATGATTGTGTTATTATTTAAAATAGGTATTTTATTTTCTCTTAATTCTGCTGAATTTATATAAAATCTTTGAAGACCTAGAGGATGTAAGTCATTAGTTTTAATTTTACCTTTTTTATAAAGAGGTGCCCCTACAGGTAATTGTTTTAACATCATAGCAGGGCCCATACTATTGACATCATAAATTTCAATTTCTTTATTTATGAATTTACCCATATATCTATTAAAAAACAAAAACCACCGTCATTTGCTTTTCTTAAAATCTTCTCCTCATCTTCTTCTAAAGATGGGAATAAATATGTTTCTGCTTTAATTTTTGTAAATTTTTTAAACATTTTTTCTGACCATACAGCTTTAGCATCGGCCGCGAAAGTCATTTTATTTCTTCCCCATTGGAGTCTTTTTTTGAGAGCAATAGCTAATCCCTTGCTTTCATTCACACAACAGTCGATATCATTTTGTTGAATAATAACATCATCAATATACTCAAAGGGAGAAGCTTCACTTTGTTTTAAATCGGTAAAAGCTGTTATTATGTCTTGCAAAGGAACTAAAAATAACTCTAATGAATCGAATAGATAAACTCTTTTTGATTTATTTGATTGAAATGCAAGTTCCGATTTAAGAACTCTATCATTTTGCGAGATAAAATCATAAAATTTAGGTGTTATAAGATCATTTTGATTAAAATGACACCATGATCGAATAATAGCATAATCATAGTTTAGGTTATAAGCATAAAATCTTGTACTGTTTTCTATTTTTTTCACAAATTCTAAAAAAGTCTAACAGGATCACCATCGTTTATTGTAAAAACAGTGATATCTGTTAGATCTTCAACATTAACAATTGCAACCATATAGGGCTTAACAGGTTCTTTACTTAACAGGTTCTTTAATTGTCATCTTGAAAGTAAAAGTATATAATTTTCTAAAGTTAATAGGTTTCATGTTTCCTCCCTCTTTAGATTTTTCACCTCTTTATTGTGTTACTTCATTCTAAAGACAAAAAATATTTATCTTTTACTATATTTCGCTCTTCACGAGTACTCTCATAGTCTTCTCCCCGTGATTGGTGATGCCTTTTTAGACTTAGAAAATCATAGAAACGAAAAGAAAAATCATAGAAACGAAAAGCGTTCACAATTTTCCCTCAAAATTGATAAAACAGCCCTGAAATATTCCCTACAAGGCAAAAACTTCAAAGACGCAACGTCAGTTAAACCAATATTCTTGAATAAGAAATATCCCCCATCAAAACTCCTCCAAGCATTCCCCCTAAAACATAAAAATCAAGCGATTGCCATAAAAATTCTGCTTCACTTTACCTGCCCCCACTTATGTTTTTTTTACTTTGAATAAGCCGTCCCTCCATCATACAGCCAGTTCCAGCAGCCACCCGCAATATCATCCCCCCCTCTTGAAAAACTTTATGAAAAATAAGAGCTTTAAGTTATTTTATCTCTAGCAGAAACTCTAAAATTGTTTTATATTAAGGAGGGTGTTCTGCGCTTCTCGACAGGAAATAACGTATTCCTGAGACCTTAGTGATCTCCAAGGGAGCTGTCCCTGATCAAGCCCGTGGGCTTTTTCATATGGCGCCCACCTATTTGTATAGGTTCCCGGGATCAGCTTTTTCCATCGGCTGTTGTGGATCACCCTTTTTACATCAGTAAAACTTTTTTTACCCATAAATTTCCCCCCAAAAATTGATCATGCCCTTTTGCACAAGCCCCTCTTTGTCTATTTTGTCTATGAAGCTCTCTTTTCTATGAGCCAAAGAGCAATATGCTCTTTTCAAGAAATCAAAATGACGATGGGTTTTATTTTACAAAACAGACAGCACTTACAAAAAAATCCTCTCTGTGAAGCTGCTTTATCCCTTCGCACGACAAACAGCGCAAAAGCGGTTTATCACGTCGTGATGCTCTTTTAATAGAAGAGCGCGCACTTTTTTCGCAGCGTGCTTGTTGCCATTTTATGGAGTACCTTGAAAAAAAGGGAACAGATTTTTCACGCCTCATTTTAGCAGGCTATTGGCCCATTAGATCGGAAATTGACCCGCGTCCTTTACTGGATGCTGTAGCGTTACACGGTGGGCGTTTAGCCTTACCAGCAGTGCTTGATTCCACTACCATGATTTTCCGTGCATTTTCGTCCAACACGATTTTAGAGCCGATGCGCTTTGGCACCTTTGGTCCAGGTGCAGACAATAGCGTTGTTGTTCCCAATAATATTATTGTCCCGCTTTCTGCTTTTGATCGTCAATGCCACCATCTTGGCTATGGAGGAGAGGATATTATGACCGTGCGGTTGAAGCCCTTGAAAAACAAGGACATCAAATAACACAAAATCCTCTCTGTGAAGCTGCTTTATCCCTTCGCACAACAAACAGCGCAAAAGCGGTTTATCACGTCGTGATGCTCTTTTAATAGAAGAGCGCGCACTTTTTTCACGCGCACAGCGCTTATCCATAAAGCGATTTACAAAACGCCAATAATGAATAAAATGCCAGCATCTTATAAAACAATTGACGAAATAATGACACAAAATCCTCTGTGAAGCTGCTTTATCCCTTCGCACGACAAACAGCGCAAAAGCGGTTTATCACGTCGTGATGCTCTTTTAATAGAAGAGCGCGCACTTTTTTCACGCGCACAGCGCTTATCCATAAAGCGATTTACAAAACGCCAATAATGAATAAAATGCCAGCATCTTATAAAACAATTGACGAAATAATGACACAAAATCCTCTCTGTGAAGCTGCTTTATCCCTTCGCACGACAAACAGCGCAAAAGCGGTTTATCACGTCGTGATGCTCTTTTAATAGAAGAGCGCGCACTTTTTTCACGCGCACAGCGCTTATCCATAAAGCGATTTACAAAACGCCAATAATGAATAAAATGCCAGTATCTTATAAAACAATTGACGAAATAATGACACAAAATCCTCTCTGTGAAGCTGCTTTATCCCTTCGCACGACAAACAGCGCAAAAGCGGTTTATCACGTCGTGATGCTCTTTTAATAGAAGAGCGCGCACTTTTTTCACGCGCACAGCGCTTATCCATAAAGCGATTTACAAAACGCCAATAATGAATAAAATGCCAGTATCTTATAAAACAATTGACGAAATAATGACACAAAATCCTCTCTGTGAAGCTGCTTTATCCCTTCGCACGACAAACAGCGCAAAAGCAGTTTATCACGTCGTGATGCTCTTTTAATAGAAGAGCGCGCACTTTTTTCACGCGCACAGCTCTTATCCATAAAGCGATTTACAAAACGCCAATAATGAATAAAATGCCAGCATCTTATAAAACAATTGACGAAATAATGACACAAAATCCTCTCTGTGAAGCTGCTTTATCCCTTCGCACGACAAACAGCGCAAAAGCAGTTTATCACGTCGTGATGCTCTTTTAATAGAAGAGCGCGCACTTTTTTCACGCGCACAGCGCTTATCCATAAAGCGATTTACAAAACGCCAATAATGAATAAAATGCCAGTATCTTATAAAACAATTGACGAAATAATGACACAAAATCCTCTCTGTGAAGCTGCTTTATCCCTTCGCACGACAAACAGCGCAAAAGCAGTTTATCACGTCGTGATGCTCTTTTAATAGAAGAGCGCGCACTTTTTTCACGCGCACAGCGCTTATCCATAAAGCGATTTACAAAACGCCAATAATGAATAAAATGCCAGTATCTTATAAAACAATTGACGAAATAATAACACAAAATCCTCTCTGTGAAGCTGCTTTATCCCTTCGCACACAGCAGCGCAAAAGCGGTTTATCACGTCGTGATGCTCTTTTAATAGAAGAGCGCGCACTTTTTTCGCAGCGTGCTTGTTGCCATTTTATGGAGTACCTTGAAAAAAAGGGAACAGATTTTTCACGCCTCATTTTAGCAGGCTATTGGCCCATTAGATCGGAAATTGACCCGCGTCCTTTACTGGATGCTGTAGCGTTACACGGTGGGCGTTTAGCCTTACCAGCAGTGCTTGATTCCACTACCATGATTTTCCGTGCATTTTCGTCCAACACGATTTTAGAGCCGATGCGCTTTGGCACCTTTGGTCCAGGTGCAGACAATAGCGTTGTTGTTCCCAATAATATTATTGTCCCGCTTTCTGCTTTTGATCGTCAATGCCACCGTCTTGGCTATGGAGGAGGATATTATGACCGTGCGGTTGAAGCCCTTGAAAAACAAGGACATCAAATAACATTATGGGGCATGGGCTTTTCATGTCAGGAGGTTTCCTCTATTCCCGCAGCAGAACATGATCTACAGGTACAGGGCATTTTTACAGAAAAAGGTTTCTTAAAATGTTAAAATGTGATTAAAGCACCTATGCGTTTTTTATTTTTAGGTGACATTGTTGGTAACACAGGCTGTAAAGCCGTTTTTGAACATCTACCTCAACTGATTGAGCAATGGCGACTTGATTTTGTTGTGGTGAATGGTGAAAATGCTTCCAGTGGTTTTGGTCTCACACAAGAGACGTATCAAGATCTTTTGATGATCGGTATTGATGTTGTTACCTCGGGCAATCATGCTTTTTCTCACAAAGAAGCATTGCAGTATGCCCATGAGAATGATCGTTTTTTACGCCCTGCCAATTTTTCGAAAGAAACTCCTGGAAGAGGTGCTTGTGTTTTTACAGCCAAAAATGGAGCCCGTGTTCTTGTCGCCAATGTGTTGGGCTCCATTTTTATGCCGTGCAAAGTAGAAGATCCATTTGCAACAGCGGAAAATATTCTGCTCGCCTGTTCATTGATAGAACAAGCCGATGCGATTATTTTTGACTTTCACGCAGAAACGACAAGCGAGAAGCAATGTTTTGGCCATTTTCTTGATGGCCGTGTGAGTGTTATCGTTGGCACACATACGCATATTCCCACGGCTGACGCGCAAATCTTAGAAGGTGGGAGCGCCTATTTAACGGATGCAGGCATGTGTGGAGATTACAACTCATCTCTTGGAATGGATAAAGAAGAACCCTTACACCGTTTTCTTTATAAAACGAGGCAAAATCGTTTTGAACCAGCATGTGGTCCCGCCACCCTTTGTGGTTTAGCGGTTGAGATTTCAGATCGAACAGGTTTAGCAGAAAAGGTCTCGGCAGTACGAATTGGTCCTCATTTAAAGCCTGAAGTTCCAGATTTTTGGTAGCTTTTTTCAGCCGTCCCTTTGATGATCACTCTCCACTGTGCGCCCCTTTGGATGATTGTTCTCCAATGTTTCCTTTTGAGAATTCTTTTTGGCAAGATAATTTTTCAAGCCCTTCCCAAAATTTTTCTCCCCTAAAACGCCACACCCCTGAATTTGCCTAATACACAACTTTTCTAGTACAATTGACCTCCTCCCCACATCTCAAAGGATGGAGATTCCTACCGGTCACCGACCTATCAACAGTCCAGCCTCTCGCGGCAGGTTCCTCCTGCTAACCACTTCATGCAGTTCACTTCATAGGTGCGACAAACAAGCCCGGCCCTGAATACTGATCACGATATCTAAAAAACACTCAATATGTAAAGATTTTCATGCCTTATATCACCGCTCGAAACAACGGTGTTTTACGGCATAACATAATAGGATAAGTCACTCTTTAAAAAAGAGGTTAAGTCACTCTTAAAAAAAAGGGTAAAGAGTAAAATCTTTCATGATTTTTAAAATGAAGAGAAGGAGGCCCCATTGGGACATTTCTGCGGGGGGGGGGAAATGTTAACCCCCTTCTCTAAAAAAGGGTTTATATAATAATTTATTATTTAGCAAGAGATTCTTTTATTTTTTTACTCTAATGAGAAATTAACCATAAGACTGCTTTCTGCTTTTTAGATTTGAGCTCTCTAAAACTTTTCAAAAGCAAATATTCTTGTTCGCTATAGGTGCATTGATCATGATGTGAGTGATTTTCTTTTACGGAAATATCGGCTGTTAAAAAATCCGCATAAAAAAAGCTCATAGGAACTTGCAATTTTTTAGCAATTTCCAGTAAACACCCGGCACCAATACGATTGGAACCTTTTTCATATTTTTGGATTTGTTGGAAACTAACGCCTAAAAATCTCCCCAATTCTTTTTGAGAAAGCCCCATGGCAATGCGTCTATGACGAATTTTTCGACCGATCGAAATATCGTTAAAGTGTGGATTTTTAGCTTTCACTTCAAGCTCCCCTGCCGGTTGCGAGCGCCCTCGCATAAGTATTCCGGGAGTCAAAAACACTGAGTTCAGTCAGCTTTTTTGCTTTTAGTGCTAGAGCGCACCTGGACATGGCAAAAACTCCCGGAATTCCGGGATACCCACAAGAGTAGGTCATTTTTACGCTCGGATTTTAGGGCTTTCAGACCCTACTGATCGCTGCGTAGACGACCAAAGTCACAATGTTATTCATAAAGCAATTTCAGGAAATTGGCAATAAAATTTAAAACAGTCTTTTTTATCTCATGAGACAATCAAACACAAAATAGCTTTCCTTTTCTTAGGTTTGAGCTCTCTAAAACTTTTCAAAAGAATGTGCTCTTCTTGGCTTGAGATCCTTTCATCGCAGGAGCACAAGACATTTTCTTTTACGGAAATATCGGCTGTTAAAAAATCCGCATAAAAAAAGCTCATAGGAACTTGCAATTTTTTAGCAATTTCCAGTAAACACCCGGCACCAATACGATTGGCGCCTTTTTCATATTTTTGGATTTGTTGGAAACTAACGCCTAAAAATCTCCCCAATTCTTTTTGAGAAAGCCCCATGGCAATGCGTCTATGACGAATTTTTCGACCAATCGAAATATCGTTAAAGTGTAGATTTTTAGCTTTCACTTCAAGCTCCCCTGCCGGTTGCGAGCGCCCTCGCATAAGTATTCCGGGAGCCTGAAAGCACTGACCTCGAATCAGCTTTTTGCTTTTAGTGCTAGAGCGCACCTGGACATAGCAAAAACTCCCGGAATTCCGGGACACCCACAAAAGTAGGTTAATTTTATGTATCGAGGTTTCGGGCTTTCAGTTCCCTATTGATCGTCGCGTATACGACCAAACTCACCTTTAAGGTATAAAGCAATTTCAGGAGATTTACAATAAAAATTAAAACAGTGTTTTTTATCTCATGAGACAATCAAACACAAAATAGCTTTCCTTTTCTTAGGTTTGAGCTCTCTAAAACTTTTCAAAAGGATGTGCTCTTCTTTACTTACGATCCCTTCATCACAAGGATCCAAGGCGTTTTCTTTTGTTGAGAGATCCGCATAAAAAAAGGAAATGGGAACATTGAGAATATCAGCAATTTCTTGTAAACGCCCCGCTCCTATACGATTAGAGCCTTTTTCATATTTTTGGATTTGTTGAAAAGTCACACCTAACTGGCTGCCTAATTGCTTTTGCGACATTCCGATCATTGTTCTTTTAAAGCGAATTTTTCGACCGATCGAAATATCGTTAAAGTGTAGATTTTTAGCTTTCACTTCAAGCTCCCCTGCCGGTTGCGAGCGCCCTCGCATTGGTATTCCGGGAGTCAAAAACACTGAATCCGAGTCAGCTTTTTTGCTTTTAGTGCTAGAGCGCACCTGGACATAGCAAAAACTCCCGGAATTCCGGGACACCCACAAAAGTAGGTTCATTTTTACGCTCGGATTTTAGGGGTTTTTGAATCCCTCTTGGTCGCTGCGTATACGACCAAACTCACCTTTAAGGTATAAAGCAATTTCAGGAGATTTACAATAAAAATTAAAACAGTGTTTTTTATCTCATGAGACAATCAAACACAAAATAGCTTTCCTTTTCTTAGGTTTGAGCTCTCTAAAACTTTTCAAAAGAATGTGCTCTTCTTTACTTACGATCCCTTCATCACAAGGATCCAAGGCGTTTTCTTTTGTTGAGAGATCAGCGTAAAAAAAGGAAATGGGAACATTGAGAATATCAGCAATTTCTTGTAAACGCCCCGCTCCTATACGATTAGAGCCTTTTTCATATTTTTGGATTTGTTGAAAAGTCACACCTAACTGGCTGCCTAATTGCTTTTGCGACATTCCGATCATTGTTCTTTTAAAGCGAATTTTTCGACCGATCGAAATATCGTTAAAGTGTGGATTTTTAGCTTTCACTTCAAGCTCCCCTGCCAGTTGCGAGCGCCCTCGCATTGGTATTCCGGGAGTTGAAAGAGCTGAAACTTGACTCAGCCTTTTGCTTTTAGTGCTAAAGAGCACCTGGACATAACAAAAGCTCCCGGAAATCCGGGATATCCATAAAGCTGGATAAATACGTGTCTCAAGTTTCGGGTCTTTCATTCCCTGTTGATCGCTGCGTAGACGACCAAAACATTCTCTTACCAATAAAGCAATTTCAGGAAATTGGCAATAAAATTTAAAACAGTGTTTGTTTTATGAACCCCACCCGCCTCTCAAACGCTTATGCTCGCTTTCCAAAACCATGCAATAAGACCTGCGGTTTATTGAGAAGGTTAACAAACCTTGATTCTTGAGATCAAGCCCCCCAAAGCCCCCCCCCAAAAAGCATTGTGCTAAAACACCCCCCAAAGCACACCTGAAAGCACGCCGCCAACAACATCCACCCCAAGCAACCTCTCCAAAGCCATTCTTTGGGGCATATCTTTGAAAGATTTACACGGTAATGCGTTGGATTTTTGCACCACAACGGATTAATTTTTCTTCTAATCTTTCAAAGCCACGATCAAGATGATAGACACGATTGACGATTGTTTCCCCCTTTGCCGCCCCCCCTTTTACCGTCATGTAAAAAGATAAGAGGGCCGCAATAACAAGAGAAACAACAAGCGCGTAAATCCGTCGCCATGACGGGAGCCCCTTGCAAACCCTCTGTTCCATAAACGGTTGCCCTCTGCCCATCAAGCTTTATTTGCGCCCTCAAACGATTGAGTTCTTGAACATGCATAAACCGATTTTCAAAAATCGTCTCTGTAATATGCGCAATGCCTTCAGCCCGTGTCATGAGCGCCATAAACTGCGCCTGGAGATCCGTTGGAAAAGCAGGATAAGGTCCAGTTTTAATATCAACGGGCATAATTTTTGTTTTCTTTGGATTTCGCTTAACGTGAATTCCTTGAGGTTCTATTTGTATTTCGAGTCCTGTTTTTTGGAGAACCTTAAGCACTTTTGTGAGATGGTTAGGATTTGCATTTTGAAGAAAAACATCTCCCCCTCAAAAAACAACCATAAAAATCATACCTTTGAAAGATGAAAGGGGGCTCTTTAGAAAATCATCAAAACCACCCCAAATTCAAGCACAAAAGCCCAAATTCAAGCACAAAAGAAAACAAACCATTAAAAAAACACGCATCGTCCTATCCCCCTCCCAAATGCCCTTCAAGTACACCCCAAAACATGGCCCTTACCCACCTTAAGGCATGCCGCCCACACAACAAGCCAAAGTATTCAGTACATCTTTGAAAGATTTACAAGTTTGAAAGATTTACACGGTGATGCGTTGGATTTTTGCACCACAACGGATTAATTTTTCTTCTAATCTTTCAAAGCCACGATCAAGATGATAGACACGATTGACGATTGTTTCCCCCTTTGCCGCCAATGCCGCAATAACAAGAGAAACAACAAGCGCGTAAATCCGTCGCCATGACGGGAGCCCCTTGCAAACCCTCTGTTCCATAAACGGTTGCCCTCTGCCCATCAAGCTTTATTTGCGCCCTCAAACGATTGAGTTCTTGAACATGCATAAACCGATTTTCAAAAATCGTCTCTGTAATATGCGCAATGCCTTCAGCCCGTGTCATGAGCGCCATAAACTGCGCCTGGAGATCCGTTGGAAAAGCAGGATAAGGTCCAGTTTTAATATCAACGGGCATAATTTTTGTTTTCTTTGGATTTCGCTTAACATGAATTCCTTGAGGTTCTATTTGTATTTCGAGTCCTGTTTTTTGGAGAACCTTAAGCACTTTTGTGAGATGGTTAGGATTTGCATTTTGAAGAAAAACATCTCCCCCTCAAAAAACAACCATAAAAATCATACCTTTGAAAGATGAAAGGGGGCTCTTTAGAAAATCATCAAAACCACCCCAAATTCAAGCACAAAAGCCCAAATTCAAGCACAAAAGAAAACAAACCATTAAAAAAACACGCATCGTCCTATCCCCCTCCCAAATGCCCTTCAAGCACACCCCAAAACATGGCCCTTACCCACCTTAAGGCATGCCGCCCACACAAACAGTATTCAGTACATCTTTGAAAGATTTACAAGTTTGAAAGATTTACACTGTAATGCGTTGGATTTTTGCACCACAACGGATTAATTTTTCTTCTAATCTTTCAAAGCCACGATCAAGATGATAGACACGATTGACGATTGTTTCCCCCTTTGCCGCCAATGCCGCAATAACAAGAGAAACAGAAGCGCGTAAATCCGTCGCCATGACGGGAGCCCCTTGCAAACCCTCTGTTCCATAAACGGTTGCCCTCTGCCCATCAAGCTTTATTTGCGCCCCTAAACGATTGAGTTCTTGAACATGCATAAACCGATTTTCAAAAATCGTCTCTGTAATATGCGCAATGCCTTCAGCCCGTGTCATGAGCGCCATAAACTGCGCCTGGAGATCCGTTGGAAAAGCAGGATAAGGTCCAGTTTTAATATCAACGGGCATAATTTTTGTTTTCTTTGGATTTCGCTTAACGTGAATTCCTTGAGGTTCTATTTGTATTTCGAGTCCTGTTTTTTGGAGAACCTTAAGCACTTTTGTGAGATGGTTAGGATTTGCATTTTGAAGAAAAACATCTCCCCCTGTCATAGCCACAGCCATTGCATATGTCCCCGCTTCGATTCGATCAGCAATAACACGTATTTTTGTCCCTTTAAGTTTTTTAACTCCTTCAATTATAAGCGTTGTTGTTCCTTCACCGGTTATTTGAGCTCCCATAGCATTCAGGGTTCGAATAAGGTTTGCCACTTCTGGTTCACAAGCCGCATTCTCAAGAACGGTTGTTCCCTTTGCCAGTGTCGCCGCCATCAGTAATACATGTGTTCCACCAACAGTGACTTTAGGGAACCGGTAGTGGGCACCTTTTAATCCCTTTGGTGCTTTTGCATGAACATATCCATTTTCGATAGTAATCTGTGCGCCTAAACTTTTAAGTCCTTCAAGGATAAAATCAACGGGTCTTGTTCCAATAGCGCATCCTCCAGGAAGCGAAACATAAGCCTCTAAGCACCGTGCAAGCAGAGGTCCGATAACCCAAAAGCTTGCGCGCATTTTTTTCACCAGTTCGTAGGGTGCCCGTGTTGTCGCTATTTTTTGCGCAGTAAAATGAATTGTTCTTGAATTGACACACTCATCGTTAAACTCTTGTCCATCAACGGCATATCCAACACCATGATTATTGAGAATACGAATAAGCAGTTCGACATCGGCCAGATGTGGAATATTTTCTAAAGTAAGCGTTTCTTCTGTCAAAAGCGCTGCAATCATAAGAGGCAATGCAGCATTTTTTGCCCCTGAGATAGGAATTCTTCCTTTAAGTTGTTCTCCTCCAACAATTTGAATAGCATCCATCGTGTTTTCCCTCTTTTCCTTTGTGCCTACCCTTCCAAAGGTTTTCCCCCTTCGGGAAGTTATGCTTTATTAATCGTTTTTAAAACGCATTCTAAATATGAGAACAAACTATTGAGAAGTTTGGTTGCAAAGCTTCACTAAAAAACATTTTTTGCATTTTAGAGCTTTTTGCATTTTAGAGCTCTGATTGCGCTCTTTTTCTGCTTTGCTCTTTTCGACGTTTCAGGTTTTGACGCAATTGTTGCGCCAATCTTTCTTGCCGTCGTTTTTCTTTTTCATCTTGATGATTACTTTCATCTTGTTTTTGATGCATTTGTGCCATTGCGCAACCTTATGAACAGTGCTGAGCTTCTATCCAAGCAACTCATAGCCTTAAATATTTAAGCGTATAAGAGACATATGTCATGACATAAGATAGGTTTTCTTGCAAGAATATACAAATGTTCTCTTGCCTATTTTCTGACAATATGGCACAAGACAGCGCAAAGATTGAAAAGGGCTGCGGTAGCTCAGTGGTAGAGCACTCCCTTGGTAAGGGAGAGGTCGAGAGTTCAATCCTCTCTCGCAGCACCATTTTGTTTATTCTTCTCTTACCCCCCTTCTCTTGTCCCACAAACATCAATCACCTCTATCGAATCCTCCATCAACGAAAATATCATACGCAGCATTCGCTCCCCAGTGAAAAAAGCTCTTGCTTTATTTATTGCTGCCCCCCCTAACCCAGCTGACCGACACCTTTCCCCAACACGCCCCCCACAATTTCTCCTATATAAGGCTCTTTTCTTCATGTCCCCCTGTCCCCATACCGACGAAAACTCCCCCAAGCTCCCCCTCCCCAAAAACGAAAGCATAACGCACACCACTATCACCGCCATAAAAAAGCACCTGCCCTTTCATAAGGGCCCCCCCCTAATACTCAACATAAAAGCTCCCAAAACCCGCACCCCAATAGGTCTAAACAAGCTTTAACGCTCTCACTTCCCTCTTTACATTTTCCTCCATTTCCCAGCATGTTTTCACTTATCACGCCAAGCTCCCTCCTTGCATGCCCCGAAAACACCCCTCTTGCTTTTCCCCCTTTGTTTTCCTCTTTATAGAACTTGTTTATAGAACTTGCCCCGCATCAACGCTGTACAGATCCCTTTCTTCCCCGCCTCATTTTCATTTTTCAGCATGTTTTCGTGTCACTCCAAGCCCACTGATAGTTACTTCCCCCCCATTTCCTCAATCCCCCCACACACACAATGAACCCAGCAGAGCGAGACCTTTCCCCCTGGCAAAGCGCCCACAATTCCTCATCCATAGGCTCTTCCCCCCTCCTTATCTCATATCGGCTAAAATGCCCACCCACGCAATACAAAAGCTCCCAAAACCCGCCCCCCAATAGGTCTAAACAAGCTTTAACGCTCTCACTTCCCCAACCCCCCATTTCCTCAATCCCCCCCTAACCCAGCTGAGCGACACCTTTCCCCAACACACCCCCCACAATTTCTCCTATATAAGGCTCTTTTCTTCATGTCCCCATACCGACGAAAACTCCCCCAAGCTCCCCCCTCCCAAAAAACGAAAGCATAACGCACATCACTATCACCGCCATAAAAAAGCACCTGCCCTTTCATAAGTCCCCCCCCAATACTCAACATAAAAGCTCTCAAAACCCGCCCCCCAATAGGTCTAAACAAGCTTTAACGCTCTCACTTCCCTCTTTACATTTTCCTCCATTTCCCTGCATGTTTTCACTTATCACGCCAAGCTCCCTCCTTGCATGCCCCGAAAACACCCCCTCTTGCTTTTCCCCCTTGAACTTACCTTTTTATAGAACTTGCCCCGCATCAACGCTGTACAGATCCCTTTCTTCCCCGCCTCATTCTTGTTTTTCCCACCAGCAAACGCTTTGCATTCGCTCCCCGTTCTCTGTTTTTCCTCTCCTTCAAAACAATCTCTGTCCTTATACTAAAGCCTGTCTCAATACGCTTAATTTGCTGGACCATCTTCTCCAAAGCCTCATTAAAACGGCTAATTTCATTTTCAAGCTTGCAAATATACGCTTCATCACGATAAGCACGTTTAATCAAAGGTGGCATATCAGGCCAATAGAGCATTAAATCCACCCATTCGCGTTGAGAAATCCATAATCCTCCTTGACATTGTGCTTTATGTTCTGCCGGAAAACTCTTTTGCATGAAATGAGGAATTAAAATTTCAGGTTTTTTTGTTTTAATTTCTAATAAGCCATTTTTTCCCACAAAAGCATCAGGAGAAAATCCTTGTCTGCGGTCATCTGCCAAAACAAAGCCAATACACTCAGGTTCTGTATGTGTAAGTTTTCCATAAAGCTGTCGTGCGGTTGGTTCTAATTCTGTCCCGCGTCGCTGAGAAAGCGTTGTTCCTTCCTCAACGGTTTTTCCCGTAATTCTTTCTCCCGCCAATTTCATCATCACACTATGATATCGTGACGTTTTTTGCCCCTGTTTTTTTTGTGCCATAACCATCTCAAACAAAGAAGCCGTAATCAAACCATTACGCACTTTCTGCCATTCTTCCGTTCCCTGAATACAATCGATAATGATTGGCATAGTCTTCCTCCCCTTCATCTTTAAAGTGTTTTTTGCAATATATCTTCTTTGAAACATTCACATTTTTTAAGCTGTGTCCCTCACACGGATTAAAGACGACAGTATCCTTAAATGCATTCTTAAATATTGTGCCATTAGAAAACACAAAAACTGCTGATCTCCTCCCCCCCCCCCCCACACACAACATATCCCTGCAAATTTCTCGCTGCCCCTATCTCATATCGGCTAAAATCCCCCACGCTCCCCCCCCCCAATACAAAAGCTCCAAAAACCCGCCCCCAATAGGTCTAAACAAGCTTTAACGCTCTCACTTCCCTCTTTACATTTTCCTCCATTTCCCAGCATGTTTTCGTGTCACGCCAAGCTCTCTACTTACATGCCCTGAAAACACCCCCCTTTGTTTTTCCCCCTTATAGAACTTGCCCCGCATCAACGCTGTACAGATCCCTTTCTTCCCCGCCTCATTTTCATTTTTCAGCATGTTTTCGTGTCACTCCAAATCCACTGATAGTTACCTTCCCCTCCATTTCCTCAATCCCCCCCACAATGAACCCAGCCAACCGACACCTTTTCCCCTGGCAAAGCGCCCACAATTCCTCATCCATAGGCTTCCCCCCCCCATCTCATATCGGCTAAATGCCCCCCACGCTCCCCCACGCAATACAAAAGCTCCCAAAACCCGCCCCCCAATAGGTCTAAACAAGCTTTAACGCTCTCACTTCCCTCTTTACATTTTCCTCCATTTCCCTGCATGTTTTCACTTAATCACGCCAAGCTCCCGCATGCCCTGAAAACACCCCTTTGCTTTCCCCCCTTTGCTCTTTCCCCCTTATAGAACTTGCCCCGCATCAACGCTGTACAGATCCCTTTCTTCCCCGCCTCATTTTCATTTTTCAGCATGTTTTCGTGTCACTCCAAGCCCACTGATAGTTACTTCCCCCATTTCCTCAATCCCCCCCACACACAATGAACCTAGCAGAGCGAGACCTTTCCCCAACACACCCCCCACAATTTCTCCTATATAAGGCTCTTTTCTTCATGTCCCCCTGTCCCCATACCGACGAAAACTCCCCCAAGCTCCCCCCTCCCCAGAAACGAAAGCATAACGCACATCATTATCACCGCCATAAAAAAGCACCTGCCCTTTCATAAGTACCCCCCCACGCAATACAAAAGCTCCCAAAACCCGCCCCCCAATAGGTCTAAACAAGCTTTAACGCTCTCACTTCCCTCTTTACATTTTCCTCCATTTCCCTGCATGTTTTCACTTATCACGCCAAGCTCCCTCCTTGCATGCCCCGAAAACATCCCTCTTGCTTTTCCCCCTTGAACTTACCTTTTTATAGAACTTGCCCCGCATCAACGCTGTACAGATCCCTTTCTTCCCCGCCTCATTCTTGTTTTTCAGCATGTTTTCGTGTCACTCCAAGCCCACTGATAGTTACTTCCCCCATTTCCTCAATCCCCCCCCCCACACAATGAACCCAGCAGAGCGACACCTTTTCCCCTGGCAAAGCGCCCACAATTTCTCCTATATAAGGCTCTTTTCTTCATGTCCCCCTGTCCCCATACCGACTAAAACTCCCCCAAGCTCCCCCTCCCAAAAAACGAAAGCATAACGCACATCATTATCACCGCCATAAAAAAGCACCTGCCCTTTCATAAGTACCCCCACGCAATACAAAAGCTCCCAAAACCCGCCCCCCCAATAGGTCTAAACAAGCTTTAACGCTCTCACTTCCCTCTTTACATTTTCCTCCATTTCCCTGCATGTTTTCACTTAATCACGCCAAGCTCCCGCATGCCCTGAAAACACCCCTTTGCTTTCCCCCCTTTGCTCTTTCCCCCTTATAGAACTTGCCCCGCATCAACGCTGTACTGATCCCTTTCTCCCCCCGCCTCATTTTCATTTTTCAGCATGTTTTCGTGTCACTCCAAATCCACTGATAGTTACCTTCCCCTCCATTTCATCAATCCCCCCATACAATGAACCCAGCCAACCAACACCTTTTCCCCTGGCAAAGCGCCCACAATTCCTCATCCATAGGCTCTTCCCCCCCCTATCTCATATCGGCTAAAATCCCCCACGCTCCCCCCACGCAATACAAAAGCTCCCAAAACCCGCCCCCCAATAGGTCTAAACAAGCTTTAACGCTCTCACTTCCCTCTTTACATTTTCCTCCATTTCCCTGCATGTTTTCACTTATCACGCCAAGCTCCCTCCTTGCATGCCCCGAAAACACCCCCTCTTGCTTTTCCCCCTTTGTTTTCCTCTTTATAGAACTTGTTTATAGAACTTGCCCCGCATCAACGCTGTACTGATCCCTTTCTCCCACGCCTCATTTTCATTTCCCAGCATGTTTTCGTGTCACTCCAAATCCACTGATAGTTACCTTCCCCTCCATTTCCTCAATCCCCCCCCCCACAATGAACCCAGCCAACCGACACCTTTCCCCAACACGCCCCCCACAATTTCTCCTATATAAGGCTCTTTTCTTCATGCCCCCCTGTCCCCATACCGACGAAAACTCCCCCACGCTCCCCCTCCCCAAAAACGAAAGCATAACGCACACCACTATCACCGCCATAAAAAAGCACCTGCCCTTTCATAAGTACCCCCCCCTTTTCAATCCTGCTATTGCACGACGAAAAAATCATGGCAGCAATAATCTTCCTCCAATTTTTTTGCCATAGACTGAGCTACCTCTTGCGATATGAAAAGAATAGCCTTGTGTTTTTGTGGTTCGAGTCTGATTAAATTTCGCATATTTCCAGCATAATAAAGTGGAATCCCTCGATAAAATGTCTTGAGATAACTTGGCATGTTTACCACCAATAATCTGTCAAAACATCACATGGGCGTAAACGATGCTGTTTTTCATAAGAGCCATAGAGATTATCTTCATAATCACAAGCCGCTCTTTCATTTAAACAAGCATGATAAGCCTCACTATTCAAAACGAATGGCTGCAATGGCGTATTTTCTTCATTCATTTCATGATTATCGACATAAAAATCAGCGATTTGTTCCGTAACATCCTCAGCATGAGATGTCGTAAGATCGAGTCGTAAAACTTTATAAACAGTTTCAGATTCTTCAATCAGTTCGAGCACTTCTTCAATTTCGTCGATTGGTCCTTCATAGGTATCAGGTTTTTCGTCTTCGCACAGAATGATAATGATTTCATCCTCTTTAACGAATGGAATATTTTTCATGATTTCCCCCCTTTAGATAGTTGATAAAGCATAGCTTTGTCTTGACAAGGCTAAATATAGCGTTAGTCTTATATCCTCTATAGGAGAGATGTCAACCATTTTATCCTTCATAAAAGATATATTTTAAATCTTTGCGGGGCTCAAATGACATATGTAAATAAAAATTTATTGTTCTTTATTCCCCTCATGTCCCTTTGTTGTTCTCTATTTGTTCTTACTCGATTGCAATTATAAACACACAGGAGAGATAAAATGAGTGATATAATATTAATAGAATACTGGAGTCGTCTTGATTCAAAAGCACGGAAGGAACTTATTTTGAAGCTTCGCCAACGGGTCGCCGCAAAAGAGTCAAAATTGCCTGTCTCTCTTGCGGAGAGAGCTTTGAAATAAGCTCTATAAATTCTTTATCTTCAGGGCTAGCCCCCTTACCGTAAAGAATATAATTCATACTGATATTAATTTCGTGACAAATTCGCGAGAGAGATTCGATTGTTGGTTCTTTTCCTTCAGAAAGAATAGAATGAAGGTACCCCGCTCCTTTACCGGCAGCGAGGGAAACAGATCTTTTTGACCGCCCACTTTTTTCCAAAGCAATCCTTAATCTTTGACGCCAACCATCGATATTCATAATTTCACCATATAGCGCGTCTTTTAAAAAAAACACGTCCTTTTTTATAAAACGGGCTTGCATTATCCTCTAAAAAGGATAAAATTAAGGAAACAAATTTTACTTTTTAGGGGGGGAATTTTTTCATTTTGGATCATAAAAACACTTTCACCACCCCACAGAATATAAAAGACCGCCTCCAAAAGCTGCTGCCACAAAGCAAATACCGTGAGAATGTGTCGTACTCTTTATTTTTTCCATCACCGCAATCTTAAATCGTAAGTTTGCATGCGCTTCAAGCACACCCAATCATTTATAAGCATCATCAAGAAGCCTCTCGTCATCATCAAACAGAGCCAACGCAACACAAGCTAAATTCCTATTTGCGCTTTTATCATCAATGAAAATGTATAAAAAAGAAGAAAGTAGATTGCAGTATGAAACACGCTAATCAACAAGAAACTCCTCATTATGAATCGTCTAGGCTTCCATATGTTTGTTGGTATCAAAATGACTTTCTAGGAGGCGTTCGTGGGATGCGCGCACACGAAATTGGAATCTATACGATTCTCCTCAATGAAATGTATGCACGCGGTAGACCTTTAGAAATATCGGAAGAACGTTTAGCGCGTCTTTGCGGTTGTGACAAGCGAACTTTTGTTAATGTTTTAGAAATGCTCATCCAAGAGGGAAAGATTTTAAATTTAGCCAATGGATTATGGAACAAGCGTTGCGAAAATGTTTTTCAAGAGCGTGAAAAATTGCTTGAACAAAAATCCTTTGCGGGTCGTTCTTCGGCAAAAAAGCGCAAGAAAATCAATGCTGAGATTCAACAACTGCTTAACGAAAGTACAAAAGATGCTGTACAAAGCTCAGAAGCTCAAAAGACAGAAGAAAATGAAACACCTTACGGTGTTTTAGAAAAGAAAATTTTGTCTGATGAGACAGAACCTTGTTTTTCCTGCAAAGAAAGCTTTGAACAAAGCGATCACCCGTCTTTCTCCTTAGCTCTTGATTCTGCTTTCCCTTCCTCTCCACAAGAAGAAACGGAGCAAAAAAACGCCTCCCCCTCAAATGCTCCCCAAGCTGATTTTACTCCCGCCCCTATTGCGCAAATTGTCACGGGGGAAAAAACAAAATCCGCCACCACACTCCCACCCAGCCTCTCTGTATCCATCCCACCTTCTTCCAACAAAAAGACCACTGTCTCAATGATTGCCAAAGGGCACCGTCTTCCTGAAGCTTGGCAAGCAGACATCAACGCAGCCGTTTCAGAAGGTTTGAGTGAAAGCCAAGCCCATTGGCAAGCCAAGAAGTTTCGCGACTATTGGCAAGCCAAGAGTGGCAAAGAGGCCCTCAAAGTAGATTGGCAAGCCACATGGCGCAACTGGTTTCGCCGTGAGATTGAACGGCTAGAACAGCAAAAACAGGGGAGCTCTTCACCACGCCCCTCTGAGAACAACGACACGCTTTACCGCAGTTTGATCAACTATAGCGATAATTTTTGACATCACACGAACAACGTATTTTTCAAGCACACGCGGGGACAAAAAATGTTTCAAAACCACCACAGAAACAACACTGAAATAAGCCATTCACACAGCAAAACGGATCACCATCACCCAACACTGCCCTCATCACAAAAGCACTCGCCCTACACGCCTCATCTCTTGCACGCAAAGGAACACAAACGCTCTCCAGCCCCGCTGTATCCATCCACCTTTTTCCACCCCCATTGCCTCAGTGATTACCCAAGGACACCGTTTTTCATGCCCTTTGCAAGTAGTTCTCAATGCAGCCGTTTCAGAAACTTACAGCAAAGATCATACCCTTCAAACAACGCTCTCCAGCCTTTCAGCATCCCCCTTCCTCTTTCTCGAGCATATCCCTCCCCTCCAATACCGCCCTTGCCAAAAGAGGAGCACCGCTTTCCTGAAGCTTGGCAAGCAGACATCCAACGCAGCAGTTTCAAAAACCTCAATGAAAAGCAAACTCTTTGGCAACACACACCCCCGCATTCATGCACCCCAACAGGCTCCCAGCATGCACAAAACCTCAGGCATATCCACCCCGCTCTTCTTACCCTCCTTTTTCTCGAGCATATCCCTCCCTCCAATACCGCCCTTGCCAAAAGAGGGGCACCGCCTTCCTGAAGCTTGGCAAGCAGACATCAACGCAGCCGTTTCAAAAACCTCAATGAAAAGCAAACTCTTTGGCAACACACCCCCCCCCGCATTCATGCACCCCAACAGGCTCCCAGCATGCACAAAACCTCAGGCATATCCACCCTGCTCTTCTTACCCTCCTTTTTCTCGAGCATATCCCTCCCCTCCAATATCGCCCTTGCCAAAAGAGGAGCACCGCTTTCCTGAACATTGGCAAGCAGACATCAACGCAGCCGTTTCAAAAACCTCAATGAAAAGCAAACTCTTTGGCAACACACACCCCCGCATTCATGCACCCCAACAGGCTCCCAGCATGCACAAAACCTCAGGCATATCCACCCCGCTCTTCTTACCCTCCTTTTTCTCGAGCATATCCCTCCCTCCAATACCGCCCTTGCCAAAAGAGGGGCACCGCTTTCCTGAACATTGGCAAGCAGACATCCAACGCAGCCGTTTCAGAAGGTTTGAGTGAAAGCCAAGCCCATTTGGCAAGCCAAGAAGTTTCGCGACTATTGGCAAGCCAAGAGTGGCAAAGAGGCCCTCAAAGTAGATTGGCAAGCCACATGGCGCAACTGGTTTCGCCGTGAGATTGAACGGCTAGAACAGCAAAAACAGGGGAGCTCTTCACCACGCCCCTCTGAGAACAACGACACGCTTTACCGCAGTCTGATCAACTATAGTGATAATTTTTGACATCACACGAACAACGTATTTTTCAAGCACACGCGGGGACAAAAAATGTTTCAAAACCACCACCACAACAACAGAAACAACACTGAAATAAGCCATTCACACAGCAAAACGGATCACCATCACCCAACACTGCCCTCATCACAAAAGCACTCGCCCTACACGCCTCATCTCTTGCACGCAAAGGAACACAAACGCTCTCCAGCCCCTCTGTATCCATCCACCTTTTCCACCCCCATTGCCTCAGTGATTGCCCAAGGACACCGTTTTTCATGCCCTTTGCAAGTAGTTCTCAATGCAGCCGTTTCAGAAACTTTCAGCAAAGATCATACCCTTCAAACAACGCTCTCCAGCCTTTCAGCATCCCCCCTCCTCTTTCTCGAGCATATCCCTCCTTCCAATACCACCCTTGCCAAAAGAGGGGCACCGCCTTCCTGAAGCTTGGCAAGCAGACATCAACGCAGCCGTTTCAAAAACCTCAATGAAAAGCAAACTCTTTGGCAACACACATCCCAACACACGCACCCAACAGGCTCCCAGCATGCACAAAACCTCAGGCATATCCACCCCGCTCTTCTTACCCCCCTCTTTCTCGAGCATATCCCTCCTTCCAATACCGCCCTTACCAAAAGAGGAGCACCGCTTTCCTGAACATTGGCAAGCAGACATCAACGCAGCCGTTTCAAAAACCTCAATGAAAAGCAAACTCTTTGGCAACACACCCCCCCGCACTCATGCACACCAACAGGCTCCCAGCATGCACAAAACCTCAGGCATATCCACCCCGCTCTTCTTACCCTCCTCTTTCTCGAGCATATCCCTCCTTCCAATACCGCCCTTGCCAAAAGAGGGGCACCGCCTTCCTGAAGCTTGGCAAGCAGACATCAACGCAGCCGTTTCAGAAGGTTTGAGTGAGAGCCAAGCCCATTTGGCAAGCCAAGAAGTTTAGCGACTATTGGCAAGCCAAGAGTGGCAAAGAAGCCCTCAAAGTAGACTGGCAAGCCATATCGCCCCCCCCAATGCTCCATAGCCCCATAAGCCCCCCCAATAGCCCTATAGCACCACGGAATTTCACTATCAGATCGAACGGCTAGAACAGCAAAAATAGAGCCCTCCACATCTGGAGAAAAACAGCAGTAATATAACGAATGACCATGAGCACAATTTTTGAAATCAAACAAAAACTTATCTTACAAGCAGATAGAATAGCAGAAATGCTTCTTCCTCAAGGGCACAAACGAGGCAACAATTGGATTGTAGGCAACACACGTGGAGAGGCTGGTCAAAGTTTATCAATTTGCTTGAGTGGTAGTAAAGCAGGCCTTTGGTATGATTTTGCCGAAGGCACGGGAGGAGATCTTTTAGACCTTTGGTGTGAAGTCAAAGGCATTAGCCTCTCTCAAGCATTAGAAGAAGCACGCGCGGCTCTCAATCTGACACGCCCCAAACCCTTTATGGTCCCTCGTCGTTCCTATCGCCGTCCACCAGTTCCTAAAGGACAGACCCCGCAAAATCTCGTAAAAAACTATCTCCACAAAGAACGCCACATTCCTCTAGAGGTTATAAAGCGTTACCGCATAGGAGAAGATGGTGAAAAAATTATTTTCCCCTTTTATAAACCCGACGGCACCCTTGCTTTAGTCAAAGAACGGCTCGCGCAAGCAGGAGCAAAAACCAAACCAACAGCCTCCCAATGTGAACCGATTTTGTTTGGTTGGCAAGCCCTTTACCCCACCCAACATGCCGCCACACACACGCCCCAGCAGGCATCCCAACACACCGCCTCAACAAACCCCACCGCCACACACACGCCCCAGCAGGCATCCCAACACACCGCCTCAACTAATCTCGCCTCCACGCACACGCCCCAGCAGGCATCTCAAAACACCGCCTCAACCAACCCCGCCTCCACACACACACACCAGCAGGTCTCCCAACACACCACCTCAACCAACCCCACCTCCACACACACACACCAGCAGGCATCCCAAAACACCGCCTCAACAAACCACGCCTCCACGCACACGCCCCAGCAGGCATCTCAAAACACCACCTCAACAAACCACGCCTCCACACACACGCCCCAGCAGGCATCTCAAAACGCCGCCTCAACCAACCCCACCACCACGCACACACACCAGCAGGCATCCCAAAACACCGCCTCAACAAACCACGCCTCCACGCACACGCCCCAGCAGGCATCTCAAAACACCGCCTCAACAAACCACGCCTCCACGCACACGCCCCAGCAGGCATCTCAAAACACCACCTCAACAAACCCCACCACCACGCACACGCCCCAGCAGGCATCCCAAAACACCACCTCAACAAACCACACCGCCACGCACACGCCCCAGCAGGCATCTCAAAACGCCGCCTCAACAAACCCCACCGCCACGCACACACACCAGCAGGCATTTCAACACACCGCCTCAACCAACCCCACCTCCACACACATACCCCAACAGGCATCTCAACACACCGCCTCAACCAACCCCACCGCCACGCACACACACCAGCAGGTCTCCCAACACACCACCTCAACAAACCACACCGCCACACACACGCCCCAGCAGGCATCCCAACACACCACCTCAACCAACCCCACCTCCACACACATACCCCAACAGGCATCTCAAAACACCACCTCAACAAACCCCACCACCACGCACACGCCCCAGCAGGCATCCCAAAACACCACCTCAACAAACCACACCGCCACGCACACGCCCCAGCAGGCATCTCAAAACGCCGCCTCAACCAACCCCACCACCACGCACACACACCAGCAGGCATCCCAAAACACCGCCTCAACAAACCACGCCTCCACACACACACACCAGCAGGCATCCCAAAACGCCCCCTCAACAAACCCCACCGCCACGCACACGCCCCAGCAGGCATCCCAAAACACCGCCTCAACAAATCACGCCTCCACGCACACACACCAGCAGGCATCTCAAAACGCCGCCTCAACCAACCCCACCGCCACACACACGCCCCAGCAGGCATCTCAAAACACCGCCTCAACAAACCCCACCGCCACGCACACACACCAGCAGGCATTTCAAAACACCGCCTCAACAAACCCCACCGCCACGCACACACACCAGCAGGTCTCCCAACACACCACCTCAACAAACCACACCGCCACACACACGCCCCAGCAGGCATCCCAACACACCACCTCAACAAACCACACCGCCACACACACGCCCCAGCAGGCATCCCAACACACCACCTCAACAAACCACACCGCCACACACACGCCCCAGCAGGCATCCCAACACACCACCTCAACCAACCCCACCTCCACACACATACCCCAACAGGCATCCCAGCATGTGTCCTTAATGGAGTGCGCGCCATTCCCCATGTTTTCTTCAACAAATCGTACAATTGTTATCACTGAAGGAGAAATTGATGCGCTATCCTTAGCCGCCTATGGATATCCGGCAGTTTCTGTTCCCTTTGGAGGAGGCAGTGGAGGCAAACACAACTGGATTGAAAATGAATTTGATCATTTAGAATCTTTTGAAACGATTTTTTTAGCCACCGATATGGACCAGCCCGGAGAAGAAGCAGCCCGTGAAATTGCCAGCAGGCTTGGACGCCACCGTTGCTACCGTGTACGTTTACCCCGTAAAGATGCCAATGACTGTTTAACCGCAGGGATTGATAGAGCCACCATAAAAGCCGCCTTTTCCTCAGCACAAAGCTTTGCACCAGAAGGTTTACGGCGCGCCTCAGACTATAAAGATAAAGTGATTGGGCTTTTTTGGCCAGAGCCTGAAAAACATCTTGGTTATACGGTTCCCTATCCTAAACTGAAGGACAAATTACATTTCCGCCCAGCAGAATTAACGCTTTGGAGCGGAGCCAGTGGCGCAGGCAAAAGCCAATTGTTATCAGACTGTATTCCCCATTGGATTGCGCAAAACAGTCGCCTTTGCTTAGCATCTCTAGAAATGAAAGGAGAACAATCGCTCCGGCGTTTAACCAAACAAACAGGCGGCTTAGAAAAACCTACAAAAGAGACGATTGAACGGATTCTTCATTTTTTAGACGATGGGCTTATTCTTTATGAACATGTTGGCAAATCAAACGTTGATACCTTACTTGATGTGTTTGACTATTGCCGCGCGCGCTATGGCTGCGATCAATTTATCATCGACAGTTTGATGCGGCTTGGCATTGCCTCAGATGATTATGCAAAACAAGAACAAGCGGTTTATAAAATGGTTGATTGGGCTGTTTTAAACAATGTACATATTCACCTTGTAGCCCATGCCCGCAAAGGCGGTCTGGATAAAGATATCCCCAGCACAGAAGACATTAAAGGCGCCTCAGAGATTGGTGCCAATGCCTTTAACATCATCACCATTTGGCGCAATCGACCGTTAGAAGATAAAATCTTTGCCGCCTCGCTAGCACAAGAAAAAGCAGATTTAGCCAAACGCCCCGGTGTGATTATGAATATAGCCAAACAACGTTCTGGTGATTTTGAAGGCAAAGTAGGTCTTTGGTTTGATCCCCAAACCTACCGCTATCGCTGTTCTTTTGAACAATCATTCCCTCGACGTTATCTTTAATGCTCCATAAACCCCACTCTCTTAAAAAACGTCTCCGCCTTCACACGCGCACGCCTTGCTCCCACATAAACGACAGGAAGGATAAATCCACAAATGATAAAAAACACCCAATCCTTCGACAACCAAAGCCAGCCCAACCCCATATGCTCTGCTCCCAAACGCAAACAAAAAAAGATCGCTCCAACAACAGCGCAAAACACCAACCCCTTCAATAGCCACAAACAACGCGTTACCACCCCATCTTGCCGCCGCCTCATATGCAAAATCAAGAACCACTCCAACAGTGCAGCAAAAACAATCCCTATCAAGGACAAGAGTCCCCACGGTATGTCCATACTCTCCATTCCCTCAAGAGCCAAAAAAAGGACGACTCCTAAAATGCAGTAAAACAGCACTTCCTTCAAAAAGAGGGAAATACCAAAAATACAATAAAACGCCACCCGCCACCAAGGAATATCGAAGCGATTGGAAAGCCTATAAGTACAAATAACGACAACAATAAAAAGGTAGGAAAACACCAACAACAGCAAAAAAAACAAATCGTTCGACATCAAATACCCCTCACAGCAAGCACATTAAAGATCATACCCATAAGGCAAAAAACACTACCTACCTCAAGAACCAAGCCCATAGAACACGCGCAGACCTTACCCCCTGATAAATCAAAGGAGAAAGAAATCCGATAATGCAGGGAAACACCCTCTCATTCGAGAACCAAAGCCAGCTCAACCCTAGTTTCTCTGCTCCCAGACGGGTAAAAAAAAGGATCGCTCTAAGCCAATGGCGCAAAACACCAACCCCTTCAATAGCCACAAACAACGCGTTACCACCCCATCTTGCCACCCCCCCATATGCAAAATCAAAAACCACTCCAACAGGGCAGCAAAAACAATCCCTATCAAGGACAAAAGCCCCCACGGTATGTCCATACTCTCCATCCCCTAAAAGAGCCCAAAAAAAGGACGACTCCTAAAATGCCGTAAAACAGCACTTCCTTCAATAAAGCAGCACTTCCTTCAAAAAGAGGGAAATACACAATAAAACGCCACCCGCCACCATGGAATATCGAAGCGCTTGAAAAGCCTATAAGTACAAATAACAACAACAATAAAAAGGCAAGAAAACACTACCTACCTCAAGAACCAAGCCCATAGAACACGCGCAGACCTTACCCCCTGATAAATCAAAGGAGAAAGAAATCCAATAATGCAGGGAAACACCCTCTCATTCGAGAACCAAAGCCAGCTCAACCCTAGATTCTCTGCTCCCAGACGGGTAAAAAAAAGGATTAGTGCCAAAATGCAGCAAAACAGCACAAAATTCAAAGCACGCAACAACCTCTGTAAAACCGTATCACCTTGCTCGCGTATAAAGAACCCCAAGAGCACTTTCAACAATACAGACAAGAGCAATCCCTTTAAGAATACCGCCCTTATGCTATCCATATCTCTGACGCCCACAGCAGCAAGCCACAGGATAAAGCCCACCATGCAACAAAACATGACCGCCTTTAAGAACACTTGCCCCGCCACAGGCATACTCTTGACACCCAGATGCACCAAACCCCAATGCACCAAACCAAAGACAGTTGCAAAA